>NZ_JBWKJG010000005.1:0-401286 GCF_056432325.1 Streptomyces sp. NPDC045287
CCAGTCGCTCGTCGTGAGAATCCGCAGGTGCACCATGACCATGAGTCTGCCGCGACACTCGGCTCACTGACGAGCAGTTACGGGACAACCCTTAGGCCAGCGATCGACGGCAGTACGTGGGACAGCGGCTCTACACGTCTCGACTCCGTGCGGTTCTTGTCCGGGCGACGACCGCGACCTGGTGCTGACCAGATGCGATCCCCCTGTACGGCGCTCGACCCGCGGCGCGACGGATGGCTGAAGGGTGAGGGCGGGACGATCAGGTTGGGCCCGGAGGTGTGCGACCTGGTGGTCACCTCTGCCTCTGCCGTCGCGTTGGCCGCCGCCGTCGCGCTGGATCGGCGGCAGGCGGGCGGGTGCGGGGCGGTCGTCGGCGCCGGGCGGCGGCTGCGGTGGCCGGTCCTTCCGGGCGCCTCGTGCCGTTGGGGTAACCGTCCGCACGCCCTGTGCCCGAGCGGCGGTGCCACCTTCGGCATACCCCCGCGTGACCGTGTACGGGACCCGGCCGGTACCGGCCGCGGGCACCGAAGCACCACTCCGTCGACCCGGCCCCGCTGGGGAAGACGCTGATGGAGTACCAGCCGGCGCCCTCCCCGCGCGACGCGGACATCCTGGGCCACTGGTACGCACGACACTGAAGCACCGGTCGCCGCGTCCCCCGCGGCAGCCGGTACAGACGGGCCCTCCCGAGTACGCACCGGTCCCTCGTGCCCCCGTCACGACGCGCGAAGGGCCCTCGGGCAGGGCCGGCCCCCTCCAGGACGCCCGTGCCGCCGTGCCGCCGGGCTGCCGGAGGCGCGGGCCCCGGCCGTCCCCGGTTCCTCCAGGGGACGGCCGGTCACCGCCCCTTGCCGCATTCCGCTCCGTACGCTCATGAGGACTTCCATGCACTCGTCGCCCGGCCCCGCGCCGTCCTCCCTCGCCGACCACCTGATCGGCCTGCACCTGGCGGCGCTCCCCACCGGGGCGCTGCTGAAGGCGGACGACCTGTTCGAGGAGTTCGGCGGCCTGCTACGGGCACCGGACGACGAGGAGACCGTCATGCGGACGGAGGTGGAGGACGACGATCGGCGGCATCGTCTGCGGGATGCCGGCCGCCACCGGCGGGACCGGCTCCGGGCGTGCATGAGCGGCGCGAACAGGGTGCGCGTGTTCACCGCGCTGGTGATCCCCGTGCCGTTCCAGACGTACGCCTACCAGCAGATGGTCGCGGAGGCCGAGGCCGAGGCCGAGACGACCGTGCTGCCGCCGGTCTGGTGGCCCGAGCCCGAGCCCGCGGCCATGACGCTCTTCCTGGACGAGTACGTCCTGGTGCGGCCGGTGGGCGGCCACACCCTCATGGCGCGGCAGCTCCGGTACCTCCACCACTTGGCGGAACAAGGCACCGCGCGGGTCCTCGTCTTGCCGGGCCACGCCCCTGTTCCCGCCCCCGGCGGCCCGCTGTACGAGATCGAACGCCCCGAAGGGACGCTCTACGCCGACGAGGACAACATCGCGGTCCTCTACCGGGTCGGCCCGCACGCGCCCGCGCTGCGCGCGTGCATGGACCGGTACGAGCAGGCCGCGCTGCCCCCCGACGAGAGCCTGCGGCGGCTGGACGAGGCGATCACCGCGATGGCCCAGAAGCACGTCTGACCCCCTCCCCCTCTTTCCCCGACGGAGCCGAGGCATCATGTGCCAGAGCAACTCCCCCACCCCCGCTCCCGCTCGCGGTCACGGTCGGACGGACCGCGAGCGCCGGCTCGGCAGTTCCGTGCGTACCGGCCGGGTGTTCGCCGAGCCCGATCCGTACCCCCGGCTCCTCACCGCGCGCCGCGAACACCTCGACCGGACGGTCAAGCGGCTGCTGGCCGCGGGGCGCGTGCCGCGGGTGTGCCTGTACGCGCCGACCGTGGGCGGCCGGGAGCCGACGCACTCCCTGAACCTCGCACACGACTTCGCCGCCCGGCAGTACTGGAGGGTCACCGGGCGCTACACGGACGATTCCGGTGAGACCGACCCCGAGCGGCGGCCGGGGTGGACCTCGGTGCGCCACCACATCCGTGCCGGTTACGCGGACGGGGCCGTGGCGGTCGCCCACGTCGCCATCAGCCCGGACCCCGGTGTCTACGGGCAGCAGCTCAAGAGGCTCCAGGAGGGCTTCGGGTTCCTCGCCCTGGTGGTGCCCGAGGTCGAGGTGGCGGGGAGGCGGCGGTGACGGCCCACTCCCCCGCCCGGCCCGACACGCCACCGCTCCCACCGCTCCCGCCCCCCGCGGTCCAGCGGGCCGGGCTCCTCTTCGCCGTCTCCTTCGAACCGGCCGAGTACCGGGTCGGCCAGATGCGCCGGATCACCGCCGCGCTCCTGCGCCACCGGGGCCTCGGCGCAGTGCTCGACCCGGCCGTGCTCGTCGTCTCCGAACTCGTCACCAACGCCGTCCGGCACGGCCGCGGGAACGTCGGGCTGACGGTGACGTACTCCGCCGTCGAGCTGCGCATCGAGGTCAGCGACGGCAGCACCGCCCCGGCCCGCCTGCGGACCGCCGAGGAGACCGACGAGAGCGGCCGAGGTCTGTGGCTCGTCGCCGCCGTCGCACGGGAGTGGGGCGTCAGCGACGACGGCACGGTCACCTGGTGCGCCCTCGCCCTCCCCGCCGGGCCGTCGTGATGGGCGCCGCACCCGGCGACATCCTGCAACCGCCGAGCCGGTTCTCGGACGACGAGGACACCGCGCACCGCACCCTGGCCGGTCCGCGCCGCGCCCTGGCCACCGGGGGACGGGCCGCCGAAGCGGACCGGCGTCACACTCCGGTCGCCTCGGTGGTCGACGGCCGGGTGTACGGGGACCCGGACGACGTCCTCGACGAGCACCCACGGCCCCCACCGGCCCAGACACTCACCAGCTCGGCGTGGCTCCGGGCGACGGTCACGGCGCTCGTCGAGACGGTGCCGCACCTGGTCTCGCCGTACCCGGCCGACGCGATGGCGCACCTGATCGACACCAGCACCGAACAGCCGCCCCCTGCGGACGCGATCGGGCACGTCCGCCACCTCGCCGTGGCCGTCCTCTCGGTCCTCGACTTCCAGGACGAGGCAGACGACGCGATCTACGAGGCGTGCCGGGCCGGCGGTGTGCGGCTCCTGATGATGCAGATGGGCCTGACGGTCGCCGAGCGCGTCGACGCGCTGGGGCTGATCGCCGTGTGAACCCCGCTAGAGTCCCCTACCGGCAAGACGCCCCACCGGTCAAAGGACGGAGCACCGTGCCCCAGCAGCCCGTGAACGACGTGATGCTCATCCTGGAGCGCGACGGAGCCGTGTGCCTCGCCGAACGGCGGGGCACCGGTTACGCGGACGGGATGCTGAACCTCCCTTCCGGGAAGGTCGAGCCGGGGGAGAGCGTGTACGACGCGGTGATCCGCGAAGCGCACGAGGAGATCGACGTCACCATCGAACGGGACGCCCTGCGGATCGTCCACGCCATGCACTTCCGCAACCCGGAAGGAGAGCCCAGGGTCGGATGGTTCCTCACCGCCCGGCACTGGGAGGGCGAGCCGCACAACATGGAGCCCCACAAGTGCGCCGGCCTGTCCTGGCACCCGAGCGACCGGCTCCCGGACAACACCGTGCCGTACAACGCCCTGGGGATCGCGCACTACCTCAAGGGAGAGCCGTTCTCCGTGCACGGCTGGTAGAGGGCCGCGGGAAACCCGTGATACCGGCACGGACCGAGGCGTTCCAGCGTCCAGGACGGGACTGTCCTCGTGGTGCTGTGCGGGGCGGACACCGCCCCCGGACACTCGTACAGCCTTGACCGCGCTACTCGGAGGGACGGCCCGAACGGAGACCCGCAGGTTGCGCCACCTGCCTGCCCGGCCATCGCGGGACTGCACCATCTGACCCGCCCGCCGAGCCCGTGACCTTCACCCGTCCGGGCCAGTTGTCGCATACGAGTGCCCCGCATCCCTCGAAGGAGTGGCCCGTGCCCATCGCCGTCGCCGACGTCGCCGCATCCGTCCCCGAACGCCACTACACCCACCACGACGGCCGCGGCGCCACACCGAACCGTTCCAACCCCAAGGTGATCCACCGCGAGCTCACCACCCTCGACGTCCACGACGGCATGAACGTCATCGAGATCGGTACCGGCTCCGGCTACTCCGGCGCCCTGCTCGCCCGGCTCGTCGGCGACTTCGGCCACGTCACCAGCCTGGACGTCGACCCCTACCTCGTCCGCTGGGCGAACCTGATCCACCAGGAGCGCGGCGTGCACAACATCCGCTGCCACGTCGCCGACGGCACCGCCGGCTTCCCCGCGAAGGGCCCGTACGACCGGATGGTGGCCTGGTGCACCCCGCCCCTGCTGCCCGAGGCGTGGGTGGACCAGGTCGTCGACGGCGGGCTGATCATCGCCCCGCTGCCGATCGCCCCCGTGCCCAACATCACCGTCGTCGCCAAAATCCGCATCCAGGGCGGCGAACCGGCGGTGGAGCAGGTGTTCACCGGCTGGTACGTCGAGGCGACCGCCTCCCCGCAGACCGACCTGGACCTGCCCGGACGGTGGGTGGACTGGGAGAACCGCGTCCCCGGCCCCTCGTGGATCTCCATCGCCTGGCGCGAGGCGGACGACCACTGGCACACCGGCGCCCGCACCGCCCTGGACCGGCTGCTGAAGGACGCTCACACCGAGCCGTACGAGGGGGCGGAGGTCGACTGGCACTCCTGGCGGACGTTCGTCGCCGCCCAGGCCCACCCGCGGCTCACCTCGGCCGGACTCCGGCCGGACCTGTGGGCCATCGGCCACTCCACCCCGACGACGGCCGCCGTCCTCCAGCAGGACGGCACCCTCCTCGCCGACCACCCCGACTCGCCGTCCCTCGCCGTCCTGCGCGGCTGGCTCCGCGCGTGGGAGGACGCCGGAAGGCCGGGCCCGGAGTCGTACGCCGCCGTCCTCGGCCGCAGCCGGAGCGGCTGGCACCTGCGGTTGGCCCGGTGACGGGCCGCCCCGCGATCGGTCTCGGAGCGCGCCGGTCCGGGGCGTTCGACGGTCCGGGGGGTCGGCGGGCCGGTGGTTCGGCGATCGCCGGCCGGCCCGTTAAAGGCACTGCCGTCACGGGGTGGCGTCGTGCCCCGCCCCCAATGGGCCGACCTGCCATCGATCTCGGTCGGTGGGTGCGGGGCAGGGCGACACCCGCGCGAGCGCGCCGGCCCCTCCCGGCATCCGGGTGGCCGGCTCCCGGACCGCACCGTGCCGTACGGCGCGCCGGGCCGTACGGCACCCCGGGGACCGCCGCCTCCGAACCGGGGAGGGCCGCTCTCCGCGCGGCCGGCAGAGGGGCGGGGGACCCGGGAACGGCGAAGAGACGCGGGGAACCCAGGAACGGAGGGGAAGCGCGGGGAACCCGGAAACGGCGGGGAAGCGTGGGGAACCCGGGAACGGCGGGAGGGTCGCACCCGCAAGGCGCCCAGGAACGGCGGGAGGGCCCGCACCCGCGGGGCGTCCGGGAACGGCGGGAGGGCCGCACCCCGTGTGGAAACGGGGTGCGGCCCTCCGCCGCTCACCTGCCGGGGACTCAGCCGCGGATCAGGTTGCGCAGCACGTACTGCATGATGCCGCCGTTGCGGTAGTAGTCGGCCTCACCGGGGGTGTCGATGCGGACGACCGCGTCGAACTCGACGCCCGTGTCGGTGGTGACCTTGACCGTGCGCGGCGTGGTGCCCTCGTTCAGCTCGGTGACGCCCGTGATGGAGAAGGTCTCCTCGCCCGTCAGGCCCAGCGACTGGGCGGACGCGCCCTCCGGGAACTGGAGCGGCAGGACGCCCATGCCGATGAGGTTGGAGCGGTGGATGCGCTCGTACGACTCGGCGATGACGGCCTTGACGCCGAGCAGCGCGGTGCCCTTGGCGGCCCAGTCGCGGGACGAGCCGGAGCCGTACTCCTTGCCGGCCAGGACGACCAGCGGGATGCCGGCGGCCTGGTAGTTCTGCGAGGCGTCGTAGATGAAGGAGACCGGGCCGCCCTCCTGCGTGAAGTCACGCGTGTAGCCGCCCTCGGTGCCCGGCGCGATCTGGTTGCGCAGGCGGATGTTGGCGAACGTACCGCGGATCATGACCTCGTGGTTGCCGCGGCGCGAGCCGTAGCTGTTGAAGTCGCGGCGCTCGACGCCGTGCTCCGTGAGGTACTTGCCGGCCGGGGTGTCGGCCTTGATGGCGCCGGCCGGGGAGATGTGGTCGGTGGTGACCGAGTCGCCCAGCTTGGCGAGGACGCGGGCGCCGGTGATGTCGGTGACCGGGGTCGTCTCCATCGTCATGCCCTCGAAGTACGGGGGCTTGCGGACGTAGGTGGACTCCGGGTCCCACTCGAAGGTGTTGCCGGTGGGGATCGGCAGGGCCTGCCACTGGGCGTCGCCCGCGAAGACGTCCTGGTAGGACTTGGAGAACATGTCCTCGCCGATGGCGCTGGCGACGACCTCGTTGACCTCGGCCTCGGTCGGCCAGATGTCCTTCAGGTAGACCGGGTTGCCGTCCTGGTCCGTGCCGAGGGCGTCCTTGGTGATGTCCACCTTCATGGAGCCCGCGATGGCGTACGCGACGACCAGCGGCGGGGACGCCAGGTAGTTCATCTTGACGTCCGGGTTGATCCGGCCCTCGAAGTTGCGGTTGCCGGAGAGGACCGAGGTGACGGCGAGGTCGTGGTCGTTGACCGCCTTGGAGACCTCCTCCGGCAGCGGGCCGGAGTTGCCGATGCAGGTGGTGCAACCGTAGCCGACGAGGTTGAAGCCGACCTTGTCGAGGTACGGGGTGAGGCCCGCCTTGTCGAAGTAGTCGGTGACGACCTTGGAGCCCGGGGCGAGGGTGGTCTTGACCCACGGCTTGCGGGTCAGGCCCTTCTCGACGGCCTTCTTCGCGACGAGCGCGGCGGCGACCATCACGTACGGGTTGGAGGTGTTGGTGCAGGAGGTGATCGCGGCGACGGTGACGGCGCCGTGGTCGATCTCGTACGTCGAGCCGTCGGGGGCGGTCACGGTGACCGGGTTGGACGGGACGGCACCGGTGCCCTGGCCGTGCTGCGGGGCGCCCGCGCCGTTCTCCTCGCGGCCGTAGGCGGGGGCGTCGGAGGCCGGGAAGGACTCGGCGCTGGCCTCGTCGACCGGGGAGGCGGCGGCCTCCGAGGTCTGGGCGACGGGGGCATCGACGTAGTTGAGGACGTCCTTGGCGAACTGCTGGGCGGCCTCGGCCAGGACGATGCGGTCCTGCGGGCGCTTCGGGCCGGCGATCGACGGGACGACGGTGGAGAGGTCCAGTTCGAGCTTCTCGGAGAAGTCCGGCTCGGCGGACGGGTCCAGCCAGAGGCCCTGCTCCTTGGCGTACGCCTCGACGAGCGCGACCTGCTGCTCGGAGCGGCCGGTGAGCTTGAGGTAGTTCAGCGTCTCGTCGTCGATCGGGAAGATCGCGGCGGTGGAGCCGAACTCGGGCGACATGTTGCCGATGGTGGCGCGGTTGGCGAGCGAGGTGGCGGCGACGCCCTCGCCGTAGAACTCGACGAACTTGCCGACGACACCGTGCTTGCGCAGCATCTCGGTGATGGTGAGCACCAGGTCGGTGGCGGTGGTGCCGGTGGGCAGCTCGCCGGTCAGCTTGAAGCCGACGACGCGCGGGATGAGCATGGAGACCGGCTGGCCGAGCATGGCGGCCTCGGCCTCGATGCCGCCGACGCCCCAGCCGAGGACGCCGAGGCCGTTGACCATGGTGGTGTGCGAGTCGGTGCCGACGAGGGTGTCGGGGTAGGCCTGGCCGCCCCGCACCATGACCGTGCGGGCCAGGTGCTCGATGTTCACCTGGTGGACGATGCCGGTGCCGGGCGGGACGACCTTGAACTCGTCGAAGGCGGTCTGGCCCCAGCGCAGGAACTGGTAGCGCTCCTTGTTGCGGCCGTACTCCAGCTCGACGTTCTGGCCGAAGGCCTCCTTGGTGCCGAACTTGTCGGCGATGACGGAGTGGTCGATGACCAGCTCGGCCGGGGCGAGGGGGTTGATCTTCGACGGGTCGCCGCCGAGCTCCTTGACGGCCTCGCGCATGGTGGCGAGGTCCACGACACACGGCACACCGGTGAAGTCCTGCATGATCACGCGGGCCGGGGTGAACTGGATCTCCTGGCTCGGCTGGGCCTGGGAGTCCCACTCGCCGAGGGCCCGGATGTGGTCGGCGGTGATGTTCGCGCCGTCCTCGGTGCGGAGCAGGTTCTCCAGCAGGACCTTGAGGCTGTACGGAAGGCGGGCCGAGCCCTCAACCTTGTCCAGCCGGAAGATCTCGTACGACTCGTCGCCCACGCGCAGCGTGCTGCGGGCGTCGAAGCTGTTCGCCGACACGACAGTCTCCTTCATCAATGTGCGCGTTCAACCGCATCCTGCCGCCACGGCATCTCGCCGATCCGCTAAGGTAAGACTTAGTTAGGCTTGCCTTACCTGTGCGGGCGACCGCGGTGCGTCGTCAGCAGATATCTCGATGTCGAGATAACTCTAGTACATCCCCGCCGTCCGGTCATGCGCCGGCGCCCCCGGCGCCGGGGCCATGCGGGCGAGTTTGGGCGAAAGGCCCGCGCGGGCGGCCCGCCCGGGGAGAATGCGAGCCATGAGCCGTGAGCTTCTTGCCGACAAAGTGGTCCTCATCACCGGAGCGAGCAGCGGCATCGGAGCCGCGGCGGCGAAGGTCTTCAGCGAGGAGGGCGCGACCGTGGTGCTGACCGCCCGCCGGGAGGACCGGCTGGCCGCCCTCGTGGACGGGCTCCGCGGCGCCGGGGCGGAGGCGTCCTACGTGGTGGGCGACGTGTCCTCGGCCGCGGACGCGGCCCGCGCGGTGGACGCCGCGGTCGCCGCGTACGGACGGCTGGACGCGGCCTTCAACAACGCCGGCGTCGGAGGGGACCGCACCCCGCTGCACCTGATGGCGGACGACGTCTACGACACCATCATGGACGTCAACGTGCGGGGCGTCTGGAACTGCCTGCGCCACGAGATAGCCGCGATGCTGGCCCACGGGGGCGGCGCGATCGTCAACAACAGCAGCGTCGCCGGCCTGGTGGCCATACCCGCCGCCGCGCCGTACGTCGCCTCGAAGCACGCGGTCGTCGGCCTCACGCGGGCGGCGGCCGACGAGTACGCCCAGCAGGGCATCCGGGTGAACGCCCTCGCCCCGGGGACCACCCGCAGCGAGATCACCGCCGACTGGTTCGCGCGCAACCCCGGCATGGAGGAGCTGGCGTGCTCCATGACCCCGCAGGGGCGGACCGCCGCGCCGGAGGAGGTCGCGGCCGCCGCGGCATGGCTGCTCAGCGACCGCTGCCCCTTCCTGACCGGCGCGGTGGTGCCCGTGGACGGCGGCTTCGTCAACCACTGACGGGATGCGTGCCGCCCGCCGCCGCTCCCCCGGCCGGCGGCGGGCCGGGCGGGGGCGGGGGCGACGGGCGGCACGGTCGGCGTTCCCGCGCGTCGTGGGGTGCCGCGTCGCGCTCGCGGCGCTTCCCCACGGCTCCCTACGGCTTCCTGAGCCGGCGGCCCCTCATCCGCGCCTCGAAGGCGGTCCGTCCGCCCTGGTGGCCCCTGACCTCGATGGCGAACCGCCCGGGCAGCAGCGTCGTCAGCGGGCCGGCCTCGATCCAGCAGGGCTCGTCGAACTCCACGTACTGCGCGTAGGAGACGCACACGTCGGTGAAGTCGACGAGCCACGGCCAGGTGGCGGCGTACGCGGCCTGCTGGGCGGCCTCCAGGAGGACCAGGCCCGGCACGTGGTCGACGGGGTGGTCGAAGAGCAGGGTCTGGGAGACGTCGTTGCGCAACTGCCAGCGGTGGCCGTCGCCGCCGGCCGCCAGGAGCACGTCGTTGTCGCGCGTCCGGCCGACCCGGCGGGGCGGCAGGGCCTCGGGGAGCGGCCACCGGCCCCAGTCGACGGCGAGGTGCCGGCCGCGGACGCGGCGGTAGGCCGCCGGGGACACCCAGCCGAACCTCGTGTTGGCCAGGCACACGGGCGCGCCGCCGGGCCGGCGGATCTCGAACTCCATGCCCAGCGCGGACGGTCCGGCCTCCCGCGTCACCGTCACGCGCACCTCGAACGCGGCGCCCTCGCGCGCCCGGAAGCCCGGCCGCACCGTGATGTTCAGGGTGTTCAGCAACGTCTGGTGCCCCGTGGGCACCCCGTACTCGGCGTGCGCGACGAGGAGACCGCTCTGCCGGATCGTCTGGGCCAGCAGGCGCGGGTCGTACTCTCCGGCCGCGCCTCCGGCGGGCCAGCGGACCAGGACCCCGAAGGAGTCCGGGCCCCGTCTGTGCCAGTCCTCTATGAGGATCGCCGAACTGTGTCTCAGGTGGGTGTATTCGCCCAGCCTGTCGGTCGGACGGGGACCGAAGTCGCGGAACAAGGTGGCCTCTACGGCTTCAGCGGACATGGGCAAGGATCCTCCCGGAACGAGATACTCCGTGATGTGGGGTAGCTGCGCGAGCGGTCCGCGCTGATAAAGTACTGATCATTCGGTTACTCGCGAGGGTCGCTGAGTGGGATTGGCAGGACGCGAAGAGGGGACTCGGAGGCTTGGCGTGGTGAGGCAGGACCGTGCGATTCGCACTCGCAATACCATCCTTGAGGCCATGGCGAGCCTTTTCAACGAGGTCGGTTACGACGCCGCCACCATTGCCGCGCTGGTCGAGCGAACAGGGCTGACTCGTGGTGCCCTGTACTTCCACTTCGCCTCGAAGGAGGACATGGCGCGCGCCGTGCTCGACGAGGCCGTGACCCGGGACGGGTTGCGTCCGCAGACCTTCAAAGTCCAGGAGTGGGTGGACCTGGGGCTCCTGCTGGCCTACCGCGTGCCGCGGGAACCGGTGCTGCGCGCCGCGATACGGCTGTCCGTCGACCCCAAGGCCCGCAGGCTGTTCGGCACCCGGTGGCCCGACTGGGCCGCGGTCGGCCGTGACCTGCTCACCGAGGCGCAGGACCGCGGCGAACTGCTTCCGCACACCGACCCCGACGCCATCTCGCGGATGGTGGTCGGCGCCTGGACCGGAGTGCAGCTCGTGTCGGAGACGCTCGGGGACACCTTCGACCTCTCCGAGGAGATCGCGAGGATGTACCAGTTGATGCTGCCCAGCGTCGTCAGCCCCGCCGTGCTCGCCAGGATCGACCTGTCCCCCGAGCGGGGCGAGCGGCTGCTGCGGGCCGACGAGAGCGAGGCCACGGCCGGGGTCTGAACCCCGGATCCGTCCCCTGGGCTCCGAGCGGGTAGGCCGCTCGGGGCCCAGATGCGTTCCCGGCGCCAGTGCCGCGCCCCTCCTCGTTCCGCGGCGTATTGCATATGCGTACCTCCGCTCTCTGGCGTGGCCGGGATGCGCCCCCTGGTCCGCTCCTCCCACAGAAGTGGCCGTAAGTGAACCAAGCCACCGTCCGGGGTGAGCGGGTCGTCCCGGTGCGGGATCCTACTGGCGCCCCGTTCGGTTTTCTAGTGCCCGAATAAACAATTAATGTCCTGCTTGCCTGATTTTTCCTGATCGTAGAGCGACTTTCTTCTGTCCGACTTGGCATGCTTAATGCGTTTTTAGTGCGGATACTCGGCTGTACAAATAACAGGACGTGTGTTTCTTTTTAGGGAGGGAGAGAAGGGGAGAGGGGGCACGATGGTGGCGCACGCCGCGCAGCCGGCTCCGGCGGAGCCCGTACAGCGGCTCATGAGAAGGATGACTCCGCGAGGCAAGCCCATCGCCAAGTCTGGCGTGATCCGGGTACTGGTGGTCGAGGACGACGCCGAGGCGGCCGACGCGCGGGTGCGGGAGCTCAGGCGCCAGGGATATGCCGCGAGCAGTGTCGACACGGGGGCGGCGGCACTGAGCATCCATCAGCAGGCCGATCTGGTCCTGCTCGACCTCGACCTCCCCGACATCGACGGGCTGGAGGTCTGCCGGTCGATACGGGAGATCGGTGACAAGCCGATCATCTCCGTCACCGCGCGCGACACCGAACTCGACCGGGTCCTGGCCCTGCAGGCGGGGGCGGACGACTGCGTCGTCACCTCGTGCGGCTCCCGGGAGATCCACGCGCGCATCGAGGCCGTGCTGCGCAGGGTCCACCCCCGGACGGAGCCGACCCGGATCCTCTCCCTCGGCCCCCTGTGCATCGACGGCAGGACCCGCGAGGTCCGTCTGCACGGGAATCCGGTGAGTACGACCGCCAAGGAATTCGAGCTGCTGCACGTCCTGGTCGCGAATGCGGAAAGCGTCGTTTCCCGGAAGGAATTGATGGCTCGCGTCTGGGGGACCGACTGGGCGGATTCCAGTCGCACCATCGACACCCACGTGCGCAGCTTACGGGCGAAGCTGGGAGCCAAAACCTGGATCATCACGGTCCGGGGCGTGGGTTATCGCATCGGGCGCGGCTGACGGGCGCCTCGCACGCCGGTGGACGGTGACATTCCTGCGGTAGGGGGCTCCGGGGGTGAAAAGGGAGCCGCATTCGGGGCCCTTCGCTTTCCGACGGGCCCCGCGGTCGTATGCCCGGAGGCCGTATGCCCCGCGGCCGTATGCCTGGCAGTCGTACGCCCGGCGGTCGTACGCGCCCGGCGGTCGGTGGTGCGGGGAGGGGCCGGAAAGCGGCGGAAGGCGCTGGAGGACGCCGAAGGGCCCCGGTCGTCCCCCGCCGGAAGCGGACGGGGGACGACCGGGGCCGGGCCACCGCGGCGCCGGGGCCGCGGTCAGGCGGCCTTCGGGGCCTCCAGGAGGCCGCTCAGGCCCACCGCGTCCTGGCCCAGGCCGGCCGGCCTGACCCAGTCGAACGGCCGGTAGACCGCCGGCCCCAGGCCCAGGCCCTCCGAGACCTGTTCGCGCAGCCGGTTGGAGGCGAAGGCGCCGATGACGTTCATCTGGGCGTCCCGGTAGTGGCGCTCCACCTCGTGGCCCGGTGTCAGGCCGGCCGATCCGTGGATCTGCACGGCGCGCGCGGCCACCTCGACGGCCATCTCCGTGGCGTAGATCTTGAGCATGGCGATCAGGTCCCTGGCCGACCGGCCCGCGGCGCGCTCCGCCGCCGCCCGGCGGGCCAGCAGGCGGGCCGCGTCGATCTGGGCGCGCGAATCGGCGAGCTGCGCCTGGACGCCCTCCATGTGGGCCAGGGGGCGTCCGAAGGCGACGCGTTCCCGGGCGTGCCGGACCGACGCGGCCAGCGCGGACTCGGCCGTCGCGATGGCGGAGACGGAGACCAGCAGCCACCCCCACGCCATCCCCTCGGAGAGCTCCTCCAGGGGTACGGGGATGACGTCGGCCTCCGCGACGCGGGCGTCGGTGAAGACGATGCCTCCCCAGGGCATGCCCCGCAGCCCCATCCGCGGGATCTCGTAGCGGTGGATGCCCGGCTGCCGCAGGTCCACGAAGGCCAGGCACCAGTCGGGGCCGTCGTCACCGGCCGCCTTCTCCCGCCGGGCGAGGGTGACGGCGAGGTCCGCGTCGGGCGCGTTGGTGATCCGGGACTTCTCGCCGTTGACGACGAAGCCGCCGCCGGAGCCGGCGGGGCGCACCGTGGTCCGGTAGGTGCCCGCGTCGCTGCCCGCGGTCGTCTCCACCACGGCGAACGCGGCCAGTTGCCGGCCGCTCAACAGGCCGTTCAGCAGCCGTTCGTGGGTGTCGTGGTCCCCGTACGTGGAGATCAGCTTGGCGCACAGGAGCGCGGACACCGTGGCCGACCAGTAGGTGCTGGGACAGGCCCGGGCCAGCGCCTCCATGGCCGCGGTCTGCTCGGGTCCGTCGGCGCCGGTGCCTCCGATCTCCGGCGGGTGGAAGAGGCGCAGGTAGCCGCTGTCGGCGATCTCCTTCCAGTTCTGTGCGGGGATGCGCCCCGTCGCGTCGGTCTCGGCCGCCCGTCGGGCGATGCCGGGGAAGCTCGGGGTGGTGCCGGTGCCGTTCCGGTTGACGTTCATGTCGGGAGCCCTTCCTCCGAGTTCAGCCGAGTCCCAGCAGGGACGCCGCGATGACCGGCCGCAGCACGTCGCCGCCCCCGCCGGTCCCGGCGAAGAACAGCGCGTCGCGGTGGGTCCGTTCGATCAGGTGGTCGCCCGTGTGGACGAGGGGGCCGGACAGCCGTGCCGCCCCGTCGACCACGGCCCGCACGGCCTCGGCCGTGAACAGGCGGGCCGCGGCCGCGTCCTGGTGCGAGGGCCGGCCGCCGGAGTCGAACTGCTCCGCGGCCCGGTACAGCAGCCCGCCGGCCAGTTCGCACCGGGTCGCCAGGTCGGCCAGGGTCAGCCGGGCCGACTGGGCGTGGGACAGCGGCCGGCCGAACAGCCGGCGCTCGCGGGCCGCCCCGACCGCCTCCCGGGTCAGGGCGCGCATCAGGCCGAGCCAGGGCGCGCTGGAGAACACCCAGTCCAGCGCCGCGAGGAGCGGCTCCACCTCGGTGGCGGCCTCGTGCGGGGTGCCGAGCACGGCGTCGTACGGGACCGGGCAGTCGTCGAGGACCAGCCGTCCCCAGGGGCACGTGGGCATCGCCGCCGGGCCGGTCTCCTCGACGCGCAGGCCGGGCGTGTCGCGGTCCACCAGGAACGCGGTCCGGCCGCCGCCGTCGCGGTGTGCCGCGACGACGAGGAAGTGGTGGGCGACGGGGGCGCCCGCCACCAGGTCCAGCTCGCCGTCGAGCAGCCAGGCGTCCTCGCAGGGCCGGACGGTGACGGCGGTGGCGAGGGCGGCGCCCTGCGTCTGGTGCAGGGACAGGGCGCCCAGCCACTGGCCGGACGCCATGCGGGGCAGGTAGTGCTCCTGCTGCCAGCGGCGGCCGAAGACCCGTATCGGCACGGTGGCGAGCACCGCGTGCACCGTGGTCGCGAGGGCCAGGCCCGGGTCGCGGGCCCCTTCGCCGAGGCCCTGCAGCAGGGCGCAGGTCTGGGTGGCGGACAGGCCGCCGCCGCCCAGCCCGCGCGGGACCAGGGGTCCGGCGAGCCCGGGGCGGGCGCCGGTCAGTTCGGCGAAGAGCGCCGGGTCCCACCTGCGGTCCCGGTCGCGGTCGGCGGCGGACGGCCGTGCGACGCGGTCGGCGAGTTCGCGGGCCTGTTCGGCCAGCGACGGTTCGGCGCCGGGCTCGGCGGGGGAATGCGGAAACGCCATCGGATTCCTTCCCTCCCCTTTTTCGGGGGTCTGCTCTCAGGCCACCGGTATTCGGCGGCGCAGGAGGTTCGCATGGGTGTCGGAGTACTCAAAGGTGTTTTCGGTCGACATGCCACCCCTGTTCGATCGGAAAAAACAGGTGCCGCCACCCTAGCGAGGATCTGCGCCGCACCGAGGAGTCGACCGTGGACTTTCCCGCGAGATCGCAGAGATTTCGCTCAACTTTCCTGTCCTGACGTTCCGACACAGTGCTTGACAAACCTCTGACACAAGGAGCGTTGTTCCTTGACGGGGGTGCCGCCCAAGATGTTTCCCGATGCGGCTCGCATCACTTTCGCTCTGGAACGGAAGAGGAGGGAACGCACATGGGAAGGACGCAGCACGAGAACGGATTACCGCAGGGACTGCCCCATCTGTCGGACGCGACCTTGCGGGACTCGGCCCACATGGCGGGCGTCGAGTTCGGCCCCGAGGACGCCGCGGTCATCGCCCGCCTGCTGGTCAGGACCGGGGTCGACCTGGTCGAGGTCGGCATGGTGTCCGGCCCGGGCTCCAAGGACGCCGACCTCGTCCTCGCCACGCACGAGGCGATCGGCCCGGAACGCAGCATGACCCTCGTCGTCGTACGGGACCGGCAGCAGGTCGCGACGGCGCTCGACGAGGCCGAACGCCTGGGCGTGCGCCACATCATGTACTCCATCCCCACCTCCGAGCAGCACGCCAAGCTCAAGCTCGGCTCGCCCAGCCCCAAGTTCCTGAACGCGCTGGCCCGTTCGGCGATCACGCAGGCCAAGGAGCGCGGCTTCCACGTCACCTTCAGCGGCGAGGACGGCGCCCGCACCCCGCGGGAGCGCCTCGTCCCCTACGTCACCGCCGGCTTCGAGGCGGGGGCCGACCGGTTCCGCCTGGCGGAGACCGTCGCCTACCTCTCGCCCTGGCAGATGGAGGAGGTGATCGGGGACCTCACCGCGATCGACGGCTCCGAGATCGAGATCCACTCCCACAACATGCTGGGCATGGCCGTCGCCAACTCCCTCGCCGCCGTCCGCGCCGGCGCCCGGTGGATCTCCGCCACCGTCGGCGGCATCGGCGAACGCGGCGGCAACGCCCCGCTGGCGGAGCTCCTCACCGCCCTGCGCGTCATCCACGGGGACACCCGCTTCGACCTGAGCCACCTCACCGAACTGTCGCGCGTCGCCCTCAAGGGGGCCGGCCTCGGCGAGGCGTTCCAGTCGGGGCCCACCACCCCCCACGCCTTCGCGTACGAACTGCCCGGCCAGCTCACCCACCCCGAGGCGTACGAGACGCTCCCCGCCGAACTCGTCGGCAACACGCGCGAACTGCGCGTCCGCACCCGCCTCACCCCCGCCCTCGTCACGTGGGCGCTCGACGAGTCCGGCGTCTTCGTCGACGTCGACGCGTTCGTGCCGTGGCTGGCCGAGCGCCAGGAGCGCGACGGCCGCCCGCTCCTCGACCGGGACGCGATCCGCAAGGCCGCCATCGACTTCCAGGCCGCCTGACCCGCACCGCCCCGCCCGGGACCCCGGGTCACGCGACCCGGCCCACCGGGCCCCCGTCCGCCGACCACACCCCTCATCACCCAGGGAGCCACCATGTCCACCGCCACCCTCACCGGCGTCTGCCCCGAGTGCGAGACCGACCTGACCGTGCCCCCGATGGTCCAGGGCGAGACCCTCTCCTGCCCCGAGTGCATGCTCACCCTCCGCGTCGAAGACGTGCGGGACGGCACGCTCGCCCTGGAGATGGTCGAAGTCCAGCTCCGGGACTGGGGCCAGTGAGCGAGAGAGCGACGAGGAGACCGCCCATGGGCGCCACCGTCGCCATCGTCGCGGACCGCATCGGCTGGGAAGAACGCCGGCTGATCGCGGCCGCCCCCGAGGCCGGCCTGACCATCGAGTGGGTGAACGACGAGTCCCTGTGCCTGGGGCACGCGGACGCGCCGTCCCTCACCCGGTACGACGCCGTCCTGATCCGCAGCCGCAGCTACACCCGCGGCGGGCTGATAGCCACCCTGGCCGAGGCCTCCCGGGTGCGCACCCTCAACACGGCCGCGGCCATCCGCGCCTGCGAGAACAAGCTGGAGCTGCGGACCGTCCTGCGCCGGGTCGGCGTCCCCGCCGGGGACTTCCGGCTCGTCCTGTCCCGCCGGGACTTCGCACGCGCCCTGCAGGACGTGCCCCCGCCCCTCGTGCTCAAGCCCGTCTTCGGCGGCATGGGCAAACGCGTCACGCTGATCCGCCACGCCGACACGGCGCAGTCCGTCTACGACTACGTCGAGGACCTCGGGCACGGCTTCGAGCAGGCGTCGCTGGTGGAGCCGTACCTCGACGGCGGCACCTCCGTCCGGTGCTTCGTCGTCGGCCGGGACCTCGTCGCCGCCGCCGAGTTCGCGAGCGCCGGCGAGGACTGGCGCAGCAACGCGGCGCTCGGCAACCAGAGCCGGGCCCTCGACCACGACCCCGACATCACCAAGGTCGTCGACGGGGTGGTGGACGCGCTGGGCGAGGGGATCTACGGCATCGACCTGTTCCAGACCCCGGACGGATACGTCGTCAACGAGGTCAACCACGCCCCCGCCTTCAAGGCCGTCGCCGAGGCGACCGGGACCGACGTCCCGCTGGCCATCATCCGCCACCTGCAGGAGGTACTCACGTGATCCGGGTAGGAGTCGTCGGGGCCTCCGGGCTCGCCGGCGGCGAACTGATCAGGCTGGTCACCCAGCACCCCGACCTGGAGCTGACCTTCCTCGGCGGCTCCTCCCACATCGGCCGCCGCCCCGCCGAGCTGCACCCGGGGCTCCGCCTCGACCTCGGCCTGACCGTGCAGCCCGTCACCGAGGAGGTCGCCGACCTCGTCGACGTCGTCTACCTCGCCACCCCGGCGCCCGTCTCGGCGGAGCTGGCCGGTCTGCTCGCGGACCGCGTCCCGGCCGTCGTGGACCTCAGCGGCGCCTTCCGCATCCGCACGCCGGAGCTGCACGACCGCTGGTACCCGAAGGTGCGGCGGCGCGCCGACCTCGCCGACCGCTTCGTGTACGGCGTGCCCGAACTGATCGGCGACCAGCTCGCCGACGCCGCGCTGATCTCCCTGCCCGGCTGCTACGCCACCGCGATCACCCTGGGGCTCGCGCCGCTCACCCTGGGCCTGGGCCTGGACCTGAAGACCGTGGTGGTGGACGGCAAGAGCGGTTCCAGCGGCGGCGGCCTGCAACTGCGCACCGCCGACCTGCACCCGCTGCGCAACGGCGCCATCGCCCCGTACGCCCCGACCGGGCACCGGCACGCCGCCGAGGTGAGCGACTTCCTGGAGCGGAGCAAGCCCGGCACGATCGGGCACCTGTCGATGTCGGCGTACGGCGTCTCGCACGTGCGCGGGCTGCTCGCCAGCTCGTACGTCTTCACCGACGGGGCCGTCGACCAGCGGGAGCTGCAGCGGGCGTACGTGCGCTTCTACAAGGAACACCGGTTCGTGCGGGTGCGGCGCCACGCCGAGACCCTCATCCCGGTGCCCGACCCGCAGGCGGTGCTCGGCTCCAACTTCTGCGACGTGACCGTCCTGCACGACGAGGAGGGGGGCCGGATCGTCGTCCTGTCCGCCCTCGACAACCTGGTCAAGGGCGCCGCCGGCCAGGCCGTGCAGGCCACGAACCTGCGGTTCGGGCTGGCCGAGGACGCGGGGCTGACGATGCAGCCGGTGATGCCGGCATGAGCGGCTCCCCGGCGGTCCCCACCGTCGTCAAGCTCGGCGGAAGCTGCCTCGACGACCTCGACGGCGCGTGGTGGGACGACCTGGCCCGGCACGGCCGGGACACGCCCCTCGTCCTCGTGCACGGCTGGTCCAGGCCGCTGAAGGAGCTCGACCCGCGCTACCGCGAGCCGTCCGCGATCCTCCGCGACCGGTACGGCAACCAGAGCCGCTGGACCACGCCCGAGGTCATCGAGGACATCAAGACCGTCAGCGCCCGCCTCGGCGAGGAGGTCCTCGGCCGCCTGGAGCGGCGCGGCATCACCGCCGAGCGGGTGGTCGGCAGCGACGGCCTGCTCGACGCGGGCGAGGCCGAACGCTGGTGGTGGCGGGGCAAGCAGCTCCTCGAACTGGAGAACCTGGTCGGCCCGATCACCGGGGCGGACCCGTCCCGGCTGAAGAACCTCCAGCCCGGTCACGCCTACCTGGTCACCCCCCTGGCCCGCAACGCCGAGGGCCGCGAGGTCAACAGCGACGCCGACCGGGCCGCGGCCGCCGTCGCCGCCGCCACCGGCGCCGCCGACCTCGTCCTGGTCACCGACGTCGCCCACCTGCTGATCGACGGGGAACCCGTGTCCCGGATCACCGCGCGGGCCGCGGCCGCGTTCCGCGACAAGGGCGCCACCGGCGGCATGCGCAAGAAGCTGCGCGCCGCCGGCGAGGCCCTGGACGGCGGGGTGGGCCGGGTCGTCATCGGCAGCGCCCCGGTCTCCGACCTGCTCGCCGGCCGTACCGGAACCACCATCACCCCCACGTGAGGAGTCCCCGCATGGCGCGACCCCGAGTGCTCGTCGTCAACAACGGCACGCTCTCCCTGAAACAGCTCCGCGCGCGCTTCGAACAGCTCGGCTCGGACACCGACGCCGTCGACGTGGCCTCCGCGCCCACCGACCTCGGCGGTCGCTACCAGGCGATCGTGCTGAGCGGCACCAAGGTCCGGGCCTACGACACCGCCTTCTACCAGCCGCTCGTCGACCTCGTCAGGGGGGCGGACGTCCCCGTCTTCGCGATCTGCGGGGGCATGCAGCTCCTCGCCGTGGCCGCGGGCGGGCGCCTGGAGGAAGGGCCGCAGCGCGTCGGCGGCTACGAGGTGCAGGTCGACAAGGAAGAGGCCCTCTTCACCTACGTGAAACCGACCGTGACCGTCTTCCACCGCCACACCCTCTACCTCCAGGAGGCCCCGGAGGGCTTCCGCTCGATCGGCCGCTCCGAGCACGCCCCCGTGGAGTTCCTGCGCTCCGACGACGGGCGGATCTTCGGATCGCAGGCACACCTGGAGTTCCGCAGCGACGGACTGGAGATCCTGCGCGGCTTCGCCCAGCTCTACCGGTGACGGCCGCCGCACCCGGACGCACCCTCTCGCTCCCGCCCCCGGGGCGCCGCGAGCGGACGTCGTGAGGACGGCGGTACCCGGCGCTTCGCGCCTGCGCGTCCCCACCGCGTCCGCGCGCCCCTACGGCACCTACCCGAACCCCCTTACGTACTGGAGGACTCGACCATGAGCGTCGTGGAAAGCACCCGGCCGCCCGCCTTCACCGTGCACCTGAACGGCAGCGGCGGGTCCGTCAAGGGCTGGGTGGTCGTCGACTCGCTCGTCGACGGCCTGGCGATGGGCGGCACCCGCATGACCACCGGGGTCACCGAGGAGGAGGTGGCCGGCCTGGCACGCGACATGACCGACAAGTTCACGCTCGCGGGGCTGCGCATCGGCGGCGCCAAGGCCGGCATCGTCTCCGACGGCAGCGACCGCGAGGAGACCTTCCGCACCTTCGGCCGCACCGTCAAGCCGCTGCTGCACGGCGGCATCCACCTCGGCATCGACATGGGCGTCACCCCCGCCGACCGGGCCGTCTTCTTCGCCGAGGCCGGCTACGACCCGCGGTACCGGCTCGGCGCCCCCGACATGCCGATCGACTGGCGCACGTACTACGAGCCGCTGATCGACTGCACCGGGCACGGCGTCGCCGTGGCCGCGCTCACCGCCCTGGAGGCGAGCGGTCGCACGGACCCGGCCAGGGTCGTGGTGCAGGGGTTCGGCGCGGTGGGCCGGGCGGTCGCCCGGTTCCTGGAGGACAACGGGCACGTCGTCGTGGGCGTCGCCGACGTCCAGGGCACCATCAGCGCGGAGCGGCTGCCCGTCGCCGACCTGATCGCCGTCACCGACGAGTTCGGGCGGATCGACCGCTCGCGCCTGCCGCAGCACGTGACCCTGTCGTCCGAGCCGGACGCCTGGCTCGACGTCGACGCGGACGTACTCGTCCTCGCCGCGCAGAAGTACGCGCTCACCGCCGACAACGCGCACCGCCTGCGCGCCGGCCTGGTCGTCGAGGGCGCCAACCTGGCGTCCAGCGCCGAGGCGAAGGAGAAGGTGGCGGCCTCGGGCGGCGTCCTGGTCCCCGGCGTCATCGCGAACATCGGCGGCGCCGCGTCGGCCGCCCTGGCCGTCACCCGGGTCGTCCCCTTCGACCTGCCCTCGGAGCGCCGCAAGGCGTGGGTCTTCGACTGGGTCGGCAACCGGGTGCGGCACAACACCCGGGACCTGCTGGAGATCGCCGCCGGACGGGCGGGCGACCCGCTGCCGGAGCTGCTCGCGGCCCGCCGCAAGGACCTCCTGCGATGACGCCGACGACGACGGCCCTCCTGGCCACCGCATCGGCCGCGGACCGCATGGCCGAGTACCGGCGCCGCGGCTGGTGGCGGGACGAGACGTTCCTCGACGACCTGCGCCGCCAGGCCCGCGAGCAGCCCCGCAAGCTGGCCATCGCCGGGCGCCGCCTGGACGAGGCCCGTACGGACACCCTCGACTACGCCGAACTGTCCCGACTGACCGACCGGTTCGCCGGCGCGCTGCTCGAACTGGGCGTGGAGCGGGGCGACGTCGTCGCCGTCCAGCTCCCCAACCGGTGGGAGATGGTGCCGCTGATGTTCGCCTGCATGGCGACCGGCGCGGTCATCTGCCCCATCGCCCCGGTCTGCCAGGAGGAGGAGCTGCGCCACCGCCTCGCGCTCACCGAGGCCCGGGTGTGCGTCACCGTGCCGGAGTGGGACGGCTACCCGCTGGCCGAGACCGTCGGCGCGCTCCGCTCCGAGCTGCCGCTGGAGCACCTGGTGGTGGTCGGCGGCCACGGCCCCGAGGGGGCGGTGGACTTCCACGACCACTTCGTCACCCCGCACTGGGAGAAGCAGCTCATGGGCGACCTGGAGGGCCGCCAGCTCAGGCCCGACGAGCCGTTCGTGGTGCTGTTCACGTCGGGGACGACCGGTTTCTCCAAGGGCGTGGTGCACAGCCAGAACACCGTCCACTCCGGTGTGCGCGGCTACGTGGACACCTTCCTGCTCCACGACGACCTGGTGGCCGCGGTCACCACCCCGCTGGTGCACTACTCCGGCTTCGGCCAGGGCGTGCTCGCCGGGGTGATGCTGGGCGGGACGATCGCCTTCCAGGACGGCCAGGACTACGGGGGCCTGCTGGACCTGGTCGAGCGGTACGGCGCGACCCTGCTGTACGGGCCGCCGCCGACGCTCTCCGGCATCGCCGCCGCGCAGCAGGCGGACCCGCACGACGTGTCCAGCCTGCGCCACACGGTCACCGGCGCGGCGCCCGTGCTGCAGGAGCTGGTGGACGAGCTGCGCGAGACGTTCGGCGCCCGTACGTACTCGGTGTGGGGCATGTCCGAGTTCGGCCCCGTCACCATCAGCCGCCTCGACTACAACCAGGACTGGGCGGCGCACAGCCACGGGCGGCCGATCGACTCCATGGAGATCCGCATCGACCTGTGCCACGACCCGTCCAAGCGGGCCTCGGTGGGCCGCCTGCGGGCTCGCGGGGCGTCCCAGGCGCTCGGCTACTACAAGCAGCAGGACGCCTTCGACTCCGAACTGACCGCGGACGGCTGGTTCGACACCGGTGACGTGGCGCGCGAGGACGGCCGCGGCGGCATCCGCATCCTGGGCCGCGCCAAGGACACCATCCTGCGCGACGGGATCGTCGTCCCGATGGCCGAGCTGGAGGCGATCATCTCCCGCCACCCGAAGGTGACCGAGGCCGCCCTCGTCGGTCCGACCGGGCACGTGGACGACCCGATCCTGGCGGTGGCCGTGCCCCGCGGCAACGTACCGCCCACGCTCGACGAGATCCGGGAGCACCTGCGCGCCCACCGGCAGGACGCCCGCTTCCTGCCGGAGCGCCTGGAGGTCGTCGACGCGCTGCCCAAGACCCTGACCGGCAAGGTCCGCAAGGTCGAGCTCCGCCAGCGCTACGGCGCCTGACCGCCGCGTCCCCCCGCTCCCCGCCGCCCCGATCCCCTGGAGGAACACCATGTCCGAACCCGCGCCGGTGACCATGTCGGCGACCCTCGCCGCCGACGAGGCGCTGGCCCGCCGGCGCGACGCCGGGGAGCAGGTCCTGTCCCTGGCGAGCGGGGAGATCGGCCTCCCGGTCCTCCCGGAGCTGCGGGAGCGGCTCGCCGCGGCGGCGGGCCAGAACGCCTACGGGCCCGTGGCGGGGAGCCGGGCGCTGCGCACCGCCGCCGCCGGGTACTGGCAGCGGCGGGGGGTGGCCGCGGACCCCGACCTGACGGTGTGCGGGCCGGGGAGCAAGCCGCTGCTGTTCGCGCTGGTGCTGGCGGTCGGCGGCGACGTGGTGGTGCCCGTGCCGAGCTGGGTCAGCTACGCGGCGCAGGCGAGGCTGGCCGGTGCCCGGCCGCTCCCCGTCCCCACCCCGCCCGGCGAGGGCGGGGTGCCCGACCCGGAGGCGCTGCGCGAGGCGGTGGCAGCCGCCCGCGCCGCCGGGCGGGACCCGCGGTGCGTGGTGGTCACCCTGCCCGACAACCCCACGGGCACCATCGCGTCACCCGGCACCGTCCGGCGCCTCGCGGAGGCGGCGCGGGACCTGGACCTCGTCATCGTGTCCGACGAGATCTACTGCGACCTGGTCTTCTCCCCCGAGGACCGGGCCGTCTCCCCGGCCGTCGTCGCGCCCGAGCGGACGGTGGTCACCACCGGCCTGACCAAGAACCTGGCGCTCGGCGGCTGGCGGACGGGGGTCGCCCGGCTCCCCGACGGACCGCTCGGCCGCGGGGTGCACGGCCGGCTGGTCGCCGTCGCCAGCCAGGTCTGGTCGAGCACCGCGGCCCCCGTGCAGGCCGCCGCCGCGTACGCCTTCGAGGAGCCGCCCGAGGTGGTCGCGCACGTCGCCGCCGCCCGGCGGCTGCACGAGACGGTGGTCCGCGAGGTGGCCGGGCGGTTCGCCGCCGCGGGCGCCGAGCTGGCCCCCGTACGGGCGACCTGCTACCTGTACCCCGACTTCGAGCCGCTCCGGAAGCACCTGGTCGAGACCCACGGCGTCGGGAGCGGGGCCGAGTTGGCCGCGCTGCTGGCAAAGCGGTACGGCGTGGGCCTGCTGCCGGGCAGCGCGTTCGGGGAGGCCGCGCGCTCGCTGCGCGTCCGGGCCGCCACCAGCCGGCTGTACGGCGAGACCGACGCCGAGCGCACCGCCGCCCTCGCCGCCGCCGATCCGCTGGGACTCCCGTGGATCCGGGCGTCGGTGGACCGCGTCACCGAGGTGCTCGACGACCTCGTGCGGTGACCGGCCCCGGCAGGCCGACCCCCTCCCCCGCAGACCCGTCCCTTCCACTCCACAAGGAGAAACCGTGACCGACACGCCCATCCTCTTCGAATGCGAGTACCGGGGGCAGCGGTACGCCGGCCTCGGCCTGCCCGCCCCGGGAGAGCCCCACACCCTGTACCGGGTGGCCGACGGGCAGTTGCGCGCGGCCCTCGTCGCGGGGGGCGGGCCAAAGGCCCTGCGCGCCGCGGTGGCCGAGGGGACCGAGACGGTCCAGGTGGCCGCCGGCGACCCGGAGGTGCGCTTCCTGCCGCCGCTGCTGCCGACGGCCTCCAACAACGCGCTGATCAACGGCTTCATGGGCACCCACCGGACCAAGTTCGACCGCGACCCCGAGCCCGACGAGGAGTTCACGCCGCCGAACTACTACATCAAGGGCTTCGGGTCCTGGCTGCGTATGCCGGACGAGCCGCTGACCACGCCCGCCGACCCGGTGTGGCTCCTGGAGGAGCCGGAGGTCGCGCTGGTCTACGTCAACGACGACGACGGCGTCCCGCACTACGCGGGCTACACCTTCGGCAACGACCTGAACGACATCGGCCTGCACCTGAAGAACCCGTGGGCGTGGACCCCGTACGCGAAGCTGTGCGAGACCTCCCTCACGCCGTGGCTGTTCCTGGACCGGCCGCCGCGGACCGTGACGGGGCGCGTGGTCATCGAACGCGACGGCGCGACGGCCTGGGAGGGCGGCTTCTCGTGCGGCGCCGACTCCCTGTACCACCGCGTCGAGGACATGACGCAGTACCTGTTCTCGTACCCGGCGCTGCGGCGCCCCGGGCTCGTCAACTACCTGCTGCTGGGCGCGGACAAGGCCAGCTACCACGACGGGTTCCGGATCGAGGACGGCGACCGGATGGTCATCGACGTGTCCAGCCACGGCGTCGTGCTGGCGAACCCCGTCCGCTACGGTCAGGCCGACACGGCCAGGTCGTAGGCGGGTGCGGGCTCCGGGACCGCGGGCGGCGCGTGGACCGCGACCGGCGCGTGGAGCGCGGACGTGCCGGCCGCCTCCCCGGTGCCCGGCCCGCCGGCCCGCCGGACGGCCTCGACGTAGCCGGAGATGGCGTCCCGGCTGCGGACCAGGCACTCGATCCGCTGGGTCATGCGGTCCCGTTCGCGCTCCAGCAGGGCGATCGTCTCCGGCGTGGCGCCGGCGACGTGGATGGCGCGGGGCTGGTTCAGGCACGGGAGGACCTGCTTGATGACCCGGGTCGGAAGACCCGAGTCGAGCAGTCCCCTGATCTGCAGGACCCGGTCCACGCAGCGCTCGTCGTACTCCCGGTAGCCGTTCGCCGAGCGGCCCGGCACCAACAGCCCCTGCTCCTCGTAGTAGCGCAGCATCCGACGGGGCGTCCCCGTGCGCTCGGACAGCTCACCGATCCGCATGTGACCCACCTCGCAGCCAATCGACTTGACATTCACATCAATGTGAGGGTTAGAGGATAACAAGCATGTCAACGTCTCACACAGAGTTGCCGACCGACTCCCCGTCGGCAACCGAACAGCGGAAACTGCCCCTCTCGCCGCTGCTGGCCCTGGCCACGGCGGCCTTCATGGGAATTCTCACCGAGGCCCTGCCCGCCGGCGTCCTGCCCGAGATGGCTCGCGATCTCTCCGTGAGCGAGTCCGCGGCGGGACAGACGCTGACGATCTACGCGATCGCCACGGGCCTCTCGGCCATCCCCGTCTCCGTGGCGACGGCCGGCTGGCGGCGCAAGCAGCTCCTGCTGCTCGCCGTGGTGACCTTCGCCGTCGCCAACGCGGTCACCGCCGTCTCGTCCAGCTACGCCCTGACCATGGCCTTCCGTCTCGTCGCCGGCGTGGCGGCGGCCGTGGTGTGGGCCGAACTCGTCGGCTACGCCCGCCGGTTGGCGCCCCCGCACCTCCAGGGCCGGGCCATCGCGATCACCATGGCCGGCATCCCGCTGGCCCTCTCCCTGGGCATCCCCGTCGGCACGTTCCTCGGCGGGCTGTTCGGCTGGCGCCTGACCTTCGGCCTGGTGACGATCGTCTCCGTCCTGCTGGTCGTGTGGATCCTCGCCTCGGTCCCGGACTACCCGGGGCAGCGGCCGGAGAACCGGGAGCCGATCCTGCACGCCATCAAGCTGCCCGGCGTGGTCGCGGTGCTGTTCGTGGTCGCCGCGTACGTGCTGGCGCACAACATCCTCTACACGTACATCGCCACGTTCCTCGACGACAACGGCATGGGCGAGGCCCGCGACGTCGTGCTGCTGGTCTTCGGCATCGCCTCCATGGTGAGCATCTTCATCACCGGGGCGCTGGTCGACCGCCGCCTGCGCACCCTCACCATCGCCAGCACCGTCCTGTTCCTGGTGGCGTCCGGCATGCTCGCGGTGCTGGCCGACAGCGCCGCCGTGGTCTACGTGGCGATGGTGCTGTGGGGCCTCGGCTGGGGCGGCGTGGCGACGCTGCTGCAGACCGCGGTCACCGACGCGGGCGGTGACCGCGCGCAGGCCCTGCTCGTCACCACGTGGAACTCCTTCATGGCGGCCGGCGGCGCGGTCGGCGGCATCCTGCTCGGCTTCCTCGGCCCGACGTCCTTCCCGTGGAGCGTCCTGGCGCTGCTGGTGCCCGTGCTGCTCGTGGTGGTCGGCGCCAGGTCGCACGGCTTCCCGGCCAAGCGGCCCGGCATGGAATGACGGTGGGCGGCTGACGCGCCACCACCCCGAAAGCTCCGGTCCGGCACCCATTCCCCCGCGTGCCGGACCGGACCCGTTTCCCCGCGGGCGCGGGGCGCGCGTCCGCGGGGCGCGCGTCCGCTTCCCCGGGGAGGCCGGGCGCGCGTCCGTTTCCCCGCGGGCGCGGGGCGGGAGCGGGCCGGTCCTCACCTCCTCGTCGGTGGGGCCCGGCCCGTTTTCCCGCGGGCGCGGGCACGGGCACCGGCACGGGTACGGGGGCGGGGGCGGCGCGCGGGAGCGGGGTGCGGCACGGGTACGAGGGCGGCGCGCGGGAGCGGGGTGCGCGGCGGCCGGGAGAGGCCGGTGCTCCCGTGGACCGCTTCGCGCTTCCCGTAGGCCGTGGCACGCTTGGTGCGGCCGACCGGCACCGGCGGAACGGCGGACGGCCGACCCTCGGCGTCGCTCGACGCGGAGGCGGCCGACACGCGCCACGCGGCCGGGGCCGGGGAGCCGGGGCCAGGGACCGGGGCCCCAGGCATCCGGGAAGCCAGGAAGCCAAGGATCCGGGAAGCCGGGGGCCGACGAATGGGGAGGGGAGGACGGGCGTGCTGGGCGAGCGCGTGCTGCGGGGGCTGCAGCGGTTCAACGACGCCCACCCCTGGGACCACAACGCCCACTACCACCCCTGGATCCTGCGGCAACTGCCCCGGCGGGCCGGGACGGCGCTCGACGCCGGGTGCGGAAGCGGGGACCTGGCCCGCCTGTTGGCCGGGCGCGCCCGGCACGTGGACGGCGTCGACACCGACCCCCGGATCGTCGCCCGGGCGAGGGAGCTGACGCCCTCCGGCGCACCGGTGACCTTCCACGTCGCCGACGCGCTCACCGGGCCGCCCCACGACGCGTACGACGTCATCACCTGCGTCGCCTCCCTCCACCACCTGCCGTTCACCGAGGCGCTCACCGCTTTCCGGCGGCGCCTCGCGCCCGGCGGGACCCTCGTCGTCGTCGGGCTGTTCCGGGCTCGGACCCTCACCGACCACCTGCTCGGCGCCCTCGCCGTCCCGCTCAACGCCGCCGTCGGCTGGTCGAGGAACAAGGGCCGTGCCGCGCCCCGGCCCGTCGCACCGGCGGCCCGGACCCGGCCGGCGGAGATGTGCTTCGACGACATCGTCCGCGAGGCGCGGCGGATCCTGCCCGGGGCGCGGCTGCGGCGGCGGCTGTTCTGGCGGTACACCCTCGTCTGGCGGCACCCCTGACGGGGCTTCGCACCCCTCTCCGGCGAGGCGGAACCCCTCCCCCCTCTTGCACGCCCCCGTGAACCGGTCCGCGCGCCTTTCCGGCCATCCGCCCGTCCGGGAGCGACGGAACCCTTCCCATCGGGGCGGCGTCGAACCCGGAGTCCGGGGCACCCGGACACCGGGCCGGGGCTTCCGGCGGACGACGCCCACGTAGTCCAATTCAGGCAATCTGAGCGATTAACGGGAAATGATCTGAATACGGGGTATTCGTGGAGAAGTGACGTGAGCTCACCCACTGCGGACGCCAACCGCCGCACGGGGAGCGGGACATCACCCGCACGGCGCAGCCCAACGAGAAGCACATCTCATATCTGAGATAGCCTTTCGCTATGGCAGACGACTACCTCGTACGCATCGGCAGGCTCATCCGTGACGCCCGGCAGCACCGCGGCTGGACTCAGGCGCAGCTCGCCGAGGCGCTGGCCACGAGCCAGAGCGCCGTGAACCGCATCGAGCGCGGGAACCAGAACATCAGCCTTGAGATGATCGCCCGCATCGGTGAGGCGCTCGACAGTGAGATCGTCTCACTGGGCTACGCGGGCCCCATGCACCTCCGGGTGGTCGGCGGCCGTCGCCTGTCCGGCGCCATCGACGTGAAGACGAGCAAGAACGCGTGCGTGGCGCTGCTCTGCGCCTCGCTGCTGAACAAGGGCCGCACGGTCCTGCGCCGGGTCGCGCGGATCGAGGAGGTCTACCGGCTGCTGGAGGTCCTCAGCTCCATCGGCGTCCGCGCCCGCTGGATCAACGACGGCACGGACCTGGAGATCGTGCCGCCCGCCGAGCTGAACATGGAGGCCATCGACGCGGACGCGGCCCGCCGCACCCGCTCGATCATCATGTTCCTGGGGCCGCTGCTGCACCGCATGCGCTCCTTCAAGCTGCCCTACGCCGGCGGCTGCGACCTCGGTACGCGCACCATCGAGCCGCACATGATCGCCCTGCGCCGCTTCGGCCTCGACATCACCGCCACCGAGGGCCTGTACCACGCCGAGGTCGACCCGGCGGTCTCGCCGGACCGCCCGATCGTCCTGACCGAGCGCGGCGACACGGTCACGGAGAACGCGCTCCTGGCCGCCGCGCGCCACGACGGCACCACCGTCATCCGCAACGCCTCCTCCAACTACATGGTCCAGGACCTGTGCTTCTTCCTGGAGGCCCTCGGCGTCCAGGTGGAGGGCATCGGCACGACGACCCTCACCGTGCACGGCGTCCCGCACATCGACACGGACGTCGACTACTCGCCCTCCGAGGACCCGGTCGAGGCGATGAGCCTGCTGGCCGCCGCGGTCGTCACCGAGTCGGAGCTGACGATCCGCCGCGTGCCGATCGAGTTCCTGGAGATCGAGCTGGCGGTCCTGGAGGAGATGGGCCTCGATCACGACCGCTCCACCGAGTACACCGCGGACAACGGCCGTACGCGGCTGGTGGACCTGACCGTGCGGCCCTCCAAGCTGGAGGCCCCCATCGACAAGATCCACCCCATGCCGTTCCCCGGCCTGAACATCGACAACGTGCCGTTCTTCGCGGCCATCGCCGCGTCCGCGCAGGGCCAGACCCTCATCCACGACTGGGTCTACGACAACCGCGCCATCTACCTGACCGACCTCAACCGGCTCGGCGGACGCCTCCAGCTCCTCGACCCGCACCGCGTCCTCGTCGAGGGCCCCACCCGCTGGCGCGCCGCCGAGATGATGTGCCCCCCGGCCCTGCGCCCCGCGGTGGTGGTCCTCCTGGCCATGATGGCCGCCGAGGGCACGTCCGTCCTGCGCAACGTGTACGTCATCAACCGCGGCTACGAAGACCTCGCCGAACGCCTCAACTCGGTGGGCGCCCAGATCGAGACCTTCCGCGACATCTGACCGGCGGACCGCCGCCGCATCCCCCCCTGACCCGCTCTTCAGCGGGTCAGGGGGGATGCGGCGGCATCTTTGGGGGTTCGGGCCGGGATCGGATTGCTCCTGGCCGCCCGGGGCTACGGCGGAGCGAAGACCGTGGCGATGGCGGAGTTGCCGCCGTCGAACTGCAGGACGAGCGCCCGATCGCCTCCTGCTCCCGGCGTGACGAAGGTGCCCCCGATGAAGGAGTCGTCCCAGTAGTCCGTCGCGCCACGCTGCTCCGCATGCCGCTCGGTCAACGCGTGCACGCCCGCGCACGCGCCCTGCCGACGAACTCCCGGGCCCGTGTACGGCGCCGGTGGAGCCCCTGCTGTCGCGGGGCCACATCGCCCTTCCGCTCGGAGCGCCCGCCGGCCACCGCTGGTTTCCGTTCGGACGCTTCCCAGGGGCCGGGCGTCGTCAGAGCTCCTGTTCGGGCCAGTCGAGCAGACGGGCGCCGATGACCGCCGTCTGGAGGGTGTAGCGGTCGACGGGATCAGCCGGGTCGGCACCGGTCAGTCGGTGGATCCGCTCCAGCCGGTAGGTCACCGCCCGCACGCTGAGGGACAGCCGGCGGGCGGCCTCGGCGGCGACGCAGCCGGTGTCGAAGTAGGCCGTGAGGGTGTCGAGGAGCGTCCGCGCGCCGCCGCGGGCCTGCTGGAGCGGCCCGAGGACCGTGTGTACGAGGTCGGCCATGGCCTGCCGGTCGCGGGTGAGCACCGGGTACACCAGGAGGTCCGAGGCATGCAGCACCGGGTCCTCCAGTTGCATGCGGGCGGCCAGGTCCAGGGCGTTGAGCGCTTCCTCGTAGGAGTGGACGACCCCGCCGACGCCCGGGTGAGGGCGGCCGATCGCCACCCGGCCGCCATCGGTAGCGGCGTACGCCTGTTTGGCGAAGAAGGACAGGACGTCGCTCTGGTCTCCGGGCGCGATGCAGATCAGCCGGCCGTTCTTCGTGGTCAGCAGGATCCGGCGGTCGCCGAAGCGCACCGCGAGGGACGACTCGACGCCGCGGGTGACCGGATAGCCGTCGTCGTACGGTTCCGGGCCCTCGGCGACGGCGACCGCGTGCGCGTGGGACAGCAACAGTCCGAAGCGCTCCGCCCGCTCGGCCAGGCGCCCGGGGTCGCTGCGGCCGTGGAGCAGGTCGTCGATGAACTCACGGCGGGCCGCCTCCTGCTGTCGGATCGCGAGCCGCTGCGCCCGTTCGTGGCCTTCCGCGAAGGCGTCCACGGCCTGTTCCACCGCCGCGAGCAAGTGGCCGGCGGCCGGGCCGCGCAGCTCCGCGTGTACGTCCTGAGCGGCGGCGAGGTGGGCGCGGACCATCAGACGCAGTCCGATGCCGGCTTCCGCGGCCCGCTCTCCCTGGGCCCGCAGCGCTCCGAGCTCGTCCCGGGACAGCCTCCTGCCGGTGGCGCAGGCACCGGCCAGAATCCGGGCGTACCCCTCCAGGTACTCCCCGATCGTGTCCCGTTCCGCCATGGCCCCTCCCCGTTCACGACGCGCCGGCGACGCCTTCCCGGCGCGTGGACCAAGCGTGTCACGTGAGCAGCGCGGGCCGGTCACCGGCGCCGAGAGCACGTGGGGCCGGCGGGTCGACGGCGATGTCCTCGGCCGTGCCGTCCTCGCCGGCGCGGACCGGCCGGGGCCGGGTACGGACGACGTGCCGTCCTGAGGTTCGTGGTCCCTGGAGGGCGGAACGTCGGATCCGCTGATCTGCCGACCGCGGTCAGGCGGCTCCCGGTGCGACACCCGGGGCGACGGTGCGACGGCTGGACGGCCGGTGCGGCACCTCGGACGGAACGGCGGCCGGAGTCGGCCCTGGCGACAGCACGGCCACCTTCCAGGTCATGGCGGTCCGCTCGTGAGGCGCTCGCGGGCCGAGCGGGAGCAGTCGTGCGTCGAGGGCCGGCCGGGCGCGGTCGCGGTGCTCATCCGGGCGCGCACGGGTAGCGGGGCGCCTTCGGCCGACTGTGGCGGGCGCGGCATCGACGAGACGCGAAGATTGCCGGAAGCAGGCAGTGTTCCGGTACCCGTCGACGTGTGACGATGCGCATCCCGACGAGGGGTGGGCGAGGAGAGGCGGTGCGTGCGGGTGACGTGGTTCCTGGGTCTCGGCATCACGGGGGTCGTCCTCCTCGCCCTGTCGTTCCTCTTGGACGGTGTGATGGAGGGGTTGTTCGACGGGGTCGCCGTCCTGGACGGTCTGCTGTCGCTTCCGGTGATCGCCGGGTTCCTGTCCATGCTGGGTTTCTCCGGGGCGGTCGTCCTGGAGACCTCCGAGCTGGGCACGGTGGGGGCGACACTGATCGGGGTGCCGGCCGGTGTCGCCACCGGCTGGTTCGCCTATCGCCTCGGCCGGGCACTGGTGCGCGACTCCTCCGGGGCCGCTCCACGCGATGTCGACCTGATCGGCCTGCCGGGCTCGGTGGTCACCCCGATTCCCGCCGACGGTTACGGCGAGGTGCTGGTGCGCCTCGCCGGGCAGCCGGTGAAGCTTTCGGCGAAGAGTCCGGCCCCGCTGGCCCGCGGCGCCGAGGTCTGGGTCGAGCAGGCACTGTCGCAGTCGGCGGTGTCCGTACGGCCGGTCGAGCGCTGAACCCTTCCGACCCACCGGTTCCGCCGGTTCCTTCGCACCGTTTCCACGGTCTCCTACATTCACACGCTTGCCTGATGCCGTCCCAGGGGAGGGCAGGGGGGACAAACCATGAGTTCTGTCGTCATCGCAGTGGGGGGAGTCGTCGTACTCCTCGTGCTGATCGCGCTGGTCGTCGTCAGCCGGTACAAAGTGGCCGGCCCGAGTGAGGCGTTCATCGTCACCGGACGGCGCGGCAAGAAGGCCACCGACCCGGAAACCGGCCGTGTCTTCACCGACAACAGCGGGCAGAAGGTCGTCGTCGGCGGTGGCGTGTTCGTCGTGCCGTTCGTGCAGCAGAAGTTCACCCTGGACCTGTCCTCGCGGCACATCCCCGTCGCGGTGCGCGGCGCGGTCACCCTGCGCGGTGTGAAGGCCAACCTGGAAGGCGTGGCCATCGTCAAGGTCGGCGGAACCGAGGACTCCATCCGCGCCGCCGCCCAGCGGTTCCTGATGCAGCAGGACGGCATCGTGGGCTTCACGCAGGAAGTGCTGTCCGGCGCCCTGCGCGCCATCGTCGGCCGCATGTCCGTCGAGGACATCATCCGCGACCGGGCCGCGTTCGCCGGACAGGTCGCCGAGGAGGCCGAGGCGAGCCTGTCCGGCCAGGGCCTGGTGCTGGACGCCTTCCAGATCCAGGACATCACCACCGAGGGCTCCTACCTGGAGGACCTCGGCCGCCCGGAGGCCGCCCGCGCCAAGCAGGAGGCCGACATCGCCGAAGCCGAGGCGCGTCGTGCCGCGGAGCAGGCCCGGCTGAAGGCGGAGGAGGAGATCGCCGTCGCCCAGCGGACCTTCGCCCTGAAGCAGGCGGAGATCAAGGCCGAGACCGACGAGGCCGCAGCCCGTGCGGCCGCCGCCGGTCCGCTGGCGGAGGCCGCGCGGCAGCAGGAGATCCTCGCCGAGCAGGAGAAGGTCGCCGAGCGGCAGGCCGCGCTGACCGACCGGGAGCTGGACACCAAGGTGCGCAAGCCCGCCGACGCGCAGCGGTACGCGGCCGAACAGGAGGCCGAGGCGAAGCGGGTCGCCCGGGTCAAGCAAGCCGAGGCGGAGCGGTTGGCGGAGATCGCCGCCGCCCAGGCGGAGGCCGAGCGGTCCCGGCTCACGGGCGAGGGCGAGAAGCAGCGTCGGTCCGCATTGGCCGAGGCGGAGGCCATCGAGGGTCTCAAGCAGGGTGAGGCCGAGCGGTCCCGGCGCGGGGCCATCGCCGAGGCGGTCCGGCTGGAGGGTGACGCCGAAGCCGCCGCGATCAGCGCCAAGGGCGCGGCCGAGGCCGCGGCGATGCAGAAGAAGGCCGACGCCTTCGAGCGGTACGGTGACGCGGCCGTGCTGCAGATGCTCATCGAGGTGCTGCCGCAGGTCGTCGCCAAGGCGTCCGAACCGCTGAGCGCCGTCGACAAGATGACCGTCATCTCGACGGACGGGGCGAGCCGGCTGTCGCGCACCGTCGCCGACAACGTCGCCCAGGGCATGGAGCTGCTCAGCTCCACCACCGGGGTGGACCTCGCGGAGCTGCTGAAGGGCATCACCCAACGGGACGGGGCCGCCCACCCCGCGGCCAAGACCGCTCCCGGCTCCAACGGGAAGATCGAAATCGGTTGAGGTCCGCGCAGCCGGCACGAGGACCCGTGCGGGTCCGGCTCGCCGGGTCCGGGCCGGGCAGCGGTACGCCAGGGGTCCGGCCCGCGGCAGGGGCCGGGCCGCGGCCCGGTACCCTCTCGGCGTGACGCAACACCCCCCGCCCGACGGACGGCGGCCCGCGAACGACGGGCGCAAGGCCGCCGCCCGCAACCGTGCCGCTCTCCTCGCCGCCGCCCGGGAGGTCTACGCGGAGTACGGCCTGGAGGCACCGCTCTCCGCGATCGCGCGTCGAGCCGGAGTGGGCCAGGGCGTCCTGTACCGGCACTTTCCCGACCGGGCCGCCGTGGCGACCGCGATCCTGGAGGAGAACGTCCGGCAGGTGGAACAGGCGGCGGCGGCGCGGGGCGCGGACATGGCGCAGGTCCTCGGTGTCCTGACCTGGCACCTGACGGATTCGGCGGCCTTCATCGGAATCCTGCACGCGGACGGGGCGGCCAGCCGCTCCGGGGGCCCCTCGTACGCTTCCGCGCTGTCCGGGCGGGTCGAGCGGGCCCTGCGGGAGCACCTGCCGGACGGCCACCGGCTGGCCGCGGCGCCGGACGACCTCATGGTCGCCGTCGCCATGGTCTCCGGTGCCGTCACCGGCCCCACCCGCGAGGAGCGGGAGAACCGGGCACGGGCGGCATGGCGGCTGCTCGGCGTCGAGGTGGGGCCGGTGCGGCCCTTCGAGGGGTGAAGGACGCCGTCAGCCGCCGTTGGACTGCCGGACGCCTTCCGCCAGCGCGTCGAAGGCGTACAGGTAGCCACCGGCGGGCCCGCTGACGGTCATGTATGCCTTGGTGCCGCCGGGTGTGATGGCGACGTTGGTGGCGGATTCGAGTCCCTCCGCGGCGCGGGCGGGGACCTCGACGGTCGCCAGACGTTCGCCGTTTTGGTCGTAGACCACCATCGCCGGTCGGCCGTGCAGGGCCTGGTAGAGGTTGCCGTCCGCGTCCACGGCGATCGAGTCCGTCTGGGCGATCCCTCCGTCGACCCGGATGGCGCTGTGCAGGGGAGCCACCCCGGCCTTGCCGCCGAGGCGGAGGTAGGAGACGCGGTTCTGCGTGAGCTCGCTGATCCACAGACCGCGGTACTCGGTGTCGAACGAGATTCCGTTCGGTGCCTCCAGTCCGTCCGCCAGGACGGTCGCCTCCTTCCCCTCGCGGTCGATCCGCACGACACGCCCGGTCGCCTCGCCCTCGGACATGCCGCGCGAGTCGCTGACGTACAGGTTACCCTCCCGGTCGAAGGCGAGGTCGTCGGGGTTCATCCGCGCTCCCTCGACCTCCCCGGAGAAGAACGTCCGCGGATCGCTGCCGTCCGGGGCCAGGCTCACGATGTCGCCGTGGGAGAAGTCGGTCAGGTAGATGCGCCCGTCGTACGGGCTGAACTGGGCCGAGGTGTAGGCGCCGCGGTCGTCGGTGTGGACCTGGCGCGACGTCTTCCTCCTGACGTCGACGCGCAGGACCTTCGGCTCGCCGGGAGGCGCGGTCACGTCGACGACGAGCAGGTTTCCGTCCGCGTCGAAGGTCGGACCTTCCAACAGGGTCATTCCGGTCGCCTCGTGCACCTTCGTGAGCTGCATGACCTCGTGGGCGCGGATGGTCGTGTCCGCGCCGCCGGGGACCGCCCGGTGCGCGGCGGCGCCCGTGTCGGTGCCGCACCCGGTGAGGGCCAGCAGGCCGATCGCGGCGAGCCCGGCGAGGGGTCGGATCGGGAGTCGTTGCATGGGGTCACTCTTCCTGTCCGAGATGTACGGATGCTGTCTCCGCCTCAACCGGACAACACTGTCCGGTACTTGCTACGGTAGTGCACGCCTACTCAAGTCCGCTGTCTTCGAAGCCGGTTGACGGACACCGCCTTCCCGGCGGCGAACCGGAAGGATCGAGGTCCCCCGCATGACGAACTCCGAAGCGTTGTCCTCCGAGGCGCTCGCCGAGCTGAGGCGGCGCTACCGCCTCGAACGGGAGCGGCGCGTCAGGCCCGACGGCACCCGGCAGTACCTCGCCGCCGACGCCGAGTTCGGCTACTACGCCGCCGATCCGTACGCGGGAGGGACCGTTGAACGCGAGCCGCTGCGGGACGGGGTGGACGTCGCGGTCGTCGGCGGTGGGTTCGGCGGCATCCTCGCGGGCGCGCGGTTGCGTCAGCGGGGCGTCGAGCGGGTCCGCGTCATCGAGAGGGGAGGCGACTTCGGGGGGACCTGGTACTGGAACCGGTACCCCGGCATCCACTGCGACGTCGAGTCGCACGTGTACCTGCCCCTGCTCGACGAGACCGGTTACGTGCCGGAGTGGAAGTACGCTCCCGGCGAGGAGATCCGCCGTCACGCGGTGCGGATCGCGGAGAAGTTCGACCTCTACGCGGACGCCCTGTTCTCCACCTCGGTCACGTCCTTGACCTGGGAGGAGTCCTCGCAGGCGTGGATCGTCACGACCGACCGGGGTGACGAGTTCCGGGCCACCTACGTCGTCACGGCCACCGGCACCCTGTCCGAGCTGAAGCTGCCCGGCATCCCCGGCATCGAGACGTTCAAGGGCCACACCTTCCACACCTCGCGCTGGGACTACGCCTACACGGGCGGCACGCCGGACGGCGGCCTCACCGGCCTCTCGGACAAGCGCGTCGGCGTCGTGGGAACGGGCGCCACCGGCGTCCAGGTCGTCCCGAAGCTGGCCGAGGACGCCGGACACCTCTACGTCTTCCAGCGCACCCCTTCCAGCGTGGACGTGCGCGCCAACCGCCGTACCACCGCCCAGGACGTCGGCGCCGACCACGACGGCTGGGCACGCGAGCGCCGCGACAACTTCCTGCGCATCGTGTCCGGTGAGACCGTCGAAGAGGACCTCGTGGCGGACCAGTGGACGGCGTCGGCCGGCCTCCTGGAGAAACTGCTTCCGAGCTTCCACCGCCGGGGCGACCGGAAGGCCTTTGAAGCGGCGTACGAGGTCGCGGACGCCGCCAAGATGAACGAGATCCGCGCCCGCGTCGAGCGGATCGTCACCGACCCGGAGACCGTGGAGAAGCTCAAGCCCTGGTACCGGTACGCCTGCAAGCGCCCCACGTTCTCCGACACCTACCTCCAGGCGTTCAACCGGGACAACGTCACGCTGGTCGACACCGCGGACACCCATGGCATCGAGCGGATGACCGAACGCGGCGTCGTGGTCGGCGGCACCGAGTACGCACTCGACTGCCTGATCTTCGCCACCGGGTTCTCCGTCGGGGTCTCCGGCGTCCACTCCGGCAAGCTCCCCGTGCACGGCCGCGGCGGCATCCCGCTGCTGCGCGCGTTGCAGGAGCGGGGGCCGCGGACCCTGCACGGCTTCACCAGCAACGGCTTCCCGAACCTGATCCACCTGGGGGCCGCGCAGAGCGCCAGCAGCGTCAACTACACCCACGTGCTCGACGAGCACGCCGTGCACGCCGCGGCCCTCATCGCGTCCGCCGAGGCCGAGGGCGCCGTCATCGAGCCGTCCCCCGAGGCGGAGGACGCCTGGCTCGCGGTCCTGGCCGAGGACGCCCCCGACCACGCGTGGTTCCACGCCGAGTGCACCCCCGGCTACTACAACGCCGAGGGACGCGGCCGGCCGAACGCTCCGATCGCCTACCCCCACGGCGCGTCCACCTTCCACGAGCTCCTGAAGCGCTGGCGCGAAGAGTCCATGGACGACGTGCTCCGGGCCAGGACACCCGCGCAGCCGTAGGGCGGCGGGACGAGCGCCGGGGGGCCTTGGCCCGGGGGCGTCTCGGAGCCCGGGCGCGGCGGGCCGGGCCCCGGGCCGCTCCCGAGCCCCTGGCCACCCGTCCCCCCTCGCGGCGGACCAGCAGGCCCGCGCCCCGACCGTGTCCGGCCGGGCGCCGCCACCTCCCGGTGCCGCCCCCACGTGCCGTCGGCGCCGGTACGTCGTCACCCGACGGGTCCGGCCCGGCGAGGGCGCTTCCCCCCACCGGGCGCAGTACGGGGAACGGAGGTGCCGCGCCCGCCCGTGGCGGGGCGGGCGCGCCCGGACGTCGTGTCAGACGGCGGACCAGCCGTCGTCGACGGGGAGGATCGCACCGTTGATGTTGCTCGCGGCCTCCGAGGCGAGGAACAGGATCACCGCCGCCTGCTCCTCCGGCTGCGACACGCGGCCGAGGTTGACGAAGTGCGGGGCGATCGCCGCGGGTCCGTGCGCGGTCCGGTCCGCTTCCACCGCGATGGCGGTCGCGGTACCGCCCGGGCAGATGGCGTTGGCACGGATGCCGTTCTTGCGGTACATCACGGCCAGCGACTTCGTCAGGCCCACCACACCGTGCTTGGAGGCCGTGTACGCGGCGCCCGCCGCGCTGCCGCGCAGAGCGGCCTCGGAGGCGGTGTTGACGATGGCGCCGCGGCCCGCGGCCAGCATGTGCGGCAGCACGGCGCGGGTGAGCAGGAACGGCGCGGTGAGGTTGACCCGGATGACGCGCTCCCACTCGGCGTCGCCCACGTCGGCCAGGGCCGACATGCTGTCCATGATCCCGGCGTTGTTCACCAGGACGTCCACGCCGCCGAAGCGCTCCACCGCCGTCGCCGCCACCCGGTCCACGACGGCCTGTTCGCCCAGGTCCCCCGTGACGGCCACAGCGGTGCCGCCCGCCTGCCCGATCTCCTCCACGACCGCGTCGGCGGCCTCGGCGTTGAGGTCCGCCACGACGACGCGGTCGCCCTGTGCGGCGAAGGCGAGCGCGGCGGCGCGCCCTATGCCCGATCCCGCTCCGGTGACGATCACGCTGCGTCCGTTCAGGTCGCCGGTCATGAAGTGCTCCGTTCAAGAAGTGCCGACGCGGTGAACCCGTGTCGCACCGCGCCAGCACCCTACCCCCTTTATGTCTCTGAGTGACATAAAGTCCTGGTGGACAATGGTCGCGGCATCGACCACGGGCGCTGGAGGGACAGATGACCGCACCTCGCGGACGGACGGGGCGGCCACCGCTGACCGAAGAACGCAAGGCCGCCATCCGGCTGGAGATCGCCCGCGCCGCGGTCGACCTGTTCATCGCCCAGGGCGTCGCCGGCACCACGGGCGAGCAGATCGGGCAGGCCGCCGGCGTCTCGGCACGGACCGTGTGGCGCTACTTCCCCACCAAAGAGAGCTGCGTACGTCCGCTGTTCTCGTCCGGCATCGAATCGATCGCCACCGCGCTGCGGCAGTGGCGGCCCGGTCGGCCCCTCCAGGAAGCCTTCGACCACCTGTGGACCACCGACGCGGCCCTGCCCGGACCGGACGTCGGCGCCCTGGTGCGGCTGACCCGGACCGAACCGGGCCTGCGCGCGGTCTGGCTGCAGACCCACGACGAGGCCGAACCCGCCTTCGCCCGCGCCCTCGCCGAGCGGGCCGGCCTGCCCCCCGACGACGTCCGACCGGCCGTCTGGGCCGCCATGCTCAACGCCGCCCTGCGCGCGGCGGTCGAACACCACGCCCACCGAACGGCCGGGCCGAGCACCGGCCCCGCGGCCGCCCGGGCCGACCTCGCGGCGACCCTGCGCACCGCCCTGGCGGTCGCGGAGGCCGGAATCGCGTGAATCGCGCGGCGCCCGGGCAAGGGGACGTCCGCCGTACGGCGGGTGAAGGCCACAGGGCCCGTGCGCGCAGCCGGCGCCCGGCGGCAGGCGGACGCCCCTCCGGGAGGCACGTGACGGCCCCGCCGACCACGGTGGCGCGAGTGCCCCGCCGCGCGGGAACGCGGGACGGGCGGACACCGCCCGCACCGGCCCGTCGCGCCGTCCGGCCGGGTGCGGGGCGCCCGCTGGGAGGCTTCCCGCACCCGGCCGGGCGGGGTCAGCCGCACCTGCCCGTCGGCCGGGCGCGGGTGACCACGTCGGTGGTGCCCGTCGTCGCGTCCAGCCACACCACCCGGCTGCCGTCGACGGCCGCGGGGTGCGTCTGGCTGCCGCGGTTGCAGGAGACGCGGCCCTTGTAGGTGCCCTGCCCGCCGGGGGTGCCGGCGGCGGCGAACTGGTGCAGCTTGGGGGTCGCCTCGTTGCCGAGGGGGGCGTCGGGGGCGTAGGCCGCGACCGTCACGCTGTCCTCGGACGCGGTCAGGTCGTGGACGCGCAGCGCGCCCCACCCGGCCTCCGGGCCGAGCTCCACCGCGCCGGAACCGTCGAGCGGGGCACGGAACAAGGCGGTCCCGCCCTGGGCCGCGTCCTGCTCGGCGAGCCAGAAGACATGGGTGCCGTTGAGGGCGGTCGGGCCGTGACCGATGGTGCTCGGAGCCTCGTGGACCACCGTGGTCGCACCGGTGGCCGCATCGACCACGAGCGTCCGCCACTCGTACGCGGCGCGGGTCGCCAGCGCCACCCTCCGCCACTCCTGGTAGGCGATCCTGCCGTCGCTGACCGAGGGGGAGTACGCCCGGCGGTAGGTGCCTCCGCCGGCGGTCCTGACGTCCGCCGGGTCCTTCAGGCTCAGGTAGGCCACGCCCGAGCGCCCGCCGACGTTCGCGTAGCTGAAGGTGACGACGTCGCCGTCGACGTCCGTCACGCTCCCCCCGCTGCGGCCGGCCCAGAGCTTCTTCACGGGGCCGCCCGCGAGCGGCCGGGCCAGGATCTCAACGGCGCCCGGGCTGTACGCCTGCCACACCACCGTCGTGCCGTCGGTGGCGGGGTTGACGTGGTAGCGGCCGTCGTTGGGGCTCATCAGCTTGAGCTGCCCCTTGCCGTCGGCGCGGCCGGCCCACACGGAGTACGGCTCCGAGCCGTCCTCGTTCGACTTCGACGCCGCCCACCAGCCGCCGCCCGCTCCCGGGCCCGTGCCGGTCGTGTTGATCCGGTCCAGGAGCGGGTCGGAGTCGATGCCGAGGGCCGACTCCCAGCCGGGCACGATGCCGTGGGCGGTGAAGGCGCGGCGCAGCGCCCTCAGCCGGTCCCCCGTGACCGAGAGGTCCTGGGCGGCGGCGAGTACGGCGGCCCGTCCCTCGGTGAAGCCGTCCAGGGGGGTGAGGTATTCGGTCAGCGCCCTGTAGACGACCTCGTCGGCGAGGTCCGCGCCCAGTTCCTCGCGGGCGTCCCACAGCGCGCCGCCGAAGATGGTGGAGTTCAGGTGGACTCCGCCGTTGTCGTTGAGGAAGTCCAGGCCGAGGAAGGACCCGGTGGTGGTCCGCCCGTCGTTCAGGTCGCGCAGGGCGCACGCGCGGGGGGTCTTCGTGCGGCAGAGCCGCTCGCCGAGGAGGCCGGAGTCGGGGTCCGTCGCCGGGACGCCCAGCACGTCCGTCTCGACGGCGTTGCCGAAGTAGTCGGCGATGGCCTCGTTCAGGGCGCCGGACTGGCCCGCGTAGACGAGGTTCGCCGAGTGCTCGATCACGCCGTGCGTCATCTCGTGGCCGACGACGTCCAGGGCCGCGGACAGCGGCCGGTACTCCGCGTCGCCGGTGCCGTACACCGTCTTCCGCCCGTCCCAGAAGGCGTTGACGTACGGTTCGCCGAACTCGGTGACCCCTACCAGGGAGTCGATGTTCATGCCGCGGCCGTCGAGGCTGTTGCGGCCGTGTTCGTCGCGGTAGTAGTCGTGGACCCGCGCGGCGGCCCAGTGCGCGTCGACGGCGCCCGCCCCGGTGGCCTCGTCGCCGAACTGCGGGGTGGGCGAGGCGAACTCCCGGATCCCCTCGGGCCACCGCCCGCTCACGTCGCCAACGTTCGTGCCGCGGGCGTCCCAGGTCGTCAGGGCGCGCTGATCGTAGTCGTCGTCCGGTATGCGGGTGCGGTCCCGCAGCACGTACAGGCCGCGTTCCTCGTCGTGGGAGACGTCCAGGCCGACGGCCGTGCCGTCGAGGCGGACGCCGCCGCCCGTCTCCCACGCGGCGGTGGAGCGCCGCCCGGCCGCCTCCGGCGCGGGCCGCCCGGCCGCCTCCGGCGCCCGGAACGTCTTGATGCCGCTGTAGCCGAGGACCGGGTAACCGGCGTGGGCGTCGACGTACACCTCCCGCAGCACGGGCTCGCCGTCGGCGGGGTCGACGCCGCGCACGGTGACGTGCTGGGTGAGGACGCCCGTTCCCCTGGGCAGGACGACCAGGCCGCGGGCGGTGCCCTGCAACGGGGGCAGCTCCTCCTCGCCCTCGCGCGGCGCCGTCGCGAAGTTCTCGGCACCCAGCTCGTCGAGGACGCGGTCCACGGCCCGCTCGACGGCGAGTTCCTTCCCGACCTCGGCCGTCGTCCCGGTGGTCAGCCCGGTGAAGTACTTGCCGGAGGTGCCGGTGACGATCCGCTCGCCGCCCCTGTTCTCCATGCGGACGACGTACTGGCCGCCCAGGACGGGCACGCCTCCGTGCCGCTGCTGGAGCCGTACGGTCTCCCGGGTCCCCGAGGTGGTCGTCCCGGCGGGCACGAGGTCGCGCCGGGCGTGCGCGATGCGGTACCGCCCCTCCTCCGCTTCCAGGTACGCCCGGGCCGCGCCCGCCGCGCTGCCCGAGTCGGGGGCGGGCTCCCGGATGCCCCGGACCAGGGCCGGTGTCCCGGTCCCCTCTCCGGGTACCACCTGTCCCGGGCCGGGCGGTGGCGCCCCCGCAGCGGTGGCGCCGCCCGCGGGCACCGCCGAAACGGCGAGTGCGGCGACGCCCGTCAGCGCCGCCGCACCCGCCATGCCGCCCAGCCGCCGTCTGCGGTTGCCCCTGCGGGCCCTGGCCCCTTCGAAGTGACGCACGGTTCCCCACCCCCACGTGTCGCGGTGCCGGTGGCAAAGCGCTCCGGCAGGGGTCATCGAAGCGGTGGCGGGCCGTCACTTCAACGGGGAGGAAGCGGCCACCGGCGACTTCCGGCCGGCCGCGGGAGGCCGTGGCCGCCCGGCCCGGCGCGGGAGTGCGGGTGCCGGCCCGACTCGGCGGGGTGTCGGACTGCCGATCCTGCGGGGCGCCGGGGCCCGGCCCGGCGGGGTGCCGGGCTGCCGGTCCACCGGCCGGAAGCACGCGGTCCGGCCGGGCGTGGTCCTTCCGGGCAGGGGGCGGTACGACGAGTACCCGCCAATACCGCCGTCACCGTCCTCCCGGGGCGCCGGGCCCGGTCCCGTCACCGGCTCCGTCGGTCACACCGTCTCCACCTTGCACATATGTATCCCACACTCAATCGCACACTTCTTTCACAACTGCTCGACGGAACGCCCGCTTTCGGCCGCCTTCGCCCGGAGGCGCCGGCGCGGGGGCAGACGGCGCGCCCGCCCCGTGTCTAGCCTCCCGGGCCATGCGATCACCCTTGATGAGACGCTTCGGTCTCAGCGCCGTCCTCGCCCTCGCCCTCGCCGTGTTCGGCCTGGCCCCCACCGCGAGCGCGGCCGACCCGAGCCCCGCCGACCTGAAGTTCACCACCAACGCCGCCACCACCACTCCGGGCGGCTCGGTGAACCTGACGATGACCCTGACCAACAACAAGACCTACGACCTCTGGTTCGTCTACCAGTCGATCCACCCCACCTGGCTGACCACGCAGCGCCCCGACCTGAAGTACCAGTTCACCGGGTGCAGCCTCGCCACCGCCAACGGCAGCACCCCCTGTTCCGGCACCGGCCCCTCCGACCTCGGCACCAACTACGGCGCCCCCATCCCGCCCGGCCAGAGCCGGACGGTGACCCTGACGCTGCAGATCGCCCCCGACTCCGGCTGCAACGGGAACATCGGCTTCTACTCGTACTTCTACGCCGAGTTCAGCGACAGCACGAGCCACAGCGGCGGCCCGGTCTACACGCCCGAGACGCGCGTTCTCTGCGCCTGACGCACATGCCGGGCGAGGCGTTGGCCGGAAATCGGCCAACGCCTTCCGGTACCGTGCGGACTCCAGCAACGGTCTCTCCACCGGCGGGCCACCGGCCCGCCGGTGAGCCGCACTCCCCCACCTGCACGGCAACCCCGGCGCGGGGCAGGACCGGCCCGCACGGCAGGCCACCGGACCCGCTCCGGCCCCGGGAACGCCGCCTGCCGCGCCCCCACGCTTTTCCGCCAGGTTTCGCAGCAGGGCCACAAAACATCCACAGAGACCTCACCATGTGACGCGACGGACGCGTGGACGACCGGCCTCTGAGGGGGAAGCCGGCGTCACGCGAGGGGGTGCGTCCGCTCCGCGGAGCGATGCCCACCCCTGCCCTGGGAGGGGACATCACCGCATGAAGCGGACCATACGCATCGCCCTGCTCACAGCGGGCGCACTCATAGCCGTCCTCGGCATACCGGCCACGGCGGCACCCGCTGCCACTCCGGCGCCCCGCGTCGATCTGCGGGTGCTGATCGTGAGCGACGGCGGCCCGGCCACCGAGGCCATCGCGGCCGAACTGGACGCCGCCGGAACGCCGTACACCGAGGTCGACCTCACCCGGTCCGACCGGCCGCGGATCGACGCCGGCTACCTCGCGGACACCGTCGACGGACGGGACCGCGCGAAGTTCCAGGCCGTCGTCCTGCCCAACGACAACCCGTTCCCCGCGAACTCCGCGGAGATGGCCGCGCTCGTGGCCTACGAGAAGGCCCACGGCATCCCGCAGGTCGACGCGTACACCTACGCCCGCCCCGAGGCCGGGCTCCAGTACCCGATCTACGGCGGTTACTCCGGCAGCGTCGACGGGGTGCGGGCCGAGGTGACGGACGCCGGCCGCGCGGGCCCGTTCGGCTACCTCGAAGGGCCGGTGCCGTTCGAGGACAACTCACCGACCGTGGGCGAGAGTTACGCCTACCTGTCGACGCCGGTGGCCGGTGCCGACTTCACCCCGTACGTCCAGGCGCCGATCCCGGGCACGACGAAGCGCGGCTCCCTGGTCGGCGAGTACCGGCACGACGGGCGGCGCGAACTGGTCGTCACCTTCGTCTACAACCGGTACCAGCAGCAGTTCCGGCTGCTGGCCCGCGGCATCGTGCGGTGGATGACCGGCGGCGTGCACCTGGGCGCCTCCCGCAACTACTTCGCCGTCCACGTCGACGACGTGTTCGCGGCGGACGACCGCTGGAACTCCACCCTCAACTGCACGCCCGGTGACGTGGACTGCACGGACCCGAACGCCGTCCCGGACCCGATCCGCATGTCACCCGCGGACGTCGACCACGCCGTCGCCTGGCAGCGGGAGCACGACTTCACCCTGGACTTCGCCTACAACGGCGCCGGCAGCGTCGACCACCGCGAGGACAACAACGGCGCCGACCCGCTGGCCGACAGGCTCATCGCCCAGCGGAACGAGTTCCGCTGGATCAACCACACGTACACGCACGCCTTCCTCGGCTGCGTGCAGGACACGACGGTGGTGCCCTGGCGGTGCGCCACCCACGCCGACGGAAGCACCAAGTGGGTCAGCCGGTTCGAGGTCGCCGACGAGATCGCCCACAACCGCGTCTGGGGACTGCTCGCCGGACTCCCCCTGGACCACGACGAGTTGGTCACCGGTGAGCACTCCGGACTGCGGGTGCTGCCCCAGCAGCCCGCCGACAACCCCAACCTGGCGCTCGCCCTGGCCGACAACGGCGTCACCTCGCTGGCCTCGGACAACTCCCGCGAACCACAGCAGCGGCAGGTCGGCCCCGCCACCACGGTCCCCCGCCACCCGATGAACATCTTCTACAACGCCGGGCGGGCCGCCGAGCAGGTCGACGAGTACAACTGGATCTACACCAGCCGCGCCCAGGGCGGCAGCGGCATCTGCGAGGACAACCCGGCCACCACCACCTGCCTGCCCGCCCCGCTCGACCTGGCCACCGGCTACACCGGGCACATCGTGCCCCTGGAGCGGCGGATCGCGCTGGGCCACGTCCTGGCCAACGACCCCAAGCCGCACTTCATCCACCAGTCGAACCTGGCCGAGGACCGCATCGCCTACCCGGTCCTGGACGGCGTGCTGACCACCTACGACACGCTGTTCGCGGCGAACACCCCGGTGGTCAACCTGCGGATGGAGGAGATCGGGAAGGAACTCCAGCGGCGCGCCGCGTGGCGGGCGGCCGTGCAGGACGGGCGGGTCACGGCCTACCGCATCGGCGGCACCGTCACCGTCACCGTCGACGGCCTGGGCGGCGCGGCGGTCCCCGCGACCATGCCGCAGGGCACCACACGCGCCGGCACGGCCTTCGGCGAGGCGTACGCCGGCGAGCGGTCCGGCTGGACCGGCCCGGGCATCGTGCCGCTCGTCCTCACCCTGCCGGCGTCCGCGTCCCCCTCCACGGCCACCGACGCCGACGGCTCCGCGCCGGTCACGGCCCCGGCCCCGGCCACCCGGGTGCCCCGGGGCGTGGCCGAGCCGGTCCTCCCCGGCACGCCGGGCTGACCGGCGTACGGCACCGGGCCCCGGCCGCCCACCGGCGGCGGGGGCCCGCACGACCACCCACACCCCGGCCGTGGAGCTCAACCATGCACGTTCACCACGGCGCGCGGCGCTCCGGCGCACCGCGCGTCACCCTGCTCACCGAAGGCACCTACCCGCACAGCCACGGCGGTGTGAGCGTCTGGTGCGACCAGCTCGTCACCGGCATGCCCGACCTCGACTTCGACGTCATCGCCGTCACCGGCACCGGGCGCGAGCCGATCGTGTGGGACCTTCCCGGGCACGTGTCGCGCGTCGTGTCCGTGCCGATGTGGGGCGCCGCTCCCCCGGGCCGCCCGCCCCGCGGCCGTGCCCGCCGCCGGCTCGCCGACGCCTACGAGCGGTTCCTGACCGCGCTGGTCGACCCGTGCGCCGAGGCCGGTTTCGCGCCCGCCCTGTACGTGCTGGCCGGGGCGGCGGCGGACGGCCTGCTCGGCCCCTTCCTGCGGGACGACACGGCGGTCACGATCCTGACCGGGGTGTGGACGCGGCCGGGACTGGTGGTGCGGGAGGCGGGGCCGACGCTGCACGACGCGCTGACCGCGACCGCCCTGCTGGAACACGCCCTGCGCCCCCTCGCCGCCCCGCCGCCCGCGGGGGAAGTGGCGCACGCGGTCAGCGGCGGTGTCGCCGTGCTGCCGGGGCTGGCGGCGCTCGAACGGCACGGGGTTCCGCTGCTGCTCACCGAGCACGGCGTCTACCTGCGCGAACGCTATCTCGGCTACCGGACCGCCCCGTACCGCTGGCCGGTCAAGGCGGTGATCCTGGGCTTCTTCCGGCTGCTGGCGGAGGAGACCTACCGCCGGGCGGCGCTCATCACCCCCGGCAACCGCTACAACCGGCTGTGGGAGGAGCAGGGCGGGGCCGACCCGGCATCGATCCGCACGGTCTACAACGGCGTCGACCCCGCCGCGTTCCCCCCGGCGGGGCCCGAGCCGGAGAGCCCCACCCTGAGCTGGGCCGGGCGGGTCGACCCGATCAAGGACCTGGAGACCCTGATCCGCGCCCTCGCCCTCGTCCGGACCCACCTGCCCGAGGTGCGGCTGCGGCTGTTCGGCGGGACGCCCCGGGGCGGGGAGGGCTACCGGGAGCGCTGCGAGGCCCTGGCCGCCGAGTTGGGGCACGCCGACGCCGTGACGTTCGAGGGGCGCGTCGACGACATCAAGGACGCCTACGCCGCCGGGAACGTCGTGATGCTCTCCAGCATCAGCGAGGGCTTCCCCTTCACGCTGATCGAGGCGATGTCGTGCGGGCGGGCCACCGTCTCCACGGACGTGGGCGGAGTGCGGGAGGCCGTGGGCGACACGGGCCTCGTGGTGCCGCCGCGCGACCCGGACGCGATGGCCGCCGCCGCGCTGGAGCTGCTGCGCGACCCCGCCCGGCGCCGGGCCATGGGCGAGGCGGCCCGGCTGCGGGTCATCGAGCAGTTCACCCTGCGCCAGACCATCGACACCTTCCGCTCCATCTACCACGAACTGTCCGCGCGGGCGGAGGGGACGCCCGCCCGGATCGTCCTGCCCGCTCCGGCGGTCACCGGCCTGGGGAGCCTCACCGGATGAGCGGGCCGATGTCCCTGGAACCCCACAGTGCCGAGCAGGACACGCTGGCGCTGCGGCTGGCCCGGCCGCCCCGGCCCCGCCGCCGGCCCCGCTGGGCCCTGGACGACACCACCCTCACGCTGCGGCTGCCCCGGCAGGGGCCCGACGAAGAGGCCGTCAGCGAGCTCGCCGCCGACCTGGCCGACCGCATCGGCCCCGCCGTCCATCCGTACGAGGTGGCCGCGCTGCTGGAGTCGGAGGGCATGACCGCCTCCGTGATCAAGGAGCGCTACGGTCATCCGAACCTGTTCTCGCTGGCCTCCGCGCTGTACGCGAGGGTGCCCCGGACGTTTCCCGAGCCGCCGCCCGCAGCCGACCCGTGGCGGCCCGACACGGTGCGCTGCCTGCTGCGCGGGGTGCTGTTCGCGCTGCCCGCCCTGGCCTACCTGCTCACCGCCCCGCTGTGGCGGGTCGACCGGCACGCCGCCGTCCTGATCGTCGCGGGCATCGCCTCCTGGGCGTGGGGGCAGGCGCTCGGCCACCGGGCGCACCTGCGGCTGGTGGTGGGACGCCGGGAGGCGGCCCGCACCCTGCTGACCGGGTCCCTGCTCGGCGCGGCGGTGGCGACGGGCCTCGCCGCGCTGCTCGCCGGGGGCGGTCCCGTCACCGCGGTGGGGGCGGCCCAGTCGCTGTACCTGGCGGCGGCGGGGGTGCTGCTGGTCCTGGGGCGGGAGCGGTTGCTGCTGGCCGCGCTCAGCCCGCTGATCGCCGGTGCCGTGGTGCTGCCGTGGTGGGAGCCCGGCCCGGCGCTGCGGGCGGGGCTGCCGCTGCTGGCGCTGCTGGCCGCGCTCGCCGCCGCCGGACGCGTCCTGTGGGCGGGCCTCGCCGTCCCGGCCGCGTCCGACGGGCCCCGGCCGCGCCTGCTCTCCTCGCTCCCCTACGGCCTGTTCGGGCTGGCCGCGGCGGTCCTCGTGGCGCTGGAGGGCCGGCGCGAGCCGTACGCGGTGATCGCCCTGACCGTGAGCATGGGCCCGGCCGAGTGGCTGCTGTACCGCTACCGCGGCTGGTCGGTCGCCGCGCTGCGGGCCAGCGCGACGCCCCGGGGCTTCCTGCTCCGTTCGGCCGCGGTCCTCGGGCTGTGCCTGTCCGGGTACCTCCTGCTGTTGCTGCCCCCGGCCCTGCTCGTCGGCTCCGGCCCGGCCGCGCTCCTGCCGCTGGCGGCCGCCCTGTGGACCGCCCTGCTGCTCCAGGCGTTCGGGGCGGCCTGGCCGCCGGCCGTGCTCTGCCTCCTGGCCGCCGCCGGGGCCGGGGCGGCCACCCGGCTGGACCTGCCGCCCGGCCCGGCCGCGCTGCCGGCGATCTGCGGGGTGACCGCGGTCTGCCTCGCGGCCTGCGCGGTCCACCTGCTCGGCAGGCCCTCCCCGCACTCCTGACCACCGGACACCCACCGCCGGCTCCCCGGAGCCCCGCGTCCTGCCCGCCGCACCACCCGACGAAAGGAAACCCAGAGGTGACCTCCGCACCACTCGCCGCCGTCACCGGAGCCGAAGGGTTCATCGGCTCCCACCTCACCGAGGCGCTCGTCGCCTCCGGCCACCGCGTCCGGGCCATGGCCCAGTACAACTCGTTCTCCTCCTACGGCTGGCTGGAGACGCTGCCCGCCGACGTCCTGGACCAGGTGGAGATCGTCCTCGGCGACGTCCGCGACCCCGGCTCGGTGCGCGGCCTGCTCGACGGCGCCGACTGCGCCTACCACCTCGCCGCGCTCATCGCGATCCCGTACTCCTACCAGGCCCCGCACAGCTACGTGGACACCAACGTCACCGGCACGCTCAACGTGCTGGAGGCGGTGCGCGCGCTGGGCACCCCGCGCCTGGTGCACACCTCCACCAGCGAGACGTACGGCACCGCGCAGACCGTGCCGATCACCGAGGACCACCCCATCAACACCCAGTCGCCGTACGCCGCTTCGAAGGCCGGCGGCGACCGGCTGGCCGACAGCTACCACGCCAGCTTCGACACGCCCGTGGTGACGCTGCGGCCGTTCAACACCTTCGGGCCCCGGCAGTCGATGCGCGCGGTGATCCCCACCGTCATCGGGCAGGTGGCGGCCGGGCAGCGCACCATCACCCTCGGCGACCTGCGCCCCACCCGGGACTTCACCTTCGTGGCGGACACCGCGCAGGCGTTCCTGGCGGTGGGCACGGCACCGGCGGAGCGGGTGGTGGGCCGCACCTTCAACGCCGGGACGGGCGGGGAGATCTCCGTCGGCGACCTCGTCGCGCTGATCGGCAAGGTGATGGACGCGCCCCTCGACGTCCGCGAGGACCCCGCGCGCCTGCGGCCCGCCAACTCCGAGGTGATGCGGCTCGTCGCCGACGCCACCCGGCTGACCGCGGCGACCGGCTGGCGTCCGGGCCACACGTTGGAGGAGGGGCTCGCGCGGACCGTGGAGTGGTTCGGCGAACCGGCCAACCTCGCCCGCTACAAGACCGGCATCTACAACATCTGACCCGACCGGCACGCACCCAGGAGGTAAGCCATGCACGCAGTCATCCTTGCCGGAGGAAAAGGCGTCCGGCTGCGGCCGTACACCACCGCGCTGCCCAAGCCGCTGGTGCCCATCGGCGATCAGCACGCCATCCTGGAGATCGTGCTGCGGCAGCTTTCCACGGCCGGCTTCACCCGCTGCACCATCGCCATCGGCCACCTCGGCGAGATCATCCGCGCCTACGTCGGCGACGGCTCCCAGTGGGGCATGAACATCGACTACGCCACCGAGGAGAACCCGCTGGGCACCATGGGCCCGCTGCTCACCCTGCGCGAGCGCCTGCCGGAGCACTTCCTCGTGATGAACGGCGACGTGCTCACCGACCTGGACTACGCCGACGTGCTGCGCCGGCACGAGGCGTCGGGCGCGCCGCTGACCATCGCGACCTACGCCCGCAAGGTGCACATCGACTTCGGGGTGCTGACCACCGACCAGAGCCGGGTCGTCGCCTTCACGGAGAAGCCCAGCATCGACTACCGGGTGTCCATGGGGGTCTACGGCGTCTCCCGCTCCACCCTCGACGGCTACACGCCCGGGCTGCCGCTGGGCTTCGACGAGCTGGTGCTCGACCTGCTCGCCGCCCAGCGACCGCCGCACGCCTACGAGTTCGACGGATACTGGCTGGACATCGGCCGTCCCGACGACTACGACCGGGCCAACGCGGAGTTCACCAGCCGCAAGGCGCTTCTGCTCAAGGGAGCCTGACCTTCCATGCACATCCTCGTCCTCGGTGCCACCGGTTACCTGGGCGGCCACGTCGTCGAGCGGCTGCGGGCCCTGCCGGGCGCGCGGGTGCTGCTCGGCGGCCGCTCCCCCGCCGCCGACGTCACCGCCGACCTCGCCTCCGGGCGCCCACGGGAGCTCGCGGCCGCGCTGGCCCGGGTCGCGCCCGACGCCGTCGTCAACTGCGCGGGCGCGACCGGCGGCGACGCCGTCACCCTGGCGGAGGTGAACGCCCGCGGGCCCGCCGTGCTGTGCGCGGCGCTGCGGGAGGCCGCGCCCCGGGTCCGCCTGGTGCACCTGGGCTCGGCCGCCGAGTACGGGCCCGGCACCCCCGGCCGGCCGGTGACCGAGTCCGGGGCGACCGGTCCGGCCGGCCCGTACGGTGCGACCAAGTTGGCGGGCACGGTGGCGGTGACCGCGTCGGGACTGGACGCGGTGGTGCTGAGGGTGGGCAATCCGGTGGGTCCCGGGGCCCCGTCCACGGGGCTGCCCGGCCGGGTCGCCGCGCTGCTCGCAAAGGCCGGGCGCGACCCGGGGGCGACGCTGCGGCTCGGGGACCTGTCCGCGTACCGCGACTTCGTGGACGTACGCGACGTGGCGGAGGCGGTGGCACTGGCGGTCACCGCGCCGGGGCCGCTCCCGCCGGTCCTCAACGTCGGGGGCGGTGGCGCGGTCCCGGTCCGGGAGGTGGTGCGGACGCTGGCGGACACGGCCGGGTTCCGGGGCCGGATCGTGGAGGAGGGCGCGGGCGGCTCCACGCGGTCCGCCGACGTCTCGTGGCAGTGCTCGGACATCACCGCCGCCCGCGACGCCCTCGGCTGGCGGCCGTCGCGCTCCCTGGAGTCGTCGCTGGAGGCCCTGTGGGCGGCCTCCGGCGCACGGTCCCGCAGCGTCGGGGGGGCAGCGGCACGGTGAACCTGCTGATTCCGCTGTACGTCCATCCGGCCGAGGACCCCGCCGCGTGGCACCGGCTGATCAGCCGTGCCGCGCGCACCCACGCCGTCGTGCTCAACCCCGCCAGCGGGCCCGGCGACAGCCCGGATCCGGCGTTCGCCGCCGCCGCCGGGGCGCTGCGCGCGGCGGGGGCCCGGCTGCTCGGTTACGTCGACACGGACTACGGCGCGCGGGACCCGGCCGGGATCACCGACGACCTGCGCAGGCACCGGGAGTGGTACGGCGTGGACGGCTGCTTCCTGGACCGGGTGACCGCCGCGCCGGACGGGCTGCCGGCCTGCCGCCGCCTGGTGCGGTCCGTGCGCCGCCTCGGTGCCTCGCCCGTCGTCCTCAACCCGGGGGTCCACCCCGCTCCCGGCTACGCGCGGCTCGCCGACCTGACCGTCACCTTCGAGGGCCACTGGTCCCAGTACGTGTCGGCGTTCAGCCGCCCGGCGTGGACCGCCCGGCATCCCCCCGAGGGGCTGTGCCACCTGGTCTACGGGGTGCCCGAGCCGCTCGTGCCGCTCGCCGTGCGCACCGCGCGCGAGCGGGGCGCGGCCGTGTGCGGTCCGGTGACGGGCGAACCGCCCAACCCCTGGTCCCGGCTGACCCCCGCGCTGGCCGGGGCGGAGCGGTGAGGCGGCTCGCGGCCGCGGGGGTCGCCCTGTCCCTGGTGGCGGCCCTCGCCGCGTGCTCCGGCGGCGGGGATCCCGACGGTGGGGACTTCGGCGCCGGGGGCACGTGGTGGCGGCCCCGTCCCGGGCTGGCCTGGCAGTGGCAGCTCGACGGCGGGGTCGACCCGTCCGTCGACGTGCCCGTCTACGACATCGACGGCTTCGAGAACAGCGCCTCGGACGTCGACCGCCTGCACCGGGACGGACGCAAGGTGATCTGCTACGTCAACGTCGGCGCCTGGGAGGACTTCCGCCCCGACCGGGACGCCTTCCCCCGCTCGGTGCTGGGCGGGCCCAACGGCTGGCGGGGCGAGCGCTGGCTGGACATCCGCCGGACGGAGGCCCTGCGTCCCGTCATGGAACGCCGGTTCGACATGTGCCGGGACAAGGGGTTCGACGCGGTGGAACCGGACCTGGTCGAGGGCTACGCCCACGACACGGGCTTCCCCCTCACGGCCCGCGACCAGATCCGCTACAACCGCATGATCGCGGAGATCGCGCACGAGCGCGGCCTGGCCGTGGGCCTCAAGAACGACCTGCCCCAGATCCCGGACCTGGTGGACGACTTCGACTTCGCGGTCAACGAGGAGTGCGCGCAGTACGGCGAGTGCGCCCTGCTCGAACCGTTCGTCGCGGCGGGCAAGGCGGTCTTCCACGTGGAGTACGCGCGGTCCACCGCCGACTTCTGTCCCCTGGCCCGGAAGCTGCGGCTGTCGTCGATGCTCAAGAAGCCGGAGCTGGACGCCTGGCGCGAGCCCTGCTGACGGGCCGGGCCGCCCGCCGGGCCGGGGGCGCCGCCGTTCGCCGGGCGCACCGGACAGGACGCGCGGCCACCGTACGAGCCGGCTCCCCGTAGTCGTGGTGGCCGTGGTGCGTTCCCGGCCACGGCCGTGCGCGCCCGCACCCGTGGCCGTGGCCCGCCGGCCACCGCGCCGGGCGGACCCTCGAGTACCTGCCCGGTCGTCCTCGGCGCCCCACCGCCGCCGTTTTCCGGGCGGCCCGCGCGGTTCCGGGCGCTCCGGGCGCCCTGGGCCCGCCGGGGGCGGCGCATTCCTCGCCGGTCACCCGGCGCGGGACCTTCACTACGATGTATCCGCAGGTCAGAGGCGGTTCTGGCCGGGACGGGACCGAAGGCGTCCCCCGTGGTCCCCGGCCGGACGACCACGGGAGGGTCTCCTGGGGAGGCCGCTCACTTCCCGCCACTCGGAACAGCACGGTCCATCGGGGGAAACATTCCGTTTCGCCCTCGCGTCCGGTACTCCACCTGCGGGAAACCCCTTACTTGACGCATTCCTCCGCGCTCCCGCCCGCACCCTCTCAGCCAGATACGTATCAGCCCTTCGATGATGTGCTGTTGAACCCGGAAAAATCACCGGTCACACTGATGACTGTGGTCGCCATGGGCATTTGGCAACGGCAAGGAGACTCCGTCACCTGCTATTTCCTGATAATCATTGTCCACTCTGCACCCATTACGGGAAGTCTCATGCGGCCTGCGTGCCTGGAAAGACATAATTCGGCCAAAGCCTCACGGCCGTTTTTTTGCGATGACCAGTGCGCGGCGGCCGTCTCACGGACCCGCAGAGAAAACGACCCACCCCCGGCCGTGGGGGACGGATTCCCGGCCACGGGACGCGCGCCCGCGCATTCCCGGCACCACGTCGGACCCGGCAGGATTTCCCGGAAAGCACCGCCCGGGGAGACCCCGTTCACCGGGTCCTTCTCCGGGCACGGGCACGGCCCCTTTCCAGAGGTTCCACGTCGCGCCCCGACGCCGCTCCCCGCCCGTCCCCTCCCCGCCTGGCCGCTCCCTGCCCGTCCGGGCGATCGCCCGGGCGGGCCCCCCTGCGCACCCCCGCGAGGCCGCCGCGGCGGCCGGCACCCGCGCGGAAGCGGTGGCGGCGCGGTCCCGAGGGCCGGTGAGGCGTGGTGGCCGTGCTGACGAGCAGTGCACAGGCCGGCGCGTACGGGGAGGCACGGCACGTGATCGGCTCCGTAACGCGGAGGGGGAGCCCGCGCGCCGCACCGTACGGCCCCGCCGAAGCGGGTGCGCCCCGGCCGTGTCCGTCGCCCACGGCCGGGGTCGGCGTGCGCGGTGCGCCCGGCCGGCCCGGCGGCACGGGCGGCCTCCACCCGGTGCGGGCGCGCGGCACCGCGCCCCCCGGACGCGCCGCGGGCCCGTGAACGGCTTCGGGAAAGGCGCCGCGAAGACGGCGGCCGGGAAGGGTCGGAACCGGCGGGTCCCGCGCCGGGCGCGCCGATATCCGCCGACCGTCATCCGCGGATCGGATCTCCTCCTGCGACCTGGAAGGGCAATGTGAACAAGGTTGTCATTTCAACGCACCGAGCCGGGGGAATCGACACGCCGAATGCTTGCCGGAGACAGGGGATTTCCCCCCTTTTCCGGATGGGGAGACCGGCAATGCCGTGCGCGGTCCGCGGGGTGCCCGGCGGACGGTGGGCGCCACCGCCGGGCGGCCCCGCCGCCCTCTGACGGAACGCCCTCCTGACCGCCGGTGCGCCCCTCCCCCCAGCGGACCCGGATCTCCGGGCCCCGCCATTTCGCACCACCGATCCCCACCCCCACCGAATTCACACCAGGACGGCTTCCACGCACTCCCCCGACTTCCTTCGTGAAAGGGACCAGCGTCATGTCTGTTGGCATTCACCACTTGAGAACGTTCCTCATGGCGATCGACGAGGGCAGCATCTCGAAGGCCGCCACCCGGTTGCACATGGCCCAGTCCGCGGTGTCCCGCAGGCTCGCGGAGCTGGAACGCCACGTGAAGCAACCCCTGCTGGAGCGCTCCGCGGAAGGGGTGCAGCCCACGGTGGCCGGGAAGATGTTCTGCGCCAAGGCCGACGCCGCCGTCACCGCGTTCGACGACGCCATGTGCTCGGACCTGCACCAGGTGCGCGCCCTGCGCGTCGGGTACGCCTGGTCCGCCGCCGGTGTGTACACCAGCGAGATACTGCGCCGGTGGCAGGAGATGAACCCGGACGTGCTGGTGCGACTGAAGCGGGTCGACGACCCCGCGGGCGGGCTCACCAGCGGCCTGTCGGACGTGGCCATCATGCGCACCCACGCCCGGCGCCGGAGCCTCCACGAGGAACTCCTCGTGAGGGAGCCCCGGGTCGTCGCCGTGTCGGTGGACAACCCGCTCACCGAGAGGGACGAGATCCGGCTGCCGGACCTCGCCGACTACCCGCTGGTGATCAACTCGTTCTCGGGCACCACCAACCTCGACCTGTGGCAGGACGGCAGGCAACCCGTGGTGGCGGTGGAGGTGGACACCATCGACGACTGGCAGACCTACATCGCCGCCGGTGTCGGGATCGGCGTGACCCCGGCCTCCACCGCCTGGATGCACCCGCACGCGGAGATCAGATACCTCCCCATTCGCGACGCCCCACCCGTGCCGGTCTACCTGGTCTGGGCGTCCAACAATCAGCATCCGGCGCTGCGCTCCTTCATCCGGCTGGCGCGGAACGTGGTGGCGGAGGTCACCGAGTAACCGGGGCCGGGGCCCCGCGCCGCCCACCGGCCCCGGCGTCCCCGCCCGCCGACGGGCGGCGGGTGCCGGGTCCGCCGCGGTCAGACCTCCGACTTGGAGAGCTCCGACTCGGAGGGCTCCACCGGTACGGCCGCGTCGGCCCCGGGCTCGTCGCCCCCGATGATGCCGACGTGTCGCAGCACGACGGCGGAGAGGAACGACAGCACCAGGGTGCACACCGCGGCGACGAGCATCGCGGTGTTCAGCCCGGAGGTGGCCGCCTCCTTGGCCTGGTCGAGCCAGCCCTCGGGCATCCGGTGTGCCGACGAGGCCGCGCCGGCGAGGCTGTCGCCCGCCACGTCGGCCACCTCGGACGGCGTACCGGCGGGGATCTGGTCGTCGATCCGGTTGCGGTAGACCGCGGTGGCCAGGCTGCCCAGGATCGCCACGCCCAGGGCGAGGCCGAGCTCCTGCACGGTCTCCGACATCGCCGAGGCCGAACCGGCCTTCTCCGGCGGCGCGGCCCCGACCACCAGGTCCGTGCCCAGGGCCGCGATCGCCCCCAGCCCGAGGTAGACGAGGCCGAAACCGATCACCATCAGGGCGATGCCGCCCGAGGCGTCGACCAGGGTGAGCAGCACGTACCCGACCATGGACAGCGCCAGGGTGGCGGCCACCACGATCCCCGGCGGCACACGGCGCGCGACCAGCGGCGCCCCGATCGCGGCCAGGAACATCAGCAGCGCGGGCGGCCCCATCCACAGGCCCGCCTCGACGGGGGGCAGCTCCTCCACGAGCTGGAGCTGCTGGGTGATCAGCAGCATCGAGCCGCCGACGCCCACGAGACCGACGAGCAGGACGCTCAGCGCGGCGCTGAACGTGCGGTTGGTGAAGAGGCGCACGTCGAGCAGCGGGCTCGCCAGCCGGCCCTGACGCCGCACGAACAGCACCCCGAAGACCAGGCCGATCACCGTGGCGGCGATCGTGGGAACGTCGAAGCCGTCCTTGGCGAACCGCTTCACCGCGTAGATCACCGGCAGGATCGCGATCAGCGACAGCGCGACGCTGAGCAGGTCGAACCGGCCGCTGTGCGGCGCCCGGTACTCGGGGATCAGGACCGGCGCGGCCACCAGCAGCACGACCGCGACCGGGACGGCGAGGAGGAACGCCGAACCCCACCAGAAGTGGTCCAGCATCACGCCACCGACCACCGGCCCGAGCGCCATGCCGAGCGCGAAGCTCGTCGCCCAGACGCCGATGGCCAGTGAGCGCTGGCGCTGGTCGGTGAACATGTTGCTGATCAGCGCCAGGGTGGACGGCATCAGCGTGGCACCGGCGATGCCCAGCGCGGCGCGCGCGGCGATGAGCATCTCGGCGCTGGTGGAGTAGGCGGCCAGCACGGAGACGGCCCCGAAGGCGGCGGCACCGAGCATCAGCAGCTTGCGGCGGCCGATCCGGTCGCCCAGCGTGCCCATGGTGATCAGGAAGCCGGCGATCAGGAAGCCGTAGGCGTCCATGATCCACAGCTCTTCGGTACCGCTCGGGCGCAGGTCCTCCGCCAGCGACGGGAGGGTGAGGTACAGCACGGTGACGTCGAGGCCCAGCAGCACGGTGGGCAGCGAGAGGACGGCCAGGCCTCCCCACTCCCGCGCACCGGCCCTGCGTACGGTCGTTGTGCTCATGGCACTCCCCTGCGTTTCGAGTTCGAGAACGTGCCCCGCCACCATGCCGGTCGTCACGCACGATTTCCTGACGGTCGCTCGGCTATACACTGCGACCATGCGTTACGGGGTGCTCGGCCCGCTGGCCGTCTGGGACGCCGAGGGGCGGCCGATCAAGGTCCCCGAAGCGAAAGTGCGCGCCCTGCTGGCGAACCTGCTGATCCACGGGGGCGGACCGGTCCCGGCGGACCGCCTGATCGACGACCTGTGGGCGGGCAACCCGCCGGGCGGGTCGGCCAACACGTTGCAGACCAAGGTCTCCCAGCTCCGCCGCGTGCTCGGGCGGGACCAGGTGGTCCGCGAGCCCGCCGGCTACCGGCTGCTGCTCGCGGACGGCGTGGTGGACGCGCTGCGGTTCCAGGAACTGGCCGAGCGCGCCCGCGCCCAGGAGGAGCCGGCGGTGAAGGGGGACCTGTTCGCCGACGCGCTCGCGTTGTGGCGGGGCCCGGCCTACGCCGATGTGGCCGAGTCCCTGTTCGCCCGCGGTGAGATCGCCCGACTGGAGGAACTGCGCCTCTCCGTCGTCGAGGACCAGGCCGAGGTGCGGCTGACGCTGGGCGAGCACACGTCGCTGGCGGCGGAGCTGGGAGAACTCGTATCGCGGCATCCGCTGCGCGAACGACTGCGCATGGTCCACATGCGCGCCCTGTACCGGGCCGGGCGGCAGGGCGACGCGCTGCAGAGCTTCCAGGAACTGCGGCGCCAGCTGGCGGAGGAGCTGGGGGCGTCGCCCGGTCCGGCGATCTCCGCGCTGCACGAGGCGATCCTGCGCCAGGAGCCGCGGCTGGCCGCGCCCGCCGTCGCGCCGCTGTCGTGCCGTACCAACCTGCCCGCGCCGCTGACCCCGCTGATCGGCCGGCGGAAGGCGGTCGACCAGGTGCGGGCGCGGCTGGGCCCGGGTGCGGACACCCGCCTCGTCACGCTCACCGGTCTGGGCGGAGTGGGCAAGACGCGGCTGGCGATCGCCGCGGCGCGCGACATGGCCGAACGGTTCACCGACGGCGTGTGGCTGGTCGAACTGGCCGGTCTGGGAGCCGCGTCCACCCCGGACGACATCGCCGAGCGGGTCATCACGACGCTGGGCCTGTGCGACACCGCGGCGACCGAGCCGGACCTCGACGACCTGGTGGGCTGGCTGTGCCAGGCGGTGGCCGACAAGCACCTGCTGATCCTGCTGGACAACTGCGAGCACCTCGTCGAGCCGGTCGCCGTGCTCGCCGGTGCCGTCCTGTCGGCGGTGCCCGCGGGGCACCTGCTGGTCACCAGTCAGGAAGCCCTCGACATCCCCGGCGAGGTGGTGCATCCGGTGCCCCCGCTGGCGCTGCCGGAGCACACCGACCCGGAGGTGGTCGCCCGGTCCAGCGCCGTCGAGCTGTTCGTGGCGCGGGCGGCGGCGGCGGCGCCCGGCTTCGCCCTCGACGCGGACAACGCGGCCGCCGTCTCCGCCATCTGCCGCCGCCTCGACGGCATCCCGCTCGCCCTGGAACTCGTGGCGCCCCGATTGCGCGCGCTGAGCCCGGCCGAGCTCGCCGCCTCCCTGGACGACCGGTTCACCCCGCCCGACGTCCGGGTGCGGGGGCTCCCGGCCCGGCAGCAGACGCTGCGGAGCATGCTCGACTGGAGCTGGCAGCTGTTGACCGCGGACGAGCGGACCGTGCTGCGGCGCCTCGCCGTGCACGCGGACGGCTGCACCCTGCCGTCCGCCGAGGCGGTCTGCGCCGACCGGGACCTGAGCGCCGAGCGGGTGCCCGACCTGCTGTCCCGGCTGGTGGACCGCTCGCTGGTGGTCCGTGAGGCGAACCGGTTCCGGTTGCTGGAGTCGGTGGCCGCGTACTGCGCCGAACGGCTGGCGGAGTCGGGCGAGGAGACTGCCGTCCGGGCGCGGTTCGTACGGTGCTACACCGAGTTGGCCGAGCGGGAGAGCGAGCGGCTGCGCGGCCCGGACCAGCGGCGCTGCCTGGAGCGCCTGGACGCGGAAACGGTCAACCTGCGCCGCGCCCTCGACCTCGCGGTCGCCGGGGACGCCGCCGGATGCGCGGTACGGCTGGTGAACGCGCTGACGTGGTACTGGTTCCTGCGCGGGCGGCTCACCGAGGCCCGCAGGTCGCTCCAGGCCGCGCTGGCCGCCGACGGCGGGGCCGCCCCGGCCGCGCGCCTGGCGGCGCGGGCCTGGCTGACCGGCATCGAGCTGCGCACGTCGTCGACCGGCACAACACCGGTCCCGGCGGGTGAGGACCCGACGGCCGGCGTCGACCAGCCCGTGCTGCGGGCCCGGTTGCAGTGGTTCGTCGGCACCGGTCTGACCGGCCACGGGCACCACCGCGAGGGGCGGCGGCTGGTGGAGGCGAGCCTGGCCGGCGCGCGCGCCGCCGGGGACCGCTGGGGCGAGGCCGCGGCGCTGGTCGAGCTGGCGGGCCACGCCCCGGTCCGGGGCGAGTCCCACGCGGAGCTGGGGGCCGCGCTGTTCCACGAGGTCGGCGACCGCTGGGGCCAGCTCCGGGCCACCCGGGCCCTGGCGCTCACGGCCGAACGCGACGGCGACCACGCGCGGACGGAGCGGCTGCACCGGGAGGGCCTCGTGGTGGCCGAGGAACTCGGGCTGTGGACCGAGGTCGTCGAGGCGCTGACCTGGCTCGGCAAGACCGCCCTGGCGGGCGGCCACGCCCGGCGGGCGACGGAACTGTACGAGCGGGCGCTGTCCGTGTCGGCCGAACGGGCCTACAGCCGGGGCGAGGTCCGTGCCGAGATCGGCCTGGGGCTCGCCGCACGTCTCCGCGGCGACCGGGGGGCCGCCAGGCGCCACCTGAACCGGGCGCTGGCCAAGAGCCACTCCTCGGGCCACGCCGCCGACGCCGCGGCCGCGCTGGCGGAGCTGGACCTCGTCGCCCGGGCCTGACCGGGCCCGTGCGCTGTCCCTCCACCGGGACGGGTGGCGGGGGCCCGCCGGGCCCGGCGGGCCCCGCGACCGGCGCGCGGCCGTCGTGATCACGCTGACGCGGCCCTCGTGACCCCGCCGAGCGGCCTTCGTGTCCTCACCGGCCCGACCGTCGCGTCCCCGCCCGCACGACCGTCGTGTCCCCACCGGCGCGGCCGTCGCGTCCGCGGCCGGCGGCGGGGCGCCGGCCGGCCGGTCCACCCCACCCGTACGGAGCCGTGCTCCCGCGGCCGGCGCTCCACGCCCCGGCGCCCGCACGCGGACGGACCCCGACCGCACCGGCCCGCACCGCGCGGGACGCGGTCCCGATCCTCGCGCGGCACGGCGGCCGGGCCCCTACGCATTCACCTGAATGCCCTACTCGATCACGTAGTAGCCGCATGAAACACCTCTCATCTAGCCTGACCGGAGCCGTTGTTTATTCGCGTACGAATGACAGGCGAAGGAGCGGAATTCAGTGGGGATGGCAGCTGAATCCAAGGCCCTCGAATTGACCGGCTACCAGCGCGACATCTGGGCGGCCGAAGCGCGCACACCAGGGAATTGCCAATTCAACGTACTGGTCCACGAGCGGCTGGAGGGCGCCGTGGACCGGGAACTGCTCGGCGCGTGCCTGGTCCGTGCGGTGCGCGAGCACGACGCCTTCCGGTTGCGGTTCGGCGAGGACGGCGAGGGGGTCCCCCGTGTCTGGCCCGCCTCCGACGCGCCGGAGGAGTGGACGCCGTCGTACGAGAGCGTCGACCTCTCCGGTGAGCCGGATCCCGCCGACGCCGTGCGGATCTGGTGCGAACAGGAGCTGGGCCGGCCGCTGGACGTCCGGGGCGGGACGTTGTTCCGGGCCGCTGTGCTCATCGAGGGGCCGGCCGCCGTCCACCTCGTCCTGACCTCGCACCACATCGTGACCGACGCCTGGGCGCTGAACACGATGACCTTGCGGATCCTTTCCGACTACCGTGCCCGCGCGGCGGGGCGAAATGACGCTCCGGCCGACCGGGAAAACGCGGCGGCTCCGGCGCGGCAGGCCGATTCGCCTTCGTACTGGAAATCCATTCAGGAGTTCAACGCGCCGTCCGACGACGCGGACAGCGAAAACGACCGCGCCTTCTACCGGAAATACCTGGCGGGGGTCGCGCCCGCGCTCTTCTCGCGTTCCGGAACGACGCCGCCCGGCCGCGGCCGGTACTCCTTCTCCGTCGACGAGGCGCTCGTCGGGCGCATCCTCGACGCCGGGGCCTCCCCCTTCGCCTACCTGCTCTCGGCGTTCGCGGTGTGCCTCGGGCGGATCCACCAGGAGAACGAGGTCGTGCTCGGCGTGCCCTTCCTGAACCGCCGGACCGACGAGGAGCGCGCGACCGTCGGCCAGTTCGCCAACAACCTGCCGCTGCGCATCCCGGTGGAGGGCGACCCGTCCCTGGTCGACCTCGCCGAACGCGTCCGCGCGCTGGTCGACGAGCTCAAGGAGCACGAGCGGCTCCCGTTCGGCGAGATCCTCCGGGAGGCGCCCGCGCGGGGTGCCGACAGCCGCCGGCTGTTCGACGTCACCGTCTCCTACCTGCGCTTCCCCCGGCCCGCGGAGATCCCGGGAGTGGCCCGGACCACCACCGTCATGGCCCCGGTCCACGCCGCCAACGCCCTGTCCGTCATGGTGCAGGCGTTCGAGGACGAGCCCGGTCTGCGCGTCGACCTGGACTACGCCGACGACGTGTTCGACGGGCACCTCACCGCGGAGGCGCTGGCCGGGCACGTCGAGCAGCTCCTGCGCCGCGGCCTCGACCTGCGGGACCTGTCGGTCGCGGAGCTCCCCATGCTGACCGACGACGAGTACGAGGACATCGTGCGGCACCGCCAGGGCGCCCTGGTGCCCTACCCGCGGGAGAAGACGCTGCACCAGCTCTTCGCCGAGCAGGCGGCGCGCACCCCGGACCTGACGGCCGTGGTCGACGACGCCTCCGGCACCACGCTGACCTTCGCCGAGCTCGACCGGCTGTCCAACCAGGTGGCGCGGGCCCTGCGCGAGCGGGGGGTCGGCCCCGGCGAACGCGTCGCCATCCTCGCGGAGCGCGGCCCGGAGCTGCTCCCCGGCCTCCTCGGCATCCTCAAGGCGGGCGGCGCCTACGTGCCCGTCGACCCCGGCTACCCGTCCGCGCGGATCCGGCTGCTCCTGGAGGACTGCCGGGCGAAGCTGGTCCTGCGCGGCGGGAGCGGCGGCGAGGAGCCGCCCACCGACGCCCCGGTGCTCCGGATCTCCGACCTGTACCGCGGTTCCGCCGAGCCGCTCGGCCGGACCTCGCGCTCCGACGACGTCGCCTACGTCATCTACACCTCCGGTTCCACCGGCCGCCCCAAGGGCGTCATGGTCGAGCACCACGCCGTGGGCAACCGGCTGATGTGGATGCAGCGCCGCTACCCGATCGGTCCGGGCGACACGCTGCTCCAGAAGACGCCCATCTCGTTCGACGTCTCCGTGTGGGAGCTGCTGTGGTGGGCCGTCCAGGGCGCCCGGGTGGTGCTGCTGCCGCCCGGCGGGGAGAAGGACCCCGAGCAGCTCGCGCGCGTCATACGCGAACACCGGGTGAGCGTGATCCACTTCGTGCCCTCGATGCTCGGCCCGTTCCTCGACCTGCTGGAGGACGGCCCGGACCGCCTCGGCGACGCCGGCTCGCTGCGCTCCGTCTTCTGCAGCGGCGAAGCGCTGCCGCCGGAGCGGGTCGCCCAGTTCAACCGGATCTTCGGTGACGGCGACGCGCCCCGCCTGGTCAACCTCTACGGCCCCACCGAAGCCGCGGTCGACGTGACCTACTTCGACTGCCCGCCCGCGTCCCACGGGCCGGTCACCCGCGTGCCCATCGGCCGCCCGGTGGAGAACACCACGCTCTACGTGCTCGACCGGCACGGCCGCCTCCAGCCCGTCGGCGTTCCGGGCGAGCTGCACATCGGCGGTGTCCAGGTCGCCCGCGGTTACCTCAACCGCCCCGAACTCACCGCCGAGCGCTTCGTCGAGGACCCCTTCAGCCCCGGTGGCCGCCTCTACCGCACCGGGGACCTGGCCCGCCTGCTCGCCGACGGCACCATCGAGTACCTGGGCCGGTCCGACGACCAGGTGAAGATCCGCGGCAACCGGGTCGAACTGGGCGAGGTGCAGAACGCGCTGGTCGCCCTGGACGGCATCCGCGACGCCGTGGTCGTCGACCACCGGCCCGGCGGCGGGCGGGGCCCGGTCCTCGTCGCCTACTGCACGGCCGACGGCGACCTCGACCCGGGCCGCCTGCGGTCGGCCCTCGGCGACGTGCTGCCCGGCTACATGATCCCGTCGTACTTCGAACGGCTCGACCGCCTCCCCCTCACCCCCAACGGCAAGGTCGACCGCAAGGCGCTGCCCGCCCCGTCGATCGGCGCGCCCGACGACGGGGACGACGCGCCGCGCAACACCCACGAGGCCGTGCTCGCCGACATCTGGGCGCAGGTGCTCGGCACCGACCGGGTCGGCGTCCACACGGACTACTTCGTGATCGGCGGCGACTCGATCAGCATGCTCCGGGTGCGGGCGCTGGCGGAGAAGGCCGGCATCCGGTTCACGATGGACGACTTCGTCCGCAACCCCACCGTGGCGGCCCTGGCGGAGTGCGCCGAGATCTCGGCGGCCGCGGGGCCCGACGACCGGACCGCCTCCGCCGCGCTGCGCCCCTTCGGCCTGGTCTCCCACGTGGACCGGGCCCGCCTGGAGACGTACGAGGACGCCTACCCGGTCACCCGGCTCCAGCTCGGCCTGCTGTTCCACAGCCGCGAGAAGCAGGACTCCGCGACGTACAAGGACGTCTTCCGGTACAGCCTGGCCATGCCGTGGGAGGAGCCGGCGTTCCGGACGGCCTTCGACCGCCTCGTCCGGCGCCATCCGGTGCTGCGGTCGTCGTTCGCCCTCGCCGGGTACTCCGAGCCGCTCCAGATCGTCCACTCCACCGTCGAGGGCGGGCTGGACGTCGACGACCTGCGGGGCGCGTCCGCCGAGGGGGCCGAGGCCGCCATCGGCGAGCACGTCGCGCAGCGGCGCCGGTACGACTACCGGTTCGACCGGGCGCCGCTGTACCACTTCCGCGCGTTCGTCCTGCCCGACACGGTCGAGCTGGTCTTCAGCTTCCACCACGCCATCCTCGACGGCGGCAGCGTCGCCAACCTCGTGTCCGAGCTCCTGCGGGACTACGGGCACCTGCTGGGGCTGGACCTGGAGCCGGTACCGGACGTCGTGCCGCCCTCGGCCGCGCTGCACGTCGCCGAGGAGCGCGCGGCCATCGACGCGGAGGCGAGCCGGGCCTACTGGCGGGCCGAGCTCGCCGGCGCGACGCAGCCGCACCTGGAGAGCTTCCGCCCCCACGAGGCGCCCGGGACGGACGAGCGGACGGAGTACGACCTGCGGTTGCCCGCCGACCTCGCCGGGGCCGTGCGCGCCACCGCCCGCGACCGGCGGGTTCCGGTGAAGGCGGTCCTGTTCGCCGCGCACGTCCTGCTGCTGCGCGCCTTCTCCGGGCAGACGGACGTCACCACCGGTCTGGTGACCCACGGCAGGCCGGACGTCGACGGCGCCGAGCGCACCTGCGGCCTCTTCCTCAACACCCTGCCCCTGCGGCTCACCGCGGAGGCGGACGCGTGGTTCGACGTCGTGCGGCACGTGGTGGACCGGGAACGGGAGAGCTACCCGCACCGGCGGGTGCCGCTCGCGGTCATCCAGGACGATCTCGGCCGTCCGTCACTGGTCGACACCTTGTTCAACTTCATCCACTTCCGTCAGCTCGGTGAGGTCTTCCGGACGCCGGGGATCGACGACCGCGGCTTCGCGGTCTGGGAGGAGACCAACTTCTCCCTGGTCGTCAACGCCATGGTCGACCCGGTGGACGAGGGCATCCGGCTCCGCCTGGACTTCTCCGGCCGGACGTTCACCCCCGCGCAGGGGCGGCTGTACACCGACGCGTACGTCCGGATCCTGCGCGAGATCGCCGAGCACCCGGACGACGCCGTCGAGTTCGGTTTCCTCGCCCCCGCCCCCCGGGCCCCGCGGACCGAGCGGCCCCGCACGAACGTGGTGCGCGCCTTCGAGGCCCAGGCGCGCCGCTCGCCGCAGGCGGAGGCGGTCGTCTCCGACGGCCTGACGTGGACCTACGCGGAGCTGGACCGGATCGCCACCCGGGTCGCCGCCGGCCTGCTGGACGCCGGTGTGCGCCCCGGCGACCGCGTGGGCATCGCCATGGGGCGGTCGCCGCAGACCGTCGCCGCGATGCTGGGCACCGCGAAGGCCGGGTGCTCGACCATGCCGCTGGACACCGCCTATCCGGTGGACCGGCTGCGGGCCATGATCGAGCAGGGCGGGCCGGCCTGCGTCGTCGTCGACGCCGAGCACCGGGACCTCCTGGAGCCCACGGTCCGGATGGTCTCCTACGACTCGCTGGCCGACACCGACCGCACGGCCGAGCTGCCGGAGATATCCGAGGACGACGAGGTGTACCTGCTGTTCACCTCGGGCTCCACGGGACGGCCGAAGGGCGTGTCGGCACCGCACCGCTCGATGTCCAACCTGGTGGCCTGGCAGAACGGGATCCCCAGCACCGCCGAGGGCGGCCGGACCCTGCAGTACGCCCCGCTCAGCTTCGACGTCTCGTTCCAGGAGCTGTACTCCACGCTGTGCGGCGGCGGCACGCTGGTCGTCATCGAGGAGGAGCTGCGGCGGGACATGCCCGGACTGCTGCGGCTGATGGACCGGGAGCGCGTGGAGCGCATGCACCTGCCCTACGTGGCCCTCCAGCAACTGGCGGAGGCGTCCAACGCCCTCGGCCTGGTGCCGCGGAGCCTGCGCGTGCTGTGCTCCTCGGGCGAGCAGTTCCGGATGACGGACGAGATCCGCCGCTTCTGCGCCTCCCTGAAGGACCTCGTGCTCGACAACCACTACGGCCCCACCGAGACCCACGCCGCGGCGTTCTACGAGATGACCGGCGAGCCGGGGACCTTCCCCGCGCTGCCTCCGGTCGGGCAGCCCATCCACGGGGCCCGGCTGCTGGTCCTGGACACGGGGATGCGCCCGGTCCCGGTCGGGTGCCGGGGCGAGATCTACATCGGCGGAGCCGGTCTGGCCAGCGGCTACGCCGGGCGGCCGGACCTGACGGAAGAACGGTTCGTGCCCGACCCGGCCGGGGACGGGCTGCTCTACCGAACCGGTGACGTCGGCATGGTGCTGCCCGACGGGAACGTCGCGTGCCTCGGCCGCGCCGACCGGCAGGTCAAGATCCGCGGCTACCGGGTCGAACCGGCGGAGGTCGAGCTGGTCGCCGCCGAGGCCGCGGCGGGCGACCCCGACGCGATCACCGACATCGCCGTGGTCGCCCGGCGCAACGCGGCCGGCGACGCCTTCCTCGCGGCCTTCCTGGTCGGCGACGCCGAGCGCGCGGACCTGGACGGGCTGCGGCGGCACCTGCGCGCGAAGCTGCCGGAGTACATGGTGCCCACGCACTTCGCCTGGCTGCCCGCCATCCCGCTCACGCCGAACGGCAAGCGCGACGAGGCCGCGCTGCGCGAGATGCCGCTGGCCCACGAGGAGCGGACCGGCCGCGTCGCCCCGCGGGACGCCCACGAGCGGGCCCTCGCGGAGATGCTGGCCGACCTGCTCCAGATCCCCGAGGTGGGCGTGCACGACAACCTGTTCGACCTCGGCGCCACCTCGATCACGGCGATGCGCCTCGTCGTCCTCATGGAGGAACGGTTCGGCACCGTGGTCCCGCTGTCGGACTTCATCGTGGCGCCGACCGTGGCCGAGCTGGCCGAACGGCTCCGCTCGGCGGGCACCGCGACGACCGGGTTCGACCCGCTGGTGGCGATCCGGCCGCAGGGCACCCGGCCCCCGCTGTTCTTCGCGCACCCCATGGGCGGCAACGTGCTGTGCTACATGCCGTTCGCCAAGCACCTGCCGGAGGACCAGCCCTTCTACGCCTTCCAGGCGGCCGGGGCGGACGTCGGCACGGAACCGGTGCGCGGCATCGAGCGGCTCGCGGCCAACTACATCGAGGCGATGCGCCGGGTCCAGCCGACCGGGCCGTACCACATCGGCGGCTGGTCCTTCGGCGGGTTCGTCGCCTTCGAGATGGCCCGCCAGCTCCACGCCGCCGGAGAGAGCGTCGGGTCGCTGATCCTGCTGGACACGACGGCGCTCAACCCGGGGCGGCGGCCGTGGACCGACGACGAGGCCCTGCTCGGCTGGTTCTTCTGGGAGCTGCTCTGGCTCCAGCACGGCAGCGCCACGGCCGGGGACCTCCTGCCGCCCGGCCTGACCACGCTGGACGAGAAGTTCGCGTTCATGACCAAGCTGGCCATCGACGAGGGCGTGCTGCCCGCGGGCAGCGGCGACGCCGTCGTACGCCGGCTGTTCCGGGTCTACGAGGCGAACTGGCGCGCGGCCTTCGCCTACCGGCCCGGCGTCGTGGACTACGACATGGTGCTCATCCGGGCCCGCGATCCGCTGCCCGGCGTCCTGCTGGAGATGCACACCGCCATCGACAGCATGCACGCCGACCCGACCAACGGATGGCGGGAGCGGACCGCCGGCCGCCTCTCGGTGGTCGAGGTCGAGGGCGACCACCTCACGATCATGGAGGAACCGCGCGTGTCCGACATCGTCGGCACGGTGCTCGGGACCATCCGACTCCAGACGAGCGAAAGCGGGCAGCGCTGACATGAATGGGACAAGGACGGCCATCGTCGTCGGTGCGGGCATCGGCGGACTGACCACGGCCATCGCGCTGCGGCGCGTGGGCTTCGACGTGGAGGTGTTCGAACGGGCCCCCGAGCTCAGGGCCGCCGGGTTCGGCCTCTCCGTGATGAGCAACGCCACGGCGGCGCTCGCCACCCTCGACATCGACCTCGGCCTGGAGAAGCGCGGCCGGGTGATGGAGACGTACCACGTCAAGGACTGGAAGGGCAGGCTGATCCGGGAGTTCCCCTTCCCCGAGATCACCCGGCGCATCGGCGTCCCCTGCGTGTGCATCAGCCGGGCCGACCTGCTGGCCGCGCTCCTCGACGAGGCGGCGGACGTGCCCATCAGGCTGAACGCCGCCGCGGAGCGGTTCGAGGTGGCCGGTGACCGGGCACGGGTGCGTTTCACTGACGGGCAGTGGGCCGAGGCCGACCTCCTGGTCGGCGCCGACGGGTTCAACTCGGCCATCCGCCGGCAGCTCACCGGGCCGAACGAGCCCGTCCGCGACAGCGGGTACATCGCCTGGCTGGGCATCACCGAGTACAGCCACCCGCGGTTCGCGCCCGGCTCCGTGGTGCACCTGTGGGGCGACGGGATGCGGTTCGGCCTGGTCGACATCGGCCGGGGGCGCCTCTACTGGTGGGGCACGAAGAACATGCCGTTCGAGGAGTCCAGCACCTGGAGCGGGGGCAAGGCCGGGGTGCTCGCCGCCTACTCCGGCTGGCCCGACGAGGTCCGGGAGGCGATCCGGGTGACGCCGCCCGAGGACCTGCTGACGCTGAACACCAAGGACCGCCCGTTCCTCCAGCCCTGGGGCACCGGCCCGGTGACCCTGCTCGGGGACGCCGCCCACCCGATGCTCACCAGCCTCGGCCAGGGCTCGGCCATGGCGATGGAGGACGCCGCCGTCTTGGCGCAGCACCTGCAGCACGCCCCGGACGTGCCGAGCGGGCTGCGCGGCTACGAGGCCGCGCGGTACGACCGCACCCGGATGATCGTGGAAGCCACCCGGTCGATCAGCGACTTCGAGCAGTCGCAGGGACCCGTGCGCCGGCGGGTCCGCGACGGGTACTTCCGGTGGATGTCGCACCGGAACCTGGTCGGCAAGCTCGAACCCGCCCTGACCTTCCCGGGCGCGGGCCTCCTCCCCGACGTGGACGAAGGGACGAACCGATGACGGGACGGACGGTGCGCGGGGGCCTTCCGGCGAGGAGGCGCCTCCCGGCACACGGAGCGGTCGTCGTCACCGGCGCCTCGTCGGGGCTGGGCCGGGAGTGCGCCCTCGAGTTGGAGAGCCGCGGCTTCCACGTCCTCGCGGGGGTCCGGCGGAGCGAGGACGGGGAGAAACTGCTCGCCGAGTCGCTGTACGGCCGGCTCCGCCCCGTCCCCATCGACATCACCGACGACGCGTCGGTGCGGGCCTCGGCCGAGCTCGCCGCACGCGAGTACGGCGGGCTGCGGGGCCTGGTGAACAACGCGGGCATCTGCGTCCCCGGCCCCCTGGAGTGCGTGGACAGCGACCAGTTCCGCCGGCAGCTCGACGTCAACGTGGTCGGGCACCTCGGGATGGTCCGCGCCCACCTGCCGCTGCTGCGCCAGTCGCGGGGGCGGGTCGTCAACGTCACCTCCGGCCTCGGCAAGGCCGCCGTCCCGTTCCTCGGCGCCTACTCCGCGGCGCAGTTCGCCAAGGAGGCGCTGAGCGACGCCCTCCGGCGCGAACTGGCGCCCACCGGCGTGCGCGTGTCGATCGTGGCGCCGGGCGCCATCCTCACGCCGATCTGGAACAAGGTGTCCGAGGCGGGCGACCGGGTGCTGAGCGACGCGCCCCCCGCGGTGGCCGAGCTCTACCGGTCCGCCTTCGGGGCGTTCATGGAGGGCAACGGGCAGCAGGCCCTGGCGAGCAGGACCACGCCCGAGGACTTCGCCCGCGCGGTCGTCCGCGCCCTGACCGACGTACGCCCCCGCACCCGGTACTGGGTCGGCGCGGACGCGCGCAACATGGGCCGCTGGGCGCGGCTGCTCCCCGACGCCCTGCTGGACCGCCGGTTCAGCGGGATCACCGCTTCCGTGGGAGCGCCCGACCCGGTGGACCGGCGGCAGGGGTAGCCGCCCGGCCGGGGCGGACTGCGCATTCGAGTAGTACCGAATGGATTCGCTGGACGCGCCCCGGCCCCCTGGATAGCGTACGCAGCGTCGAGTTCACGAAGAAACGTCGATCGAATAATTCACGGCTGAAACCCCGCCGACAAAGCTCCTCCCGCCGGAAATTCCGCGAAGAACACCTGCCCCCTTCACACCCAGGGAAGAAGGAATGGTCACGGAGCGAGAGTTCAAGGATTTCATGGCCGATGTCTGCACCCCGGTGGCGGTGGTCACGGCGATGGCGGACGGTCGGCCCCACGGCACGACGGTCGGTTCGCTCGCCTCGCTGTCCCTGCGTCCGCCCATGGTGACCATCGCACTGGACCACCGCTCCGCCCTGCTGCCGAAGATCCGGCGGACCGGCCGGTTCGGCGTGAACCTGCTCGGTGCCGGGCAGGCCGCCGTCGCGGGAGCGTTCGCCTCCCCGGTCGCCGACCGGTTCGCCGAAGTCGAGTGGTACATGGACGAGGGGCTGCCGCGGCTGCGGGACGCGCCGGGCTGGCTCGTGTGCCTCCCGAAGCGGTTCGTCACCGGCGGGGACCATCTGCTGTTACTCAGTCTGGTGGCCCGCGTCTCCGGCGCGCGGGCCGCCGCGCCCCTCGTCTACGGCCGCCGGATGTTCGGGACGCACTCCGCCTTCGCGGACCGGCAGAACACTTCCATCACCGACCAGATAGCGGCGTTCGCCCGCTGATATGGAGAATTCCATGACCGTCACCCCAGAAGAAAAGACCCCTGTTTCTCCGGCGTCGTCCGACCTGCTCTGCAGCGCGCGCGAACTGGTTCCGCTCCTCGCCCGCAACGCCGAACAGGCGGAGCGCGACCGCAGGCTTTCCGAGGAAACCATGAAGTCCCTCGTGGGCGCCGGCATGTTCAAGCTGGCCGTGCCCAAGCGGTACGGCGGCTACGAGGCGTCCCTGCGCACCCTGATCGACGTGTCCGCGGTCCTCGCCGAGGGGGACGGCAGCAGTTCGTGGGTGGTCTCGGTCTGCAACTCGGTGGCGTGGGTCGTCAGCCTCTTCCCCGAGCAGGCCCAGGACGAGGTGTTCAAGGCCGACCCGGAGGCGAAGGTGTCCGGTGTGCTCACGCCGAGCGCCACCGCCCACCGCGTCGAGGGCGGCTTCCGGGTCTCGGGCCGGTGGCACTACGCCTCCGGTGCCTGGCACGCCGACTGGGCCCTCATCGGCTTCCCCGTCCCGGACTCCACCGGACAGATCGTCGACCAGGGCATGGCGCTGGTGCCCGCCACCGACTACACGGTGGAGGAGAGCTGGTTCGTCGCGGGCATGCGCGCCACCGGCAGCAACTGTCTGGTGGCCGAGGACATCTTCGTACCGGAGCACCGGGTCCTGTCGGTGCCGAAGGCGATGGCGGGCGAATACCCGCCCCAGCGGTCCGGCGGCAGCCTGCCCCGCGCGGCCATCGCGCAGTTCCTCACCGGGGCCCCGCTGGTGGCTCCGCAGCTGGGTCTGGGCCGCGCGGCGCTGGAACTGGTCAAGACCAGGTCCGCCGCCAAGGCCATCACGTTCACCTTCTTCGAGAAGCAGCGCGATTCGGCGGCCTTCCAGCTCCAGCTCGCGAAGGCGACACAGAAGATCGACAGCGCGCACCTGCACGTCCGGCGCGCGGCCGACGACATCGACGCGGCGGCGGCGCGCGGCGAGGCCCTGGACCCGCTGAGCCGGCTCCGGGCGCGGGCGGACCTCAGCGGCGCGGTCGGGCACGTCACCGAGGCGATCGACCTCCTGCTGACCGCGCACGGCGCGGGCAGCTTCGCCGACGCCAACCCGCTCCAGCGGATCTGGCGGGACTCGGCCGTGGGCGCCCGGCACGCCATCCTCCAGCCCCAGATGATCGAGGAAATGTACGGCAAGGCCCTGCTGGGCGTCGAGGAGCAGATCTCTCCGCTCGTGTGACGCGGAGACCACAGAGAGGAGACGGCCATGGCCGCGCACGCGTACGACACGAAGCGGGCGAACTGGCAGCAGTTCGCCGACACCCGCATCTACATCGGTGACCTGGCCGACGACGGGGTCCCGAAGTCGATGGGCGCCGGATACGCCTGCCTGCACCCCGGCGACGTCATGGAGTGGGTGCCCAGCTACGACGAGTTCATCGTCGTCCTGTCCGGGCGGTTCGCCGTGGACTTCGAGGGCGGTTCGGTGACCGCCGGCCCGCACGAGATGGTGTGGGTGGAGAAGGGCGACCCGGTCACGTTCCGGGCCGACGGGGAGGAGGTCCTGCTCGCCTTCGGCACCAACCCGCCGTGGCAGACCACCCCGGAGACCCGGGCGAGCGCCGCCATGTTCCGGCCGCTCTCCGCGTCACCCGTCGACTGACCGCCGGGGAGCACACGTGTCCACGACCTCCACGGCCGTCCAGGCGGTGCGGCGGGAACTCAGCCCGCTGGAGCGCTGGTACTGGATCGCCGACCAGATATCACCCCTGAACGTCATCGGGCGGGTCCGCGTGCACGGCCCGGTCCCCGCGGCGCGGTGGCGCTCGGCGCTGACCGCGCTCCAGGACCGCCACCCGCTGCTGCGCGTGGCGATCGAGGCCGGAGCGACCGGGCGGGAACCCCGGTTCGCTCCGGTGGACGGCCGCCCGATCCCCCTCGACCACCGCGTCCTCGACTCGCCGGACGCCGTCGAGAACGGCTGGACGCGGGTCATCGACCGGGAACTCGTCAACGGCCGCGTCGACTGGCGCGCCGGGCCGCTCGCCACGGCCACCGTGCTCACCGGCCCGGGGCCCGACGGCGAGGTGCACGACCTGATCCTGAGCCTGCTGCACGTCATCGCGGACGGGACCACGGTCATCTCCCTGCTGCGGCAGTGGGCCGAACTCGCGGCGGGCCACCCGGTCGAACCGCGTGCCGTCCTGCCCGCGGCCGAGGAGCTCTTCCCGGCCGGGCACCGCGGCGCGGCGGGAGAGGCACGGGCGAAGGCGAAGGCCGAACGGGACGAGGACGACCTCCGGCGGCTGCGTCCGCGCCGCGTCGACGCCGACCTGGCCGTCCCCTTCGAGCGGCGCCGCACCCGGTTCCTCCACCGGTCGCTGGACGCCGCGACGCTGGACCGCCTCGCCCTGGCGTGCCGTGCCCGCGGGGTCACCGTCCACGGCGTGCTCACCGCCGCGATGGTGCGCGCGGTCGCCACGGACGCCGGGGCCGCCGACGCGACGTGGTACTCGATAGGCTCCCCGGTCGACTTCCGCGGCGACCTCGAACCGTCGGTGGCCCCGGACGACGTGGGCAGCTACGTGGCGACCATCCCCTCCCTCGTCGAGCACGTGGCGGCCCGTCCGCTGTGGGAGACGGCCCGGGAGATCAGCGCGGACCTCAAGGCGCGCAAGGCGCGGGGCGAACAGTTCTCCATGATCCGCCTGATCGGCAGCTCGGGGCCGCAGAGCCTGGCCGACAGCATGCCCTTCGTGCGGCACCTGGACGAGAAGGGCCCGATCAACTTCTGCATCTCCAACATCGGCCGGTTCCCGTTCCCGGACGCGATCGGCCCGTGGCGTGCGTCGGGCGCGCAGTTCGTCGCCTCGCTGTCGGTGGTGGGCACGTTCGTCGCCACCGTCAACTCCAGCCACCACCAGCTCGCCTGGAACTTCACCTACGCCGAGGGACTGGTCTCGGACGAGCGCGCGGCGAGGCTCGCCGACAGGTGCGTGGAGATCGTCCTCGCCCTCTTACGAGCGGCCGGCTGACGCCCGGCCCCGACCCGCATGGGAGCACCGTAGATGAACGCACCGGGCCTCACGCCCGCGGGGCCGCCGGTCTTCACGCCCGCGACCGAGCTCCGCGACCTGATCCGGAACAAGGAACTGTCCGCCGTCGAGGTCACCGAAGCGGTCCTCGCCCACCTGGAAGAGGTGAACCCGCTGCTGAACGCGGTGGTCGCCGTGCGGGCGGAAGGCGCCCTCGCGGACGCGCGCGCCGCGGACGCGCTGCCGCCGGAGGAACGCGGCCCGCTGCACGGGGTCCCGTTCACCATCAAGGACGCCAACGAGTCGGCGGACCTGCCCGTCGCCTACGGGTCGCTGCCGTTCACCGGCTACGAGCCGGGCTTCGACAGCGAGTCGGTCGCCCGGCTCCGGCGGGCGGGCGGCATCCTCGTCGGCAGTACCAACATGCCGGAGTTCGGGCTGCGGATCACGACGGACAACCGGGCCTTCCCGGCCACCCGCAACCCGTGGAACACCGAGCACGGCCCGGCGGGCTCCAGCGGCGGCGCCGCGGCCGCCGTGGCCGCCGGCATCGGACCGCTCGCCCTGGCGGCCGACGGCGCCGGCTCCGTGCGGGCGCCCGCCTCCGCCTGCGGGGTCGTGGGGCTCAAGCCCACCCGCGGACGCACCTCGTGGGCGCCGGCCTCCCAGGAGCAGTGGGCGGGATACGTCATCAACGGCCCGGTGGCCCGCACCGTCCGCGACGCCGCCCTGATGCTCGACGTGATGGCGGGCCCGGTCGTCGGGGAGCCCTACGGGCTGCCCGAGCCGTCCGGTTCGTTCCTGGCCGCCTGTGACCGGCCGCCGGAGCGGCTGCGCGTGGCGTACACCGGCACGCCGCCGCACGGCGCGGTCGCCCCCGAGGTGCGGGAGGTGTTCGAGCAGGCGGTGTCGGCCTTCGAGGCCCTGGGGGTCGAGGTGGTCGAGGCCGCGCCCGACCTCGGCGGGCTCCTGGACCCCCTGCTGACGGTCATCGCGGCGAACGTGGCCGCCATGGTCCGCGGCGTGCCGCCGGAGCACCTGGCTGAACTGGAGTCGACGACCCTCGACATCGCCCTGTACGGCGAGCGGCTGGGCGCCGTCGACTACTGCGCGGCCATCGCGGCCGCCCAGAGCCGGGCGGCGGACGTCCTGCGCTTCTGGACGCGCTACGACGTCCTGCTCACCCCCACGCTCACCGTGCTCCCGCCTCCGCTTGGGGCGGCTCCGGAGGGCTCGGGGTTCCAGGAGCGGTGGCGGGAGTACGCCGACTGGCTGGCCTTCACGTACCCGTTCAACATCACCGGGCAACCCGCGATCTCGCTCCCCGCGGGGCGGGCCGCGGGGAACCTGCCGGTCGGCATCCAGTTGGTCGGCGCGCCCGGGGCCGAAGACCGCCTCCTAGGTCTGGCCGCCGCCTTCGAACGCGCCCGTCCGTGGGCCGACGCGCGGCCCCGGCTCGGGTGAGTCGTCGGGGCGGTCGTTCCAGCCGGTCTCGCGCAGCAAGGCGATGCGGGAGTTCACCCCGGCCTTCCGGAAGAGTTTCTTCAGGTGGTAGTTGACGGTGTGGGGGGAGATTTCGAGGCGCCGGGCGATCTGCTTGTTGGTCAGCCCTTCGGCGACCATCTGGACGATCCTGTGCTCCTGGCCGTTGAGGTCCGGCGGCCCGGCGGGCGCCGGCGTCCGGGCCCCGGGCACCGGCGTCCGGGCCTCGGGGTCGGGCGCCGGCCGGGCGTCGGCCACCTGCCGGCGCAACGCGTGCCGCAGCGTGGCCGGCACCGAGTCGACGATGAGCTGCCACAGCAACTCGTTGGGGAAGCGGACACGGGTGTTGCCGACGGCCAGCACCCCGGTGGTGATCGTCCGGTCCAGGGTGAGCAGCAGGGCGGACGGCGGCACGCGCAGGAGGGGCAGGAGGTCGTCGACCGTGCTCTCCCGGCCGAGGACCGCCGCCACCCGCAGGAGCTGGCGGCATTCGTCCGGGTACTCCAGGAGCATGCTCTGGAGGAGCGCCCGCAGCCGCTGCGGGATGCGCTCCTCGACGAGCTGCGCCTCGTGGGGCCCCACCCGGATCAGGTGTTCCTCGCGCATTCCCTCCAGCAGTTCCACGAGCAGCCTGGGGTGTCCGCCCGCGCCGTGCAGCACCCGGGCGAGCGGGGCGGACGGGGGGACGCCCAGGACGTCGACGGCCACCTGGAGCGCCGCGGGGGCGCGGAGCGCGTCGAGGGTGATCCGCTCGGTGTGCCCGATGGAGCTGGCGACCAGCGCGTCGAGGCTCCTCGCCCCCGTCCCGCGGCGGCGCGCGACCAGCCAGACCACCGCCCTGCTGCCGTACCGGGCGTACCGCTGGGCGAGCAGCGCGTCGCTCGCCTCCTCTCCCAGCCAGTGCGCGTCGTCCAGGACGATCAGCCGGGGCCGGTCGGTGGTGCCGGTGCCCACCGGACCGGCCGGGCCGGCGAGGGGGAACCGGTGTCCGGTCACGAAGCCGAGCCGTTCCGCCGTGGTCACGCACTCGTCCAGGAACCGGGTCTTCCCGGAGCCGGGCGGCCCCTCGACCGCCACCAGGGCGCAGCCGCCGTCGGCGCCGAACTCCAGTGCCCGCAGGGCGCGCGCCATCTCGTCCTCGCGGCCCCGCAGCGGCAGCCGGAGCGGAGACGGCGCGGTGGAGGGGGACGGCACGGACGGGGAGGGCGCGGTGGACGGGGACGGAATCCGTCTCGTCGTGATCGTCGTCATCGGACCGCGCCCTCCCCCGTGTGTTTCCTCGGCTGCCGCGCTGTCGCCGGACCCGACGCGCCGTCGGCCTGGTACCGAGTCAGCAGCGGTCCGGTCATCACCGTGGTGACCAGCGCCATCACGACCATGGCGGTGAACAACCGGGTGTCGAGGGCGCCCAGGCTCAGCCCCACGTTGAGGACGACCAGTTCGGTCAGTCCGCGCGCGTTGAGCAGGATGCCCAGGACCGCGGATTCGCGTCCGGTGGCCCCGGTGAGCCGCGCCGCGCCCGCCGCGCCGAGGAACTTGCCCGCGCAGGCCACCGCGACGATCGCAAGGACCATGACGAGCCCCTGCGCGCCGAGGCCCGCGAGGTCCACCGAGAGGCCGGTCACGGTGAAGAAGACCGGGAGGAGCAGCAGGCTGGTCTGGTCGATGCGTTCCGGCACCTCGGGCGCGGTCGCGTCGATGTGGTGGCGGGGCGCGACGGCGCCGAACAGGAACGCGCCGAACACCGCGTGCAGCCCGATCTCGTCGGTGATCCACGCGCTGGTCAGCAGGCCGGAGCAGAGCACGACGTGGACGGTCGTGCCGCTGCCCGCCCATCGCCGTTCCGGGGCCAGCAGCCAGGACAGGGCCGGCCGTACCGCGAAGAGCAGCACGAGCACGAAGAGGACCGCGCCCCCGACGGTGCGCCCGAACGACCAGAGGCCGCTGACGCTCACCATCGTGACGACCGCGGCGAGTACGCTCCAGGCGATCACGTCCTGGATCGCGGCGCTGACCAGGGCCACCGTGCCCACCCGCTGCTTCTGCAGGCCCCGTTCGGTGATGATCCGGGCGAGGACCGGGAAGGCGGTGATGGACATCGCCGCCCCGAGGAAGAGGGCCGGGCCGAGCACCCCCTGCGTCCTCAGTTGGGTCTGGTCGAGCCACGGGTACAGCAGCAGCGCGAGCCCGGCGCCCAGGGCGAACGGCAGGGCCACCGAACTGAACGACACGAGCGCGATGTGCCTCCCGACACCTCTGACGTGCGAAAGGCTCAACTGGTAGCCGACGCCGAACATGAACAGCACCAGGCCGAGTTGAGCGAGCGTTTCGAGGTACGGGCGGACCTCCGGGGGGAAGAGCAGCCGGGGCAGGTCGCCGGGCAGCAGCCCGAGCAGGCTCGGCCCCAGCGCTATCCCGGCGACGATCTCGCCCATCACTGCGGGCTGTCGCACCCGCTTGGCCAAGGCGGCGAACAGGAAGGCGGCGAGCAGCACCAGGGCCAGGTCCACCAGGACGACCCCGGCTACGCTGCCGCTCTCCCCCGCGCTCAAGGCCGGACCGTGCGTCGACACTCCTCACTCCTGCCTTCTCGGGGACCGAAACGGCCGGATCCGGGAGTGGAGCGGCCGGATCCGGGACGGGGACGGCCGGAGCCGTCCGGGGGAGGCGGCCGGTACCGGACCGGCCGCCCCGCGGTCAGAGCCGCCGTGCCAGCGCCTTGCGGTCGACCTTGCCGCTCGGGGTCAGCGGGAACGACGGGAGGTCCCGTATCGACGACGGGATCATGTGGCCGGGCAGGTGCACCGCCAGGCTCCGCCGGATCGCGGACGCGACCACCCGGGCGCCGTGCGCCGGTACGCAGAACGCCACCAGTTGCTTGCCGCCCGCCGCGGTCTCCCGCACCACGACGGCCGCGTCGGCCACCTCCGGCAGCGCCCGCAGGCGCGCCTCGACCTCGCCGATCTCCACGCGGTGGCCCCGGATCTTCACCTGGTCGTCCAGCCGTCCCAGGAACCGGATGGTGCCGTCCGGCAGGAGCTCGACCAGATCGCCCGTCCGGTAGATCCGCCCCCCGCCGGCCACGCCCGGCACGCTCCGGAACCGCGTGGCGGTCACGTCGGGCATGCCCAGGTAGCCCTGCGCGAGCACCGGGCCGCCGATGCACAGCTCCCCGGGCACGCCGGGCCGCTGCGGGCGCAGGTGCTCGTCGAGGACGTACGCCTCGGCGTTGGTGATGGGCCGGCCGATGCTGGGCTGGTCCGGCCACGTCAGCGGATCGCCGTCGAGTTCGAGCGAGGTCACCACGTGGGTCTCCGACGGGCCGTACTGGTTCACCAGCACGGCCCCGTCCAGGTGCTGGAACAGGGCGCGCACCGCGGGGCTCACCTGGAGCTGTTCGCCGGCGGTGATGACCTCGCGGAGGGAGACCGGCCACGCGCCGACCGTGCTGGCGTGCTCCGCTATCGCCTGCAACGCGACGAACGGCAGGAACATGCGGCGCACCGAGGCGCGGTTCATCAGTTCGATCAGGGCCTGGCAGCTCCGGCGCGTCGCGTCGTCGACCACCACCAGCGTCCCGCCGGAGGCCCAGGTGCTGAACAGCTCCTGGAAGGACACGTCGAAGCTCAGCGCGGAGAACTGGAGGGTCCGGTCCCCGGTGCCGCACGACGAGTGCGCGCACTGCCAGTCGATGAGGTTGGCCAGCGGGCCGTGGGGCATGGCCACGCCCTTGGGCACCCCGGTGGATCCGGACGTGTAGATGACGTAGGCGAGCGAGTCCGGTCCGATCACCGGTGCCGTCGTCCGGGGCGTGTCCTCGACGGCGGAGAGGAGGTCCTCCAGCGCGGTGGCGCGGGTGCCGTCCGGCACCGGGATCCGGTCGAGGATCGCCTTGTCGGACAGCAGGATCCTCGCGCCGCTGTCGCGCACCATGGCGGCGAGCCGTTCGTCGGGGTAGGCCGGGTCGAGCGGCACGTAGGCGCAGCCCGCCTTGAGCACGCCGAGCACCGCGACGGCGATGGCGAACCCGCGCTCGAAGAAGACGCCGACCGGTTGTCCCGTGACGCCCGCCGAGCGCAGCGCGAGGGCCAGCCGGTCCGAGTCGCGCCCCAGCTCCTCGTAGGTGAGGGTCCTGTCGCCCCAAACCATGGCGGGCAGGTCGGGGTGGAGGTCGCGCCGGGCTTCGAACAGCTCGTGCGCGAGCAAGGTCCTTCCGGGGGAATTCCGTACGCTAGTCAATGGTTGCTCCCAGGCCGGATCAGGTGGGGGACTGCGCCGGTTCGGTCATGACCGACTCGATCGTCGCCGCGAGCGGTTCGGCCCCGGCCGACTCCAGGTAGAGGTGGCCGCCGGGGAACGTGTGGGTGGTGAGCGGCTGGACGCTGCTCCACTGCCACTGGTCGGTGTGCTCGTCGCCGAACGCGTCCTCCCGCCCCCGGCAGACGACGATGCGGCTTTCGGTCACGGTCCAGGACATGGTGCGGACGAACGAGTCGCAGATGTCGAAGTCGGCCCGCAGCAGGGAGACGGCGCGGGCGGCGATGTGCGGATCGCGGAGCAGTGCGGTGTCCAGCGCGCCGTACCGCGCGGCGCGTTCCAGCACCTCTTCGTCGGATGCGGGAGGGGCGCCGTCGGCGAACAGCGGCACGGCGCGCTGCGGGGCGAGGTTGGCGGAGGCGAAGAGCACCTGGCACCGCGGTCCGCCGCGCCGCTCCAGGGCCGCCGCCACGCCGAGCCCGAGGTAGGCGCCCATGCTGTGGCCGAAGATCGACAGTTCGTCGTCGGTACCGACCTGACGGACCAGCAGGTCCGTCAGGTCTCGGACCGCCTCTTCGGCGGTGTGGAGGGTGGGCTCACGCCAGCGGCGGCCCCGGCCGGGGAGTTCGGCCACCAGGGGCGTGATGTGGTCGGGCAGCAGCCGGGTCAGCCGGCGGAACACGGCCGCCGAACCGCCGGCGTGGTGGAACAGGGCGAGCACGGCCATCGGTGCGCCTTCCGGGAGGGGGAGGGGGCCCGGAGCGGCGTGGCCGGTGAGGGGGGTCGCCGGTCACGCCGTTCCGGGGCGGGGCGCGCGTGCGCCGCGACCGGACGCCGCCGGTCCGGGTCGCCGCGGTCCTTTTCCCGGCTTTCTCATGGCCGGGGGCCGCATCGGCGGCGTGGACCGGTGACGATTTCCTCGGTCTGGCGGGCGGTGCGGTGAATTCGGTGGCGAAGCGACTGGCTGCCCCGCCGCCTCGCCCGGACGGGCGTCGCGGTTGACGCGCCGTTGATCGGCCCCGGCCGCATGCTCATGGCCGTGGCAGCCGGGCTCGTGTCGGTACGTTCCGGTGGGGCGTCAGTTTCCGACGGGCTGCCGGAAATCCCACGGGACGAACTTGTGACCGCGCCGGCTCCGGTCGGTCAGCTTGTTGATGCCGTATTCGTCCTTGCCGGCGACGAGAACGGCGGCGTAGTTTTCCAGCGGAATCGTGCCGCCGTATTCGGACACGTCGTCGAGGTCCGGGTAGATCTTGACCTGGGTCGGCACGTACCGGGTCGCGAACCCCATGCGGTAGTCCTTCTTGCTGCCGGTGTGCGGAAGCGAACCGTGCATCAGGGTCGACCAGAAGATGACGCACTCACCGGGCTGCATGACGAGGGAGAACGCCTTCGACTCGTCGGGGCGCCAGTTCGGGTCCTTCTGGAGCTCGCGGTAGTCGTAGCCGAAGAAACCGCGCCTGACGTTTTCCTTCTCCCGCTTGTTGATCGTGTCCGGGTTGTAGGACATGCCGAGGGATTCGTCGTAGTTCATCACCCGGTGCGTGCCCGGCATGAGCTGGAGGCAGCCGTTCTCCTTCGTGGAGTGGGTGAACGCCGTCCAGGCGGTGATCGTGCCGCCGAAGGCGGGCGCGTCGTTCTGCGCGGGCCACTGGATCTGGGGACGGCCGCTGGAGTGGGCGAACGTCGCCGCCTGGTGCCAGTCCGTGCCCTCGTCACCCTGGTACTTCGGGAAGAACTCGGTGCGCCAGCAGAGCAGGTTCGGGCCGAGGATGGAGGCCACCCGCTCGACGATGGCCCGCTGCATGATGTGCTCGCTGAGCAGGTCGATGTCGAGGTGCCGGTCGTAGTTGGAGAGGTTGGTGACGGCGCCCAGCGAGTCCTCCGGGTAGATCGCCCGCGACCGGTCGGGAATGGCGCGGCGTATCTCCCTCCAGCGCCTCTCCATCTCCTCGGGCTCGTAGACCTTGATCGGTCCGATGAAGCCCTGCTCCTCGAACTTGGCGAGTTCTTCGGGGGTCAGCCGAAAATCCGACGTCTTGTCACTCACGGCTACTCCAGCTTCTGGTGGGGGTGGGCTTGGTGAACGGGTCACGCCGCCTGCTGCGCGGTCGTCCGCGCATGCAGTTCCGCGATGGCCTCGCCGAGCGACTGCTCGAACAGGGTCTTCACGTCGAGTTCCTGACCAAAATACTGCTGGACACGCGCGTTGAGGTTCATGGCGAGGAGTGAGTGGCCTCCCAGGTCCAGGAAATTGTCGTCCAGGGACGCGTCCGGGGTTTCGAGGAATTCGCGCACCCAGTCGACAAGCAGCTTCTGCATGTCGTGCAGGCCCTCGGGGGTGGAAACGGGCATTGCTGCCTTGCTCCTCTCGTAGGGTCTCGTGCGAGCCTCCCGCGAAGGCGATACATCAGCCGGCCGGAGGTTCACTGAACGCTCTGCACAGGTCCGCGCAAACACGCAGAGCGCGTTGTGGTCTCAACTTTATAGCCGCCCAGAGGATCACGGTAATGCCAATCGCTTGGGGGGTATGCGCCAAGAACATGTGCCAATTGCAGTGTTGACGACGCGGTCCGGGTGGCCCGCGGGCCCCGGCCGTGGCCGCACGGGACGGGCCGTGGCCGCACGGGACCGGCGCACCGGCGGCGCCGGCCCGCCCACCGGCACCGCGCACTCCCCCTCCGTCACGCCCGGCGTCACCGCCGGGACGAGGGGGACCCTCCGGCCGTTTCCGCGGCACCCGAGCGGAAGGGCGCCGCCGTGTCCCGGCCGGTCCGCCGGGACGGGGGCGCCGGCGGGTGGGGCGGCGTCCGGGGCCCTCCGGGAGTTCGCGTGGGCGGGGGCGCCGTGCCGTCCTGGCCCTCTGTGACGTTGCACGTCGCACGCGTGAACGCGCGGGGGAAGACACCGAGCGGGAAAGCGGATCATCGCGGCATGTCGCTGCACGTCCGACGGGGCCCCGGAGGCTGAGCGGTGCTTCGAACCCCTTCCGGGCACACGTCCGCGGGCATATACCCGGACTGCCCCGTTCCATGCGCATGTCAATAGAGGCGGGAGTGGGGGTGCCACTCACGTGTGTGTAGCCTGCGTACGCACAGGGACGCGAGGCGTATGGGTCGTACGGGGTTCCTCGCGCATCAGGATCTAGGGGTGGGGGCTGCGTGAAGCGGCGTCGAATAGTGATGGCGGCGGCTGTCGCCGTGGCGGGTGTCACCGGTGTGGTCGTCCTGCAGGGTGCCACGGGCACCGAACCGGCCGCGGGGCCGGGGGACGGCAAGCCCCGCCCCGTCGCGGCCGAGGCGCGGACGAAGCCGATCGCGGCGAGCCCCGACGGCCGTTCGGCGGTCTTGAAGGAGGAGGGGACCAAGCCCTTCAGCATGCTCGGCGTGACGTGGACCGAGCCCGCCGCGCGGGTCACCGGGACGGTCGAGGTCCGCACCCGCGCCGTCGGGTCGGGGCAGTGGTCGTCGTGGCTGCGGCTGGACGGGGACAGCGGCCAGGGCGAGAGCGGCGCCGCCCGCGGGGGCACGGAACCGGCGTGGGTCGGCCCGTCGGACGGGGTCGAGGTGCGCCTGCGGGCGGGCGGGACGACGTCCAAGGCGCTGCCCGCCGGGCTGCGGCTGGACATGGTGGACCCCAAGACGGGCACCGTGTCGGGGATGGCGCCGGCGGCGTTCGCCCTGGAGGAGACCGCGACGCCCACCCCGACCGGGACGACGCCCGGGCCGGTGGAGCCCGCGCCGGACCCGGTCCCGGTCCCGACGGTGACGTCCCCGCAGGAGCCGGTCACGACCCCGCCGGTGAGCGAGCCGCCGACCGAGCAGCCCACCACGAGCGCCGCGCCGACGCCGACGTCCTCCGCGCCGTCCGTGCCGTCCACGCCTCCGGCGAGCCCCAGCCCCACGGCGACCGCGCCGTCCCCGCCGCCGTCGACCGTGCCGCGTCCGCCGATCACCTCCCGGGCGGGCTGGGGCGCGGACGAGTCGATCAGCCCCGAGGCCCCCGGGTACCTGCCGGACGGCAAGGTCAAGGCGGTGGTGGTCCACCACACCGCCGAGTCCAACGCGTACACGTGCGCCGAGGCGCCCGCGGTGGTGCGCGGCATCTACGCGTACCACGTGAAGCAACTGGGCTGGAAGGACATCGGGTACAACTTCCTCGTCGACAAGTGCGGCACCGTCTACGAGGGCCGCAAGGGCGGGGTGGACCTGCCCGTGATGGGCGCGCACGCCTACGGCTTCAACTCCGAGACGACCGGCATCTCCGTCCTGGGCACCTACACCGACGCCGCGCCCTCGCAGGCGGCGCTGACCTCCGTCGCCCGCATCGCCGCGTGGAAGCTGGGCCAGTACGGCGTCGACCCGGCCGGCACCACCACCCTGACCGCCGGTGACGCCGGGCGCAGCTACTCCGGAAAGACGTGGGCGAAGGGCGCTCAGCTCTCCTTCCCCACGATCCACGGCCACCGCGACGGCTACAACACCCAGTGCCCCGGTGACGCCTTCTACGGCTCGCTGCCCACCTTGCGCTCCTGGGCCGCCGGGCCGGTGGCCGGGCTGGCGGTCAAGTCGGTCACCGGCGCGGGCGCGTCGGGCACGACGTACTACACGAAGTCGTCCGTCACCGTGAACTGGGCGGCGACCACCCCGGCCGCCCTGGTCAAGCAGTACGACCTGCTCGTCGACGGCAAGGTGGCCGCCACCGCCGCCGCCACCGCGACCTCCGGCAAGGTGACGCTGACCCCCGGCACCCACAAGGTCCAGGTCCGCGCCGTCCACCAGTCGGGCAAGACCGCCACGACCGCCGCCGTGACCGTCGTCGCCGAGACCACCGCCCCCACCTTCACCACCAAGCCCGCGCTCGCCCTGCGCACCGGCACCGTCAACACCGCCGCCGTGCCCCTCACGCTGAGCTGGAAGGCGACCGACAGCACCTCCCTGAAGGAAGTGCGCCTGACCAGTCCCGTGGCGAAGACGTACGGCCCGACGGTGTACTCCGCCGCCCACACGGCCAAGTCCGGCGCCGCCACCACCTGGAGCATGACCGCCCACGACCGGGCGGGCAACACCTCCACCGCCTCCGTCGCCGGCACCCCGGTGATCCTCCAGGAGACCTCCGCCGCCAAGTACGGCACGTGGGCGGCCAAGTCCTCCAGCAGCTACCTGGGCGGCAAGTCCTTCTCCAGCTCCACCAAGAACGCCAGCCTGACCTGGACCTTCACCGGCCGCTCGGCCGCTTGGGTCGTCTCCCGCGCCGCCACCTCCGGCCAGGCGTACGTGTACGTCGACGGCGTCAAGGCGGCGACCGTCGACCTGAAGTCCGCCACCACCAAGTACCGCGACGCCATCTGGACCAAGACCTGGGCCACCAGCGGCAAGCACACCGTCAAGATCGTCGTCGTCGGCACCTCCGGCCGGCCGACCGTCACCACCGACGGCCTCGTCTACCTCAAGTAGCCGACCCGCCGGGTTGTTCCACGGCCGCGTGCGCTCCTCGGGGAGCGCACGCGGCCGACGTGCTTCTCCGGGCGCGCGGCTCTCAGGGGGCCGGGGCGAAGAGCTCGGCCTGAGCCGCGTCCCGGGCGGTGAGGACGGCGCCCCGCAGGACCGCCTGGCCGCCCAGCTCCGCCGGGCGGACCCGCGTGCGCACCGGAGAGAGCGCGCCCAGACGCGCCTCGACGCGGGAGGCCAGGCGCGTACCGCCCGCGTGGCCGACCTCGCCGCCGAGGACCACGCATCCGGGGTCGAGCACGGCGGCCACGGCCGCGACCCCCACGGCCAGCCGCTCGGCGAGCGCGTCCAGGAAGGCGTCCGCGGGTCCGCCGTCGCACTCGTCCGAGGCCGCGGCGCGCACCGCCTGCTCGGCGTCGCCGTCGATGCCGTGGACCCGGGCGAGTTCGCGGATCGCGGCCGCGCCGGCGAGCGTGTGGAAGCCGGCGCCGCAGCCGGTGGCCGACGGCAGACCGCCGGTGCCGGGAACCGGCAGGAAGCCGATCTCGCCCGCGCCGCCCGACGCGCCTCGGCGCAGCGCGCCGCCCAGGACGACCGCGGCGCCCACGCCCTGTCCGAGCCACAGCAGGACGAAGTCGTCCAGGTCGCGCGCGGCGCCGAGGCGCTGCTCGGCGACGGCGGCCAGGTTCGTCTCGTTCTCCACGAGCACGGCCGCCGAAAGGCGTTCCTGGAGGGCCACGACGAGCCTGCGGTGCCAGGCGGGCAGCTTCACGGAGTCCCGCAGCTCGCCCGTGCCGGGGTCGATCAGCCCCGGCGCCCCGACGCCGACGCTGTGCAACCGGTCCACGCCGGCTCCGCGCGCCGTGCGCTCCAGCAGGGCCACGGCCTGTTCGACGGCCGGTTCGGTGCCGGTGTCGCTCCCGATGGGAAGGGCGGCCTCGGCGAGCGTGGCACCCAGCAGGTCGGCGACGACGACGGATATGCCCTTGGTGCGCACGTCGAGGGCCGCGAGGTGAGCGCGGTCGGCGGCGATCCCGTACAGCCGCGCGTTCGGGCCGCGGCGCTGCTCGCCCGCCTCGCCGACGACGCGGACGAGACCGGACTCCTGCAGCCGCTCCACCAGGTCGGCCACGGTCGGCCGGGAGAGGCCGGTCAACGCCTTCAGCTGGCTCGCCGTGAGCGGGCCCTCACGCTGGAGCAGCCGCAGGGCGAGCCGGTCGTTGATGGCTCGTGCGGTGCTCGGGGATGCGGGCATGCCGGAATCCTTCCAGGTCTCCGCCGTGTCACTGCCGTCGCCCGGCGGAGGACCCTACCACGCGCGATGTCCCCTCCCCCGGGGGCCGGTGAACGGGGCGCGGTCCCGGCCCGCCGCCCGGAGGTCCCCGCCGTGTCCGGGGCCCGCGCGCGTCGTCGGCGGCGTCCGTGCGCGGTGCGCCCGGTCCCCCGGTCCGGGGCCGTACGCGGGCGGGGGCGGGGCGTTGGTGGCCCTCGCCCCCGGCCCGGGCCGCGCCCCGGCTACCTGCGCCAGGGACCGGTCACCGCGAAGGTGGTGCCCGGCTCGTAGCAGTTGACGTACAGGGTGCCGCCGTCGGGGGAGAAGGAGACGCCGGCGAACTCGCCCCACTCCGGCGCCTCGGGCGTGCCGATGTTCTGCCGCCCGCGGGCCAGCGCGTAGACCTCGCCGCGCCGGGTCACCCCGTAGACGTGCTGCGCGCCGCGGCCGTCCTCGCAGACCATGATCGAGCCGCCGGGCGCGAGGCAGATGTTGTCGGGGGACTCGCCGGGCAGTCGCACGTCCGAGTCCGGGCCGAAGACGATCACCAGGGTGAGGCGGCGGGCGGCCGGGTCGTAGCGCCAGACCTGGCCGTGGTGGTCGGCGCCCGAACCCTCCCGGGTGCGGGCGTAGGAGGACACGAAGCAGACGGACCGGCCGCCCCAGTAGCAGCCCTCCAGCTTCTGGCCCCGGGTGATGCCGCGCGGGCCGTAGTCCTGCATCCGGGTCGGCGTGGCGACGGCGAGCGGATCGGGTACGTCCACCCACTCGACGCCGCCGAACGAGGCGCCGGGCTCCCGCACCGTGGACAGGTCGGGGAGGCCCGGCACACGCATGGCCTGCAGCCGCCCGCCCGCCCGCAGCGACCCGGGGCCGCCCCTCGGCCTGGCCGGCAGGAAGCGGTAGAAGAGGCCGAACGGGGCAACGAAGGCGTCCTCGGTCTCGTAGACGACGCCGCGCACGGGGTCGACGGCGACCGCCTCGTGCTGGAAGCGGCCCATCGCGGTCAGCGGTTCGGCGCCGCTGCGGCGCGGGTTCTCCGGGTCGACCTCGAAGACGAAGCCGTGGTCCTTGGCGTAACCGGCCGTTCCCGCCTTGGACTCGTTCTCCTCGCAGGTCAGCCAGGTGCCCCACGGGGTGGGCCCGCCGGAGCAGTTGGCCGCGGTACCGGCGATCCCGACGCGCTCGGAGAGGACTTCGCCGTCCGGCCCGTCGAGGGTCAGCACGGTGCAGCCGCCCTCGGCCGCCGGGTCGTAGGTGAGTCCCTCCACCTTGGGCACGCCGTGGGAGGCGACGGTGCCGTTCTCGTGGTTGCGGGCGAGGTGGACGCGCCCGCGCCGGCCGGCCAGCGCGGCCATGCCGTCGTGGTGGGACGGGACCGGGCCCTCGCCGGAGCGCAGTGGTCGGCCCTCCCGGGAGAGCACCCGGTAGGAGAAGCCTTCCGGCAGGTCGAGCAGCCCGTCCGGGTCGGGCACCAGGGGCCCGTACCCCGCGTCGGTCGGGGGGAGCGCGGCGGCGGGCGCCGCGGCGAACAGTTCGGAGACGGCTCCGGAGAGGGCGATGCCGGCTCCGAGCGCCCCGGCACGGGTGAGTAAGTGGCGCCGTGTCGCGGGTGTTGAGGACATCGGACGACCTTCCTGCTGGCGGACAGGACATTGGTCCGCCGTGTATACCACGCCGGTTGATCACCAGGAGCCCCTCTTTCCCCGCTTCTTCCGACGGCTCCGGGGACGGCTGGTCGTGCCCGGTCACCGCGCCGATCGGGAGGCCGCGCGGTTCACCCGCCGGGGTGGCCGCACACGGCCGGTGCGCGGTTCCGCGCCGCACGGGGCGAACCACGGGCACGCGCCCCGGGCCGCCCCGCCGCCCGGGGCGGCCCGGGGCGGCCCTGCCGGCCGGTACCGGACCGTGCGGGGGTCGCGCGGCGCACGGCGGGAGCGGATCAGGACGTGGACGCCCGCCACTCGGCCGCGTAGTCGGCGAAGATGTCGCGCAGGTGGTGGCCGATCTTCAGGTAGTCGAGGTCGTCGAGGTTGGCGAGGGAGACGCGCACCGACCACTCGGGGCCGTCGAAGCCCCCGCCGTTGAGGAGGACGACCCCGGTCTGCCCGGCCAGCCGGAACAGCGGGTCGATCGGCTCGTGGTTCTCCCGCAGGTAGGCGGCGAACTCCTCGCCGTGGACGCGCTCGGCCTCGGCGAGGAGGTCGAGTTCGATGTAGTAGCCGGCCCGCCGGGGGTCGTCGGCGATCTTCATGTGGGCGCCTTCGAGGAGCAGGTCGAGGCGCTGGCGGACGATGGAGCGGACCTTGCGCTTGTACGCCTGCCCCTCGTCCAGCAGGCCGAAGAGGGAGAACAGCACCATCATCACCTGCTGCGGGAGCGACAGGCCCGCGGTGTGGTTGAGGGCGACCTGGCGGGAGTCGGCGACGAGCCGGTCGATGAACCCGATCTTCTCGGGTTCCAGGCTGAGGGAGCCGTACCGCTCGTTCAGGCGGTCCTTCTCGGACTGCGGGAGGGCCGCGATCATCTCGTCGACGACGTTGTCGTCGTGCAGGCCGATCACGCCGAGCCGCCAGCCCGTGGCGCCGTAGTGCTTGGAGTACGAGTACACGAGCAGCGTGTTGCGCGGCAGGTCGGCGGCGATCGAGCGGAACCCCTCGACGAAGGTGCCGTAGACGTCGTCGGTGACGACGAGCAGGTGGGGGTTCTTCGTCGCGACGATCTCCTTGAGCTGGTTCGTGACGCGTTCGCTCAGGGCCAGGGAGGGCGGGTTGGAGGGGTTGACGAGGCAGACCAGCTTGATGCTCGGGTCCTCCAGCTTGGCGACCTCCTCGGCCGGGTAGCGCCACTCCCGCACCCCGGTCCCGGCCATGCTGCTCGCGTTGACCAGGACCACGTCGAACGCGTACGCGTCGAGCCGGGGGATCTCGATGTACGGCGTGAAGACCGGGACCATCAGCGCGATCCGGTCGCCCCGCCGCAACAGCCCGTTCTGCACGAGGGAGTCGAAGACGTAGCACATCGCCGCCGTGCCGCCCTCGGTGGCGAACAGGCTCAGGCGGTTGCCCTCCGGCGGGCGCCCGGCGAACACCTCGTCCGCGAGGTAGGCGCGGACGACCTCCTCCGTGTGCGGCAGGATGCGGTCGGGGACGGGGTAGTTGTCGGCGGTGACGGAGTCCGCGAGCTCGTGGACGAAGGCGTCCTCGTCGAAGCCGAAGCGGTCCAGGGCGTAGGAGACGCACCTGTCCAGCAGGTCGATGCCGGGCAGCTCGGGGTGCTGCCGCACGAAGGCGTCGAAGCGGTCGCCCGCGCCCTTCCGCTCGGGCATGCCACCGAGGTTGTCGGCCGTCCAGACCCTGCGCGACTCCGACAGGGCGAAGTAACCGAGCGCGTGGAACGCCTCGCGGGGCCCGGTCGCCACCCAGTTGGGGTTGCCCCGGCCCGCGTTGAGCATCTGCACGCTCGACTTGTCCTTCTGGCCCGGTTGGTGCGCCTGGAACTCCCCGGCGATCCGGATGAAGGTGTCCTTCAGCTCGAACGGGGAGAGCCGGGCGAGCGCCCGGATCTCCTCGCGGGAGAACGTGGTCTTCGGCATGGGGGCTCCTTGCTCCTTCAGTGCTGGAGGATGACGATGACCGCGGACCGGGTCAGCGCGCCGCCGAGCAGGCCGGCGGAGAGGCCGGGGCCGTACCCGAGCATCGCGGCGAAGGCCCAGGAGACGAGCAGGCCGGTCACGCACACCACCACGGCGTTGAGGACCTGCGGCAGGCCGTCCTTCCTCAGCCCGTGGAAGAACTGCGGGCCGACCCGGTAGCCGAGGGCGAACAGGAACACGATGAAGAACAGGCTCTTGACCGTGTCGGCGATCTCCACCTCGAACCGGGCGCCGAGGAAGAGGCCCACGATCAGGCAGCCCGTCACCGAGCCGAGGGCGATCGCCCGGTAGCGCAGCCTGCCGACGAGGAAGCCGAGCGCGACGGTGAGGAAGACCAGCAGCTCGGGGTGGGGGTGGAAGACGTTGCGGCCGAGGAAGTCGATCATTCGGGGCGGCTCCTCTCAGTGGCCGAGGATGCCGACGAGGACCGGGCCGGTCAGCGGCAGGAGGAAGTTGGAGAGGGTGTAGGTGATCGTGTAGCCGAGCAGGGGCACCGTCGACCGGGCGACCTGGCTGATCGCCGTGATCGCCGGGGTCGAACACTGCTGGCCCGCGATCGCACCGATCAGCAGCGGTTTCTCGATCTTCAGGAGTTTCAGGCCGACGACCAGGGAGAGGGTCGCCGGGATCAGCACCATGGCGACGCCGGCGAACGGCAGCAGCACGCCGTACTGCTTCAGCAGCGGCCACGCCTGCGGGCCGGAAGTCAGGCCGGTGCAGGCGATGAAGACCGCCAGGCCCATGTCCTTCAGCGTCGTCGCGGCCTGGACGGGGAAGGCCCCGAAGGTCTGCTTCAGGGAGCGGAACCACCCGAAGACCAGACCGGAGATCAGGCAACCGCCACCGGTGCCGAGGGACAGCGGCACGTCCCCGGCGCGGACGACGATCTGGCCGAGCAGCGAACCGGCGACGATGCCGAATCCGATGTAGATGAAGTCGGCGGCGTCGTTCTTGACCACCGCGCCGATCCTCTTCACCAGCCGGTCCAGGGCCGACCGGGCGCCCACCAGCGTGAGCACGTCACCGCGTTGCAGCACCGTCTCCCCCGAGGCCGGCATGTGCTGCTCGTTGCGGACGACCTCGGTGACGTAGACCCCCGAGTCGCCGAACTCCGGGTGCCGCGCGCGCACCTCGTCGATGGTCAGGCCCGCCGTGGCCTTCTCCGTGACGGCCACCTGCTTGGTGGCCAGCGGGGTCTCCAGGCCGGGGATCCCCGGCGTCTCGGGGCCGATGCGCCTGCCCGCGTCGATCACGGCGGCGCGGCGGCCGACGACGAGGACCAGGTCGGAGAGGGACAGCCGCAGGTCCGGCTCGACGGTGAGCGTCCTGCTGCCCCGTTTGACCGCCTCGACCGTGACGAGGCCGCCGTCCCGGGACCCGAGCTCGCCCACCGTCATGCCGTCGCCCGCGGTCACCAGGTAGGTGCGGCCGACCATGCCGGGCAGGCCGGGCAACTCGTCGCTCTCCAGCGTCTCCCTGCCGCCGCGCATCCTCCGCCACAGCTCCCGGGACGCCTCCTGGAGGTCGATGCGCATCATCATCGGCATGATCTGGCTGCTGTACAGCACGATCGTGATCAGGCCGAAGAGGTAGCAGACCGTGTAGGCGGTGGCCACGTTGCCCTGGTAGTGGGCGATCTGCTCGGCCGTCGGGCCGGTGAGCTTGCCGATCGACTCGGTCGCCGTGCCGACCACCGCGGACTCGGTGGCGGCGCCGGCCAGGATGCCGGAGGCGGTGCCGACGTCCAGGTCGAACGCCTTCGCCAGCCCGTACGCGATCGAGACCACGCAGACCAGCTCGATCAGGCACAGCACGCCGAACCGCAGGCCCTTGCGGTTGAGGTTGGCGAAGAACTGCGGCCCGGCCATGTAGCCGAGGGAGAAGATGAAGACGGCGAAGAAGACCGTCTTCACGTCGTCGGCGACCTCGGCCCCCGTCCACGCGCCCAGCAGCAGCGCGACGATCAGCGTGCCGGCGATCCCTCCCAGCGCGATCGGGCCGACGCGCACCTTGCCGAGGAGGTAGCCGGCGGCCAGGCAGAGGAAGAGCGCCAGCTCGGGATGGTCCTTGATGACACCCATGGCACCTCGGAGGGGTCGGGGTACGAAGGCCGCGGCACGGCACGGCCGTGTGGTGCGGGGAGGGGGGACTCCGGTGCGCCGGGCGGTCTCCCCCGCCGGATTCCGGTGGGGCCGGCGGCGGGGCGCCCGGTGCGCTGTCCGGCGGCCGTGCCCTCACGCGCCTCCTCTCCGCCCGGTGGCGCGCGAAGCCGCGCCGCTCCGTGTGTGGTTCCGACTCTCCGGTACGGGGCCGGACACCCACCATGTGGAGTGCGCCGGGCGGGTGAGGCGGCCCTCCCGGCACCGGCTCGCCACGCGGGGGGCGGGGCGCGGGGTGGGGATCGCGGGGGCGGGTGCGGAGATCGCGGGGCGAGGGCGGGGATCGCGGGGGCGGGGATCGCGGGAACGGGTGCAGAGGTGCGCGGGCGCGGAGATCGCGGGTGCGGATGCGGGGATGCGCGGGTGCGGAGGTGTGCGGGCGCGGGGCGGGTACGCGCCGGTGGTCGTCGACCTGGAAGCCGCAGCCGCGGACCTGTCGCCCCGCGCGGGTGCGGGTGCGCGGGAACGCGGGACCGCGAGACCCTGGGGACGCGGGGACGCGCGTCAGTAGCTCCCCGACGGGGAGGAAGCCGTCCACGGGTACCCGGGGGCGCGGGATCACAGGTGCGCGGGTGCGCGGGTGCCGCCGCCGTCAGATCCAGAAGGGGGCGGCCGGCACCCCCTCGGTGCCGGAGGCCGAGAGGCCGGTGCCCGGGGAGCGGCCCGTCAGCCAGGCGAGCAGGTCGGACTGCCGGCCGGTGACCGTGGGGCCGGTGCCGGAACCCAGGCTGTGGGCGAGGTCCGTGTCGGTGGCCTCGACGCGCAGGGCCGGGGTGTCGGGGCGGCGGCGCAGTGCCTCGACGAGGTCGTCGATGATCCAGCGCGCGGTGTCGGGCGGGATGTCGGCGAAGGCGTAGCCGGCGGCCAGGTCGGCGTGGTGGACCTCCAGCTCGCGCAGGCGCGTGGGGATCAGGGTGGCCGGTGTGCGGAGCTCACCGGTGCGCATGCGGACCTCGGCGTGCCAGGCCGCCGCCGGGAGGGACCGTACCTCCCGCTCGAAGCGGGCGGCGCTGTCGAGGACGTCGGCGACGAGTTCGTCGACCGGCCGGCCGGCTCCCGCCTCGATCTCCGCCGCCCTCGCCGCCATGCTCGCGTACTGCGGCGTCTCCACACCCGTGCGGGACCAGGTCAGCAACCGGCACAGGCTGTCGGTGGCACGTGCGACATGGGTGATGACGTGGCCGCGCGTCCACGGGGGCACCAGCGTCTCCCCGGCCACCTGCCGGTCGTTCAGGGACCTGACGGTGGCGACGAAGCGGCGGGTCGACTCGGCCACGGGGATCAGGATGTCTCGCTCTTGCACCATGCCTCCTACGGTCAATCCGTCATGCGGAATGCAAAGTCCGCATCACGGTATCCCGCTCGGTTCCGGAGGTCGCCCTCCGCCCGCCCGGGCAGGGCCCCCGAAGCCGTGGCGCGGTGGCGGCCCGGCCGGACCGTACGGGGCCCTAGACCGGGACCACGGCCGTCCAGAGCGTCGAAGCGCGGGAGGCCGGACCGCCGGAGCCCGGACATCCCGACCGCCGGGGCGCGGCCGTCCAGACCACTGGGGTACGGGGGGCCAGACCGTCGAGGTGCGGTCAGCACGGGCGGGCCCGAACGGCCCGGGCAGCGCAGTGGAGGGCGTTGAACCGGTCGCCGCTGTCGCGAACGGCCCGGGCAGGCGCGGGGAGCGCGGGCGCGCCCGGGGTCAGGGCTTCGGGAGGTCCGGGCCGGCGAGGGTGGCGACCATGAGGGCCTTGATGGTGTGGAGGCGGTTCTCCGCCTCGTCGAAGACGACCGAGTGGGCCGACTCGAAGACCTCGTCGGTGACTTCCAGCTCCGTCAGGCCGTGCCGTTCGTGGATCTCGCGGCCGACCGCGGTGCCCAGGTCGTGGAAGGCGGGCAGGCAGTGCAGGAACTTCACCCCCGGGTTGCCGGTGGCGCGCAGGACGTCCATCGTCACGGCGTACGGGCGGAGGGCGGCGATCCGCTCGTCCCAGACGCCCTTGGGCTCGCCCATGGACACCCACACGTCGGTGGCGACGAAGTCCGCGCCCGCGACGCCCTCCGCGACGTCCTCGGTGAGCGTGACGCGGGCGCCGCTCTCCCCCGCGAGCTTGTGGGCGTGGGCGACGACGTCCTCCGTCGGCCAGTACGCGCGGGGGGCGGCGACGCGGACGTCCATGCCGAGGAGGGCGCCGGTGACGAGGTAGGAGTTGCCCATGTTGTAGCGGGCGTCACCGAGGTAGGCGAAGGCGACCCGGTCCAGGGGCTTGTCGGTGTGCTCGGTGACGGTGAGCACGTCGGCGAGCATCTGGGTGGGGTGCCAGTCGTCGGTGAGCCCGTTGTAGACGGGGACGCCCGCGTACCGCGCCAGTTCCTCGACGGTCTCCTGACTGTCGCCGCGGTACTGGATGGCGTCGAACATCCGGCCCAGTACGCGCGCGGTGTCCTTCACGGACTCCTTGTGACCGATCTGCGAGCCCGACGGGTCGAGGTACGTGGTGGAGGCGCCCTGGTCGGCGGCGGCGATCTCGAAGGCGCAGCGGGTGCGGGTGGAGGTCTTCTCGAAGACCAGCGCGATGTTCCTGCCGCGCAGCGTCTGGACCTCGGTGCCGGCCTTCTTGGCCGCCTTGAGGCGGGCGGCCAGGTCGACGAGACCGCGGAATTCCTCGGCGGTGAAGTCCAGCTCCTTGAGGAAGTGGCGGCCGGTGAGGTCGGGGGCCATGGACGCTCCTGGATCTGCGGGCAGGTGTAGGACGAATGAAGATGGAAGTCTATACGATAGCTGGCATTCTTATTCAGGCGGGGTGAGGGGCCTGCCGCGCTGCGGGCGTCGCCGGCGGCACGGGGCAGCCGGACGGGGGCCGGGCGGGACACGGAGACGGGCGGGGGCCGGACGAGCGCGGGGCCGGGCGGGGCCGGGCGGGACACGGAGACGGGCGGGGTGGGCGGGGAGGAAGGGGTCAGGCGGCGTCGCGTTCGATGGGGCAGCTCATGCAGCGCGGGCCGCCGCGGCCCCGGCCGAGTTCGCTGCCGGGGATCTCGATCACCTCGATGCCCTCCCGGCGCAGGTGGGTGTTGGTGGTGACGTTCCGCTCGTACGCGACGACGACGCCCGGCTCGACGGCGAGGACGTTGCAGCCGTCGTCCCACTGTTCCCGCTCCGCCGCGTGCACGTCCTGCGTGGCCGTCAGGACGCGGATCGACGGCAGGCCGATCGCTTCCGCTATGGCGCGGTGCATGTGCTCGGGCGGGTGGTCGGTGACCTTGAGGACCTGCCCGCCCTCGCCCGGCTCGATCGTGTACGAGCGGAGCATGCCGAGACCCGCGTACTTGGTGAACGTGTCGGGCGCGACCATCGTCATGACCGTGTCCAGGTGCATGAACGCCCTGCTCTTGGGCATGTCCAGCGCCACGATCGTGTGTGCCGAACCGGCGGCGAACAGCCCGCGCGCGAGCATCTCGACGGCCTGCGGGGTCGTGCGTTCGCTCATGCCGATGAGGACGGCGCCGTTGCCGAGGACCAGCACGTCGCCGCCCTCGATGGTGGACGGGTAGTCGTCCTGCCCCTCCGACCAGTGGTGGAACGGGCCCGCCTCCGGCCCCGTGAAGAGGGGGTGGTGCCGGTAGATCGCCTCGAAGTGGACCGTCTCCCGCTGCCGGGCCGGCCAGCGCATCGGGTTGATGGACACGCCGTCGTAGATCCACGTCGACGTGTCGCGGGTGAAGAGGTGGTTGGGGAGGGGCGGGAGGAGGAAGTCGTCCAGGTCCATGACGTGGAGGCGGACGGACGTCGGCTCGGCGTGCCCGGCCAGGTACTCGCGTTTCGTCATCCCGCCGACCAGGGCCTCGACGAGCTGCGGCGTCTCCATCGCGTCGAAGGCGGAGCGGAGGCGATCGGTCGCGAGGGGGCCGTACTCCTTCTCGTCGAAGACCCGGTCGAGGACGAGCTGGCGGGCGGCGGGCAGTTCGAGGGTCTCGCGGAGGAGGTCGCCGAAGAGGTGCACCTCCACGCCGCGGTCCGCCAGGACGTCGGCGAACCCGTCGTGCTCGTGACGCGCGCGGCGCACCCACAGCACGTCGTCGAAGAGGAGGGCGTCCTTGTTGCTGGGGGTGAGGCGCTTCAGCTCCAGGTCCGGGCGGTGCAGGATGACGCGCCGCAGGCGCCCGGTCTCGGAATCGACGTGGAATCCCATTCCCCCATCCTGACCGAGCCGGGCGCTCGACACACCGTCATGGTCACGCGCAGGCGCGCAGGGTCAGGGCGATGAGGGTGCCGAGGAGGGCGAGGATCACCCCGGTACCGACACCGACCACGACGAACGGCCGCCTGTCCGCGCCGTCCGGCGGGTCGGTGCCCCCGCGTGCGGCCGGCCCCGCGGTCGGCGGGCGCCGGTCCCCCGGGGGTCGCGCGTCGCCGCCGCCCCGCGAACGCCCCTCCTCCACCGGGCGGGGCGGGCGTGCGGGCGGTGGCGGGGCGGCGGGGGGTGCGATCGGCTCCGCCCGGTGCCCGCGCGGGGCCTCCCCTGCGCCGCGTCCGCCCACCACGGGCCGCCGCTCCGGTGGTTCCCCGCCGTCGGGGGGGTCGCCCTCCCCCGCGGACCGGTCGGGAGCGGCGCGTCCGGCGTCGCGCTCGCCGCCCGCCGACCCGGCACGCGCCGCCGTGCCGCCGGCGCCCCGGCGGTCGGCCCCGGCGGGACTCCCCGGGCCGCCACCCTCCCGGGAGCGGTCCTCCCAGGAGCGGTCGTCCCGGGAACGGTCCCCCCAGGAGCGGTCGTCCCGGGAACGGTCCTCCCAAGAGCGGTCGTCCCGGGAGCGGTCCTCCCGCGCGGGGCGGGGGGCGTCCTCGTAGGGGTACGCGTCCGGTGCACGGCCGCCGCCGTCCGCGTGTGCCGTCCGGCCGGTCTCCCCGCGCGGGTCCGCGTCCCAGGAGCGCCACCCGTCGGCCGGCCCCGTGCCGCGGTCCTGCGGGGAGCCGCCGACGGCCCCGCGCCCGGACGGGTCCGGCGCGCGTCCGGGGCCGCCGCCCGGTGGACGGCCCTCCCGGGCCCGGGTGGCCTCCCCGCGCAGGTCCGCGCCGAAGGCCTCTTCGGCGGCCCCCCGCGTCACGGGCCGGTCCGCCCCGTCCGGCCGCGGAAGCGGGGCGGCGTCCCCGCGCGGGGCGGAGCCGGGTGGACGTCCGCCGTCCGCCCACCCTCCGGAACGATCCACCGGACCGTCCCAGGAGCGTTCGGCACCGCCACACGGAGAGGCAGCACCCTCCCACCCGCGGTCACCGCCCCCGGGCCGGACAGCACCCCCACGCGCACCCGGACCCGGCGAACCCCCCTCACCCACCCGCCCACCGGAACGGTCCACCGGACCGTCCCAGGAGCGTTCGGCGGTCCCACGGGGACCGTCGGCCCCCGGCCGCCTTCCCGGGCGGGCCTCCGTCGCACCGTCGTCCTCCCACCGGTCGGCCCCGGTCGCCGGCCGGTTCGCGGCCACGGCCTCGCGTCGCTCCCCGGTCGAGTCGGAGGGTCCGTCCGCCACCGGGCGGGGCAGGGGGGTGGTGGCGGCCCGCAGCAGCGCCTGCCAGGCGGGTTCCGGGAGGCCGGGGGCCGGGCCCTGGGTGATCTGCTGGACCGCCGCGCGCGCCGCGCGGTGCGGGCCCGTGCTCAGGCGCGGGAGGAGGTCCGTGACGCGGGCCGACAGGTCCGGGTCGTCCAGCAGCGGGCGCACCGCCCAGCGGTAGAGCGACGCGGCGTTCGCCGCCCGCACGTCGTCGGCCGGCCGGGCCGTGCCCGCCCGGTCCGTGACGAACAGCTCCCGGTCCAGGAGCACGGCGCACAGGGCCGCCCGCTGCTCCCGGTTCCAGGACGGCCACCGGTCGGCCGCCTCCGTCACCAGGGCCGTCAGCGTCTCGTACCCGGTGCCCGTCCGCAGGGCGCCGAGCAGTTCGTCGTCGGCGGGTCCGCGCCGGTGCGGCGAACCGCCCAGCCACCTGCGCACCCGCGGCCGGTCCTCGGACGGCACCGGCCACTCGGGCGCCACGACCGGGACCGGCGGGCTCGGCCGGGGCCCGGCCGCCGGGGCCTTGCGCGGCGGCGGGGCGGCGGGGCGGCGCGGGGGCGGGTCCAGGGGCGGCAGGCCCGACAGCGCCGCCTCGGCGAGGGCCAGCAGCGTCGTGGGGCCACCGCGGGTCGCCCGGTGGTGGTCCGCCGCCCGCTGCAGGGCCGCCCCCACCGCGTACTCCTCGCGCAACTGGTGGCGGACCAGCCGCTCCGCGACGGCCTCGGCGCGGTCGCCGCACCGCTCGGCGGGGTCGGTGCGCCGCCGGGCGGTGCTGCCGGACGCCTCGCCGGTCCAGCGGCTGACGAACACGAACCGCAGCCCGTCCGACTCGGCGGTGTCGTGCGTGGCGAACGTCCACCGCCGCGTGATCTGGCCGCCGAAGATGCCGTACAGCCCCCACAGCACCCGGTGCGCCGCCCCGCCGGACGGGTCGAGGAGGGTGAACCCGGCGTTCGGGTGGCGCAGGAACTCGGCGACGGCGCCGACCAGTTCGCGCCGCACCCGGGCGAGGCCGCCGGCGAGGAGCCGCTGCCCGGCGTCGGCGGCGGGCAGCAGCGCGCCCTCCGGGACCGGCGGCAGCGCGCCCCGCACCTCGGCCAGCGGCAGGTCGCCGCCCTCCCACGACCAGGGGTGCAGGCCCAGGCAGGTCGCGGGGTCGAGGACGGGGGCCGGGCCCATCAGGGCGTGGCACACGGTGCTGGCGCGACCGCCCGCGTCCCGCCACGGCGCCCGGTGCACCAGCAGGACCTGGTCGCCGCTCTCCAGGCGCAGCAGCGCGGGCGCCGTCGCCTCCCCGGTGGCCCGCAGCAGCGGCGCGGTCATCCGGAACACCGCGTCGGCCAGCTCGGGCGCGCACGACCAGGCGACCGGGCCGAACCCGGTCGTGCCCGAGAGGTTGTCGGTGTCCCAGCGGAAGACGATCTGGTCGACCAGCCTGTCGTGGGGGGACATCAGATCCCTGCCTCTCCGTGGTCCACTCCCGGCAGGAGCCCGCACATGGCGAAGATCGACAACAGGGGCGCCAGGACCCGGCGGGGCCGGACGCCGTGCGGGAAGCGGTCGTCGCGCGCCTGCCCGCCGGTCGCCGCCACGAAGTGCAGCGTGCAGCGGGCGCAGTCGTCGAACGGCCGCAGCCACGCGGGGGTCGCGTGCCGGGCGACGAACGCGTGGACGTCGCGGCTCTCGGCGCGCACCTCGTCCGCCCGGTACACCGGCGGCAGGGCGCGGCCGAGCCACTGGTCGACGGCCGGTTCGACGCGGACGAGGTCGCTCTTGTTGACGGCGATCGCCGCGGGCGCGGCGATGTAGGGCCCCCAAGTGCGCGGGACGCGGTTGAGGACGGCGGTGAACGCCTCGTCGCCCAGGTCCCGCCGCCGCAGCCCGTTCAGCGCCCGCACCGGGTCCAGGGAGGTCAGGCGCAGGGCCCGCAGCGGGTCGAGGACGAAGACGAACGCGTCGACGCCCGTCAGGAACCGCGCCACCTCGCCGTCCTGCGCGAGGTCCTCGCCCGCGAGGTCGAAGAAGACGACGGGCCGGGTCGGGCCGCGCCCGGTGACCAGCAGCCCGTCCGCGAACCGGGCGAACGTCTGCTGCCCGGTGCGGCCCAGCTCCCTGCCCTGCAGGAGGCTCTGCACCCGCTCCCGCAGGAACGTGCGGTGCGTGTCCGGGTTCAGCGGCAGGCACTTGAGGCCGTACGGTTCGAGGCCGCCCTGCTCGACCTCGCCGAGCATCGCGGCGAGGAGGTGGGTCTTGCCGACGCCGGAGCTGCCGACGAGGGCGATGGTCAGGGGCCGCCCGTTGGTCAGGTACGGCACGGGCAGCTCGTGCAGGGTGTCCTCGTCGGCGTACGGGCACAGCTGGTACGCCGTCCTGAGCAGGTCCTCGCGGTGGGCGGGCGGCAGGTCGCCGCTCAGGTCGAGGGGGATGCGGTCGCCCTTCGGGTCGATGGTGACGAGGCGCGACTCGTCGTAGGCGACGGGCAGCAGGCAGTGCGGGCACAGCCGCTCCACCGACGTGGTGTCCGCGGCGGGCGGCGACAGCGCCACCGGGGCCGTCCCGGCCGCCACGGGCCGCCGGGCGGGGGTCCGCCTGGGCCACCAGCGCCGGGGGCCCTGCGGCTCCGGCTCCTCCGGCTCCTCCGGCGGCGGGGGCCGGTCGAGGCCCAGGTCGGCGCGTTTGCGGGCGATCTGGGCGTCGTACTCGGCGCGGCCGCGGCTCAGCGGGTCGGGGCCGCCGGCGGACAGGGCGAGCGGGTCGGGGACGTTCAGCAGCCGCATCAGCTCGGCCGGGGCGGGGCGCCCGGCGGCCAGCGGGGCGAAGGCGCCGCCCCGGTCCAGCGCGGTGAGCCCCCGGAAACCGGCCAGGTCGGCGGGTGGGCCCGCGCCCCGGTCGGGGCGCCCGGCGACGAGGAAGTACGCGAGCTGCGCGACGGACCACAGGTCGTCGCGCGGGTCGGCGGCCCCGGTGCCCCGCCGCTGCTCGGGCGACGCCCAGGGGGCCGCGCCGAACGCCTCGCGCGGCTCCCCGGCCCGCAGGGCGGCGTACGGCTCCGCCAGCCGCACGTGCTGCCCGTCCCAGCGGACGGTGTTCGGGTCGATCGCGCGGTGCACCAGGCCGGCCGCCTCCAGCAGGCGTACGGCGAGGGTCAACTGGGCGGTGACCTGCTGCTGCTCCCCGACGCCGAGGGCGCCGCCGTACGAGGCGAGCGGCTCGCCGTCCGCGATCCGGTACAGGATGAACGGCTCGGGCGCGTCGAGGTCGTAGCCGACGACGCGGGTGAAGACCTCCCCGAACCGCTCGTGTCCGTACCGGCGTTCCAGGGCGACGGCCGCGGCGGCCTCCCGTTCGAGGGCGCCGTGCGCGTGCGGGTCGCCGGGGGCGATGCGGTACTGCAGGACGGTCCAGTCGACGCCGAGGGTGACCCTGCGGGCCAGTCGTCCGGGGCGGCCGGGCGGCTCGTGGTCGGGGCCGAAGCGGGCCGCGAAGCGCACCGGGTTGCCCTTGTGGGTGAGGAACGACAGCGCGTCGCCGGGGTGGTGGGGGTGGGTCACGACGGGTCGTCCTCCTCTTCGGGGGTCTCCTCGCGGACCGTGCGGACGGTGTCGGCGCGCAGCGGTACGAGGCCCAGCACGCCGGCGTGGCGGCCCGTGGGCGTCCACACGACGTCGTCGGCGTACTCGGCGCGCACGGCGTGCGGCCGGTCCTGCCAGGGCCCGCCGTCCGGTTCCGCCGCGCCGCGCCGGAACGCCTCGGGGGCGAAGCGGACCTGGTGCACGGTCAGCGGGTCGGCCGACAGCAGCCGCCGGTGCTGCGGTCCGCACAGCGGGACGGCCGGTTCGGCGTCGCCGCCGCCGGGGGCGAGGAGTTCGGTGACCCGGTCGGAGGCGACCCCGGTCATCCGGGTGGCGTCGGGGCGCCGCCCGGGGTTCGGGTCGTGCGGGGGCGGGGAGGTCGCCGCGTCGCGCAGGAGGCGGCCGTGGACCTCGTCGAGCAGGTCGCGCATGGGCCCGTCGAGCGGGGTGCGCCCGGCACGGGCGGGGTCGCGTTCGATCCGCGCCCAGCAGGGGGCGAGGATGCGGCGGGTGCCGGAGGCGAGGTCGGCGACGAGCGTGTCGACCAGGTCCGGCCCGCCGTCGCCGCGCTCCCGCTCCAGCCACGGCGGGTCCTCGGCGGGTCCGAACGGCGACCAGTCGTCGTCGAACCCGTCGAGCGGGTCGTGCGAGGGGTCGGGGACGGCCTCGTAGGCGGGTCCGATGTGCCGCGGCGGGCCGGACCGGTCGTAGGGGCGGGCGGGGCCCGCGAAGTCGTACGGGTGGGCCGGACCGGCCGGGACGTCGTACGGGGTGTCGGGGGCGGCCGTGTCGTACGGGCCGCCGTCCGTCTCGTACGGGCCGCCGAAGCCGCCGTCCGGGTCGCCGTACTCGCCGTACCGGTCCCCGGAGCCGCCGTCCCGGTCGCCGTACGGGCCGGCCGGGTCGCCGGCGTACGCGTCGGAGCCCGCGGGCGCGGGATCCGGAGGCCCGAACGGGGTTGCCGGGGCCGCGTCGTACCAGCCGTCGTCGGCGGCGCTGTCGCTCCAGGCGTCCCACGTCCACAGCTCGCCGCCGCCGTTCGCGTCGGCCGGGGGCGCCTGCCGGGGCGCGGGCTCCGGCCGGGCGCCGCGCGGGCCGGGGACGGAGGCGGCCCCATCGCCCCCGCCCCCGCCCCCGTACGCGTCGGCGGTCGTGGCGAGGGCGCGCAGCAGCAGGGCGGTCGCGCGGGCGCCGTCCGCGCAGTGGCGTCGCGCGTCGGCGAGCAGCCAGTCGTGCACGGCGGTCTCGGCGAGGAGCCGGTCGACGCCCGTGACGACCCGCGCGGCGTACTCGGCGTCGGTGCCGCGCCACCACGCGTCGACGGAACGCTTCCAGTCCCGCACGGCGAGGACCACGGCCCCGACGAGGGCCAGGGCCGCCGCGGCGGCCCCCGCCCAGGCGGGCAGGGCCGAGAGCGAACCCGCCACGGCCCCCGCGGTGCCGCCGGCGAGGCCGCCGAGGAGCCGGGCGGCGATCCGGGTGGTGCCCCCGCCGTCGTACCGGCCGTCCGGGGAGCGGTTCGGCCGGTGACGCCACATCAGGGCGGCCAGCGCCGCCGCCGCGGCCCCGGTCGCGGGGCCGAGGAACCAGCCCGGCCCCGGCCACAGCCCGGCCACGAACGCCGGTACGAGCGCGAGCAGCGCCGCCGCCGCGGAGGTGCCGCCCGCCCGGAACGGCGGCGGGCCGGCGAGGTGGCGCAGGTACGCCGGGTCGCACAGCTCGTCGAGGCGGGCCAGCCGCGCCGCGCTGCCCGCCGGGGCGGAGCGGTCGGAGAGGGCGGCGAGCCGCGCGGCGGCGGACCGCAGCGGCAGGGGCTGGTCCAGCAGGTGCTCGGTGAGGTCCCGCAGGGCGGGCACGACCCGGGTGCGGGACGCGGCGGGCAGGTCGGGCAGGACGATGCCGCGCTCCAGGAGCCGGGCCCGCTGCTCCTGGGTGAGCCGCACGCCGTCCGCGTCGGTGAACGCTCCGGCCACCGTGTCCCGGTACGCCTCCAGGGCGCGGCCGAGGCCGACGAGCCGGCCGGGCAGGTCGGCGCGGCGCGCGCCGGCCCCGAACAGCCCGGCGGGGCCGCGCGCGAGCCGGTGCCCGGCGCGGGCCTCCTCCAGCGCGTCGTCGCAGGCGCGGCGGCGGGCGGCGGCGGGGCGCGAGGGCTCCAGCCACCGGTGGCCGGCGACGGCCTCGGGGAGGGAGTCGTCGAGGAGGACGGCGAGTTCGGCCGGTACGGCGTCGCCGGGTCCGCCGCCGGACGCCTCCTGCCCGGTGAGGGCGCCGAGGGCCTCCTTCCACACGCGCGTGCGGGCCTCGTCGCTCAGGTCGTGCTCCACGACGCGCACGGACGGGACGGCGACGCCGTGGACGACCCCGGCGAGGGCGTGCAGGACGGCGTCGAACACCTCCGGCTGGAGGAGGAGTTCGACGAGCGGGCGCAGGCCGTCCGGGTCGTCGGCGGTGTGTGGGTCGAGCACCCACAGGACGCCCGCGGTGGGCGGCCGCAGGGTCAGGGGGCGGCGCAGGGCGCTCCCCCCGGCCCCCGCCCCCGCCCCCGCCCGGGCAGGGGGGTTCCCCTCCTCGGGGGCGCCGACGGCGAGGCAGACGACCCGGGCGGGGCCGTACGAGTAGAGCCGCTCGTACAGGAACTGGTGGGCGACGAGCCGGGCGGCGTCGTCGACGACGAGGAACCGCCGCTCGTCGCCGCCGGGCTGCGGGGTGTCGAGCGCGGCGCGCACGGCGTCCGCGCCGGTCCCGCCGGTCGCGCCGCGCAGGTCGAGGGGGACCGCGTGGCCGGGCGGCCGGTGGGCCGGGGAGGTGCCGGGGGTCTCGCGGAGGTTCACTCGCCGTCACCGTCCAGGTCCCACGGGTACGCCGACGCGGAGCGGGGGCCGGGAGGCGGGTCCGCGGGGGCGGTGTCGGGTTCCGGGCCGGTTCCGGGCCGCGGCGCGCGGCGCGGTCCGGAGGCGGCCCCATGACGGGGGCCCCTCCCCTGACCGCCGTGGTCTCCGTAGCCGCCCTGACCGCCCCGATCACCGTGACCGCCCTGGTCACCGTAGCCGCCCTGGCCGCCGTGACCGCCGTAGCCGCCCTGACCGCCCTGACCGCCGTGGTCACCGTAGCCGCTCTGGCCGCCGTAGTCCCCCTGACCGCCGTGGTCTCCGTAGCCGCCCTGACCGCCCCGATCACCGTGGCTGCCCTGGTCACCGTAGCCGCCCTGGCCGCCGTGACCGCCGTAGCCGCCCTGGCCGCCGTGGTCACCGTAGCCGCCCTGACCGCCCCGATCACCGTGGCTGCCGTAGCCGCCGTGACCGCCCTGGTCACCGTAGCCGCCCTGGTCACCGTGGCCACCGTGGCCGCCGTGGGCGCCCTGACCGTCGTGGCCGGGTGGCGCCGGGGGTTCGGGCGCGGTGGGGGGCGGTCCTTCGTCCCGGTCGCGGCGGTACCGCTCGTGCAGGTCGCGCAGCGAGGAGCGGGTGGGGTGGCCCTGGGTCTCGAAGGCCAGGTCGAGGGCGCCGGGCAGGGTCTCGGACCAGAAGTGCCGCAGGGGCGCCAGCCACTCCTCGTCGCCCCAGCGGGCGGTGAGGGCGTCGATCCGGGCCAGCTCGCGCGGCGCGATCTCCTCGACGAGGGCCAGGAACAGCGGTGACGGCTCCACCGGCGTGGTGGTGAGGCCGGCCGGCTGCATGTCCATGAGCCGGTCGCAGAACACCCCGATGATCGACTCCTCCTCCAGGAGCGCGGTGCGTTCGTACGCCCGCAGCAGCCCCGCCCAACTGGACAGTTGACCGTCGAACGGCTCCACGCGGAGCGCCATCGTCGCGGACTCGCCGCGCTGGAGGTGGATGCGCACGAGGTCCGGCGAGGCGTCGTCGCCCTCGCAGCGGACGAGGCCGTTCCACATGGCGCACAGGATGCGGTGCAGGATGCGCTGCCGGTCCTCCTCGGTGCTGACGAGCCAGTCGTCCCGGTAGCCGAGCCGCTGCCGCCAGGCCAGGAAGTCGTCGGCGCGGCCGGCCTCCCGCGCCTCCGACCAGAGCTTGAGGAGCTCCCGGACCTCGGAGATGTCGGTGAGGCTCATCCCGCTGCGGAACAGCACGACGGTGATGGACTCGGAGTCGACGGCGTGGGGTTCGACGTCGGCGTGCGGGGGCAGGTAGAGCGCCTTCCTCAGGTAGTCGGCGGTGCGGCTGTCCCACTCGCTCTTCGGGTAGGTGATGAGCACCTTGAGGGGGCCGCTGCCGTCGGGGGTGAACCCGACGGGCAGGAGTCCGGCGACCTGGGCGCGGAACTGCTCCAGCCAGCGGCTGTCGACGGCGGCCTCCGCCGCCTCGTCGCCGGCCGCCGCCCGCAGGAGCAGCGCCATCGACGGCAGGAGGGGACGCTCGTTGAGCGTCTCCCCGTTCTCGCCGAAGAGCTGCTTGACGCGGCGTTCCAGGACCTGCTTGACCTCCTTGACGGCGGCGCCGTGGGAGCGGCGCACGGCCTCCAGGGCGCGCAGCCAGTCCGCGGGCTCCACGAGGGCGGCGAGGATCCCGGCGGCGTCGGTGTTCTCGTCGGGGAGGCGGAGGCTGCGGCCGAGGCGCTGGACGACGTCGTCGTAGAACACGCGGAGGCTGTTCTGCGGGGGCAGCAGGTAGGAGACGCCCTTGCGGTCGTCCCGGTAGAGCTCGCGGCGGCGGTCGGAGAACAGCTTGCCCTCGCCCTCCGCGTGCCCGCGCAGGGCCCGGACGAGTTCGTCGAGCTCCTTGACGGCGCGGTTGAGCACCGGACGCCACTGCGACTCGCTCTCCTGCCAGGCGCGGTGCCACAGGGCGTGGGCGCGCCAGCGGTACCAGTCGTCCTGTTCGGTGAGGGCCTCCCGGACGTCGGGATCGCTCCAGCGGGCCGGTACCAGGCCGGCGGCGCCGCCCTTGATCCTCGGGACCTGCGGCGCGGCCTGCTGGACGTGGGCGGGGCGGTGGGGTTCGCTGCGGCGGTTGTCGAGCATGCCGGTGAAGCCGACCTCCGCGACCCGCTCGGGGTGGCCGCGCAGCCCTTCGGCGACGGCCCTGACCCCGAAGGGCCCGTACGTGCCGAGGAGGGCGCGGACGGCGCTGCCGGGCCGGAAGTCCTCGACGAGCCGGGGCATGTCGCGGGCGAGGTCGCGTTCGAGGCGCACGAGGGCGTCCTCCATGTCGCCGCGGCGGTGGTGGAGGGCCAGCGTCACGGCGCGGCTGCCGCGGGGCGGCAGCTCGGGCTCCGGGATGTCGGGCGCCCGCCGGGTCCACAGGTCGTCGATGCGGGAGTGCTCGAACATCTCCCGGACCCGCGCGGTGCCGTCCTTGACGGGCTGCTTGGCGCGTTCCTCCATCCCCCGCACGGCCTGGGCGAGGAGGCGGGCGGCGACGATCTCGGCGAGGTCGTCGACGGGGACGGTGAGGGACGCGGCGAGCGTGGTGGACATGCCCCGGTAGCCGATGCCGGAACGGGCCGTCTTGGACCGCTCGACGGCCTTGTTGATGAAGCTCTCGGCGAACGACTGGTAGTCGTCCTGGGCGCGGCCCCCGCCGGTCTGGTCGGGCAGTTCCGTGCCGATGAGGGACATCACGAGGGCGGTGACGGAGCGGCGCAGGTCCTCGTTGCGGATGACGGCGGGCTTGCTGAACAGGAACGCGGTCTGCACGGTGGAGGCGCGCAGCCGTACGGTCGTGTCGCCGGGGTAGCGGATGCTGATCCGGGAGCGGTGCTCGACGTCCCCCACGTCGGCGTCGGCGTTGGGCATGTTCTGGTCGTCGACGAGCCGGGAGAGGTCGACGAGGGCGCGGGCGCCGTTGAGTTCGGCCTCGCGACCGCCGCCCCCCTCGGGCGGGAACGCGGACGGCATGACGACGAGCGGGTAGATCTTCACGCCGGGCACCTTGGCGTTGCGGAACTCGTGCCCGACGAGGTGGAGGAAGTCGTAGTAGATGCCGGCCCCGGTGCCGCCCGCGACGGAGAACGCGACGAAGACGTCACAGCCGCGGATGCGACCGCCGCCGAGCCGCTGGAGGTCGCCCGCGCTGGTGCCGATGGCCCCGATCGCGGCGCGCAGCGGGCGCAGGACGGGTTCGAGGCCGCTGCGGAGGGTGGCGAACAGGGCGGCGCGGCCGACGGTGGGCAGTTGCCCGGCCCCGCTGTGGAGGGGGGCGACGCGGGGCTGGCGGACGTCGGGGGGCAGCCAGTCGCGGGTCTCCTCGTGCAGGGCGACGCGGAGCATCCGGGTCACGTCGGGTGAGCTCTCGAACTCGCCGGGCAGCAGGTCGCGGACGACGCGGGAGGTGCGCGCGTAGGCGGCGGCCTCGGTGCCCTTCGCGCTGAACTGCTGCTGCCGCTGCAGTTCCCCCTCGCTGAAGTCGGCGTACACGAACTGCAGGCAGTCGGGCAGTTGGTACGGGGCGCGGCGGCCGCCGTCGACGAGTCGGGTGCCGTCGGGACCGCACAGTTCGCGGCGCAGGCTCCGTTCGAGTTCGGAGCCGATCCGTCCGCCGGTGCCGCCCAGGCCGACGAAGAGCATGGGCTGGTAGATCTTCATTACGTCTCCCCTCGGGACGCGGGCGCCCCGTCGTGCGGTCCTGCGTCAGAAGTGCTCGTTCCAGGTGCCGGCGTCGGCCCTGCGGTCGTCGCGGCCGCCGTCCCCGCCGTCCGGGCGCGTCCAGGCGGGTGCGTCATCGGTGCCGCCGTCGCGGCGGGCGGGTGCGGGGCGGCGCCCGAAGGGCAGCCGGTCGCGCCAGGTGCCGCCGGTCGGGGCGCCGTCGCCGGTGGGGCGGCGGGGGGCGGTGGGGGTGTCCGGGCGGGTCCCGGAGGGGCTGTGGACGGCCAGGTCGAGGCCGTCGTCGAGGCCGGTGGCGTGGCCGGGCCGTACGGGCTGCTCACGGCCGCCGTACGGGCGCAGCCGCAGTTCGCCGCCGCCGGTGCGGTGCAACTGGTGGGTGCCGGCGGCGCCGGGGCGGGCGCGCTGGAGGGTGGGGGCGGCACCGCGGGGCTGCTCGACCGTGAAGGGGAACGTGCCGTTCTGGCCCTGTCCGGCCCGTACGGTGAGCCGGTCCAGGGTGCGGCCGTCGCGGAGGAGTTCCAGTACGGTGCCGGTCAGGTCGCGCCTGCGGCGGCGGGCGGTGAACCGGACGGCGAGGAACGTCCCGAGGAGCAGCACGGCGGCGGCGCCGCCGGCGAGGAGCGGCCACCAGCGTTCCGTCCAGGTCGGCGGGGCCTCGACGCGGACGTCGAGGAACGTGCTGTCGAGGAGCCGGTCGCGGTCGGCGGTGTCGACGGCGGTGATCTGCCCGCCGATGTCGCCGAGCGGGGTGCCGGGGCCGACTTCGAGGGTGAAGGGCGTGTCGCGGCGGCTGCCCGGCGCGACGGTGACGGTGGCCGGGTCGACGCGGAGTTCGGTGCCGGCCGCCTGGTCGGCGAGGGCGAGCCGCAGGGTGTGGGGCGCGCTGTCGTTGTTGGTGACGGACAGGGTGCCGCGGACGGTGCCGCCGGGGTGGACGGTCGTCCGGTCGACGGTGAGCCCGGCCACGACGGCAGGGGTGTCCTCGCCGCGCTGGGTGTGCAGCGGGCGCAGGTCGGAGGTGACGCCGGGCGCGGCCATGCGGGTGGTGAGCCGCAGCGCCCCGGTGGCGCCCGCCGGAACGGTGACGGTGCCGGTGAACCGCACGTCGGAGGCCGTGCGGTCCGGGGCGCGGCCGTCGTCGGCGAGGGCGACGTCGACGGGCGCGAAGCCGTCCCCGGCGAGCTGGGCGGTGACCTTGATGCCGGTGAGCTGCGCGGGGTCGGTGATGACGACGCCGCGGCGGGTCTGCATGCGGACCTCGACGACGGCCTTCTCGCCGGGGCGGGGCGCCGCGGGGTCGAGGGTGACGGCGGAGCGGAGTCTGCCCTGCCAGATGGCGCGGACGGCGACCTCGCGGTCCCGGTGGCCCTCGGGGGCCTCGACGCGGGCGCGCCAGCGGCCGGGCAGCGGGTCGTTGACGCGCAGCGCCTCCACCGGGCCGTCCTGGCCGCTGAGTTCGAAGGTGGAGCCGTCGAAGCGGCCGCTCGTGGGCACCTTGCGGCCGCGCGGGTCGTAGTAGGTGACGGTGACCTTCGGGTCGTGCTTGCTGACGGTGATGGAGCCGTCGGTGGCGATCGGCGGGATGGTCACGTACAGGTCGGCGGGCGGGCGCTTGGAGTCGCCGGGGATGACGCCGGCGCAGCGGGCGGCGGCGAAGACCTCCTGGAACGCCTTGTCGATGCCGGTCGAGTCGGCGACGACCCGCATGCGGGGGGTGGCGGAGGGCAGGTCGGCGCAGCCGCCCCGGTAGCCGCCCTCGGCCATGTCGGTGAGCGTGGCCCGGTCGATGGCCCGGCCGAAGCCGAGCGGCCAGATCTGGACCTTCTCGCGGCGGGCGCGGGCCAGTTCGTCGGCGAGCCGCTTCAGGCCGTTGGCCTTCCGGCTGTCCCGGTCGGCGCCGTACTCGGGGCTGTCGTCCACGTCGAGGCGACCGTCGGTGAGGAGGAAGACGACCTTGGGGGTGGTGGGCGTGCCCTTCTCCGTGAGGCGGTCGACGGCCTGGCGGATGGCGGCCGGGAAGTCCGTGCCGGGGCCGACGCGGGCCGGGTCGCGGTGCGCCAGCCGCTGCACGCAGTCGCTGAGGCGCTGCCGTCCGGCGGAGTCGGCGACGGTGAGCGGGCACACCTCCCGTACGGGGGACTGGCCGGGCTTCTCGGAGCTGCCGAAGCCGATGACGGTGGCGCGGGAGCGTTCGGAGATCTCCCCCTGGGCGAGGAGCGCCGCGGCCTCGACCTCGCGGCCGAGGTCCTCGTCGGACAGGCTGTCGGACTGGTCGACGACGATGGCGAAGTCGACCGGGTCGGCGCCCTCGGCGGTGGCGCTCCGCAGGGCGGCGCCCACCGCCGCGGCGGGCGCCGGCGGCGGGGCGGGGGTCAGGGCCGCGAGGCCCAGGGCCAGGGTCAGGGCGGCGGCTCTCGCGGCCCGTCCGGTGCTGGTCAGTCGCATGTCTCTGTCACCACAGTTCACTCAGGAGGGCCAGCGCCGCGCCGAGGGCCAGGCAGAGGACGCCCGCGCGCAGCCAGCGGTACTTGGCGGCCAGGACCTGTCCGTGGACGCTGGCCTGGTCCAGGAGCCAGGAGGTCGTGTCGGCGCCGGCCTCGGCGAGCCGGTCGAGCAGCGCGGCGGCGGGGGCGCCGGCGGCGAGGTCGCGCAGGAGGGTGCGGTCGGCGCCGACGCGGGTGCGGGGCAGGACGACCGCGACGAGCATGAGCATCCCGGCGCCCCACAGGGTGCCGGCGAGGGCGACGAGGACGGCGGCGGCGCCGTGTGCCGCGAGCTGCCCGGGGTCGCGGGCGAAGACGACGGCGAGGAAGGCGAGCGCGCCGGACAGGAGGATCGCCGCCTTGGTGTCGGCGCGGCCTATGTCCTCGCGGACGGTGCTCAGCAGGCTCTCCGCGAGGGCGCGGACCTCGTCGGAGGGGGCCGGGGCGCCGTTCGTACCGGTCATTCGTCGTCCCAGTCGTCGAAGTCGGCGCTGGGGCGTGCGGGCGGGGCGTACGGCGGGTCGTCGGCGTACCGGTCGTCACCGTACCGCCCGTCGCCGTACCGCCCGTCGCCGTACCGGTCGTCGGCGCGGCGGGGGGTGTCCCGCCAGTCGGACGCGTCGGGGCCGCGGTCGCGGGGTCGTTCGCGGTCGCGTGCGCGGTCGCGTTCGCGGGCGGACTGGACGCTGGTCGGTTCGTGGACGCGGTGCGGATCGCCGTCGTCCGGGCCCGCGGGACGGCGGTCGGCGGGCTCGTCGTCCCAGGGCGGGCGGACCGGTTCGGCGGACGGGCCGCCCTCGGGGAGGGCGCGGGGGCGGGGGCGCAGGTCCAGCACGTGGTCCGCGACGCCGCCGAGGACGCCGCCGCTGCTGCTGCGCAGGTGCTCCAGGACCTGGTAGGTCATCTGGTCCAGGTCGTGGCGCTCGATGACGCCCGTGTCGATGAGCCGGTGGAGGACGGCGAGGAAGTCGGCCTTGCCCTCCCGCTCCTCGGCGAGCAGTTGCCGGCGGATCTCCCACTGCTTGTCGGGGTTGGCCGCCATGTGGTGGGCGATCTGCGCGAACTCGCCCTGCTGGAGCATGGCCTGGATCTCCCGCGCCCGCTCGGCGAGGAGCCGCCGGTCGTAGGCGTCCTTGCGCCGCTCCCGTTCGGCGACGCGCCGGTCGACGCCCATGCCGACGAGGGTGCGGTCCGCCTCGGCGAGCTGCCCCTTCACGTCGCTGTCGAGGTCGAAGAAGACGAGGACGCGGGTGCGCAGTCCGAGGTCGCGGCCGAGTTGGAGCCGCCCGGCGGCCAGTTCGTCCCGTACGGCCTCGTCGGCGCGCTGGGCCTCGGTGATCCCGAAGCGGCGGGAGACGGCGCGCAGTCCGTCGAGGAGGTCGTCGCGGAGGAGTTCCGCGACGTCCCACACCTGGCGGGTGACGACGAGGTGCGGGTCGTCGACCTCCCACTGGACGCTCGCCTTGGCGCGGAAGGACACCCCGTCGCCCGCGGCGGGCAGTTCGAGGTCGAACTCGGTGACGTTGAGGCCCAGGAGCACCTCGAAGACGGTGTAGGGGCCGCCGAAGAGGGGCGTGCCGTGGTCCTCCTTGCGGTCGGGCCACATCACGCGGTGGCCGCCGTTGCGGTAGAGGAGGACGGCGGCGAGGCGGCCGCTGGTGCGCCGGTAGGGCGGCGGGCACTCGCGCAGGAGGGGCCCGCGGGCGCGGGACCCCGTGTCGTTCCGGGGGTCGTGCGGGGTGGGCCCGGGAGTCATCGCTCCGCTCCTTCCGCCACGGCGTCCCACATGCGGCCGGCCGCGGTCTTGTCCAGGGGCTTGTCCCGGTCGCGTACGAGCCCCGTGAGCAGGCCGCGCAACCGGTCGCGGTCCCGGGGGGTGGTGGCGAGCAGCGGCAGCAGGCCGCAGACCAGCCGCAGGGTCTCGGGGTCCCGGGCGGCGCGCCGCAGCAGGGAGGCGAGGCCGTCCAGGGCGGGCTCCCCGGAGCGCGGGGTGCCCAGGGCCGCCCGGACGAGCGCGGCCAGCGGCGGCGTGAGGCCGGGGCGGGTGGCGAGCAGCGCGAGCAGCAGGGGCCGGGCGCCGTACGGTTCGAGGTGCGGGACCTCGGTGAGGCCCCAGAGGTGGGTGGTGCGCATGGTGAGCGTGCCGATCGCGGTGAGCAGCACGAGGTCGGCGAGGGAGCGCCGGCCGTCGCCGAGCCAGTGGCCGAGGCGGTGGACGACGGCCTCGGGATCGGTGGAGGCGAGGAGGCGCATGACGCTGAAGGAGGCGGTGCCCAGGACGTCGGCGTCGTCGCCGCCCTCGGAGCGCACGACGGCGCCGAGCGCGTCGAGGGCGGAGCGGACGGAACCGGTGGGCAGGGCGTAGCCGTGGGCGAGGACGGCGGTGTCGACGAGCGCGGAGTCGCCGCTCCTGGCCCATTCGCGCAGGACGGCGGCGACGGCCGGCTGGACGCGCGGGTCGCGGGCGGCCTCGGCGAGGGCGGTGGCGGCGGCCATGCGGGGGACGCGGCCGTCGAGGGCGGCGAGGGGGCGGACGAGTTCGCCGAAGCCGTACACCCAGTCCCAGGAGCACAGGACGCCGGCGGCGACGGACGCGCGGACCCACACCTCGGGGCGGGGGTCGTCGCACAGGCCGCGCAGCCAGCGGGCGACGGGACCGCGGACGTTGTGGTGGCCGTTCCACACCTCGCGGAGGACGGCGGTGGCGAGGGCGTCGCCCTGGAAGCGGATGACGCGGGCGGGGACGCGGGCGGCGCCGAGGTCGAGTTCGCCGTCCTCGACGACGGAGCGGGCGACGACGGGCCGGTTGTCGGCGTGGGTGCCGAACAGGCGGCGCCCGGCGGGGTGCCCGGGGTCGAGGGTGACGGCCAGTTCCCAGGCGAGCAGCTCGGCGGCCTCGGCGGTGAGGCTGTACGCGGAGCCGTTGAAGACGGCGACGGCGACGCGGAACGCGGCGGCGTTCAGCGCGGGCAGCGCTTCGGGGAGCGTGCCGGGCCGGTCGGCGCCGGCGAACCAGGCGCGGGCCTGGGCGCGGACGAAGGCGCCGCAGTCGTCGAGGAGCTGGGTGCGGGTGAGTTCGCCCTTCTGGTGCCGGGCGAGGTGGTGGGCGAGCCGGGCGGCCTCGCGGGGGCGCAGTTCGTCGAGGCCGAGGGCCCGGGTGACGTCCTCGTGGGCGGCGAGGGCGCGGGCCTCGTCGAGGGCGCCGTCGGGTTCGCCGCGCAGCAGGGTGCGCAGGTGGCGGTGGAGGACCTCGGCGGGCGGCGGGGGCGGGCAGTACGCGCCGTACCGGCCCTGGAGGAGCCGGTCGGCGAGGTCGCCGCTCTCGACGAGGATCACGCCGTACGACCCCTTGGCGCGGAGCTGGCCGCTGAGGCGGTCGAGGTGGAGTTCGGTGAGGCGGCGGGGGCGGGGGGTGCGGTCGCCGTCGCCGGGCTCGGGGTCGGCGCCGGTGCCGTCCTCGGGCGGGAATTCCAGGAGGTAGCCGTGGCCGGGCTGGAGGGCGTCGTCGCCGATCGTGTGGACGGCGGTGGCGGGGTCGAGGCGGGTGACGTGGTCGTCGGTGAGTTCGGAGAGGAGGGCGAGCGCGGTGGCGGTGCGACCGCTGCCGGGTTCGCCGGTGAGGACGAGCAGCCCGCAGGAGCGCAGGAGGTGCTTCATGCGCTGGTAGCCGGTGGTCTCGCAGTAGACGTCGGCGAGCCGCTCCAGGGTCTCGCCCGGCACGGCGCCCTGGACGGCGGGCGGCCCGGAGTCGACCCAGAACTGGTTGATGAAGGTGTTGTCCTCGAAGACCTGGCCGTCGCCGCGGATGTCGTAGCGGCGTTCGGCACGGCCGTGTTCGAAGGTGGTGCGGGCGGCGTGGGCGGTACCGGCGCCGCCGGTGCCGCCGGACGCGCCGAGCGGGTTGCGGCCGGCGTGGTCGAAGGGGTTGGGCGGGGGCTCGGGCGCGCGGTCGGCGTCGGCGGGGTCCCTGCCGGGCTGCTCCTTGCCGGCGCCGTCCCGGTCGCGGTGGTCGCGGTCCCGGTCCCGGTGGTCCCGGTCGCGGTCGCGATGGTCGCGGTCGTGGGACGGGTCGGCGGGTTTGGCGTCGTCGGCGTGGTGGTCGGGCTGCGGGGCGTCGTCGTGATCGGTCATGCGTGCCCGCCTCCGTCGCGGTCCTTGCGGATGCCGGTGAAGCCGCCGTGGATGGTGTTGCGCTCGAAGACCTGGAGGTCGCCCCCGGCCCGGTAGCTGCGTGCGGGCGGGGGCGCGTCGGCGGTGCGGGGCGGTGGGCCGTCCCCCGTCGTCGGCCCACCGCCGGTCGGTGCGGCACCGGGCGCGCGGCCCGGGGTGCCGGCGGGTTCCCCGCCGGGATCGCCCGGCAGGGGCGGTGCGGACCGCCTCGGGATGTGGAACCAGGCGGTCTCGTCGGTCTCCTTGGCTCGGACGCGGGCGGGCCGGTAGTGGCCGGGCTCGACGTACCGGCCGCCCTCGGAGACGACGTTGTCGTACAGCCAGCCGGAGACGACGACGAGGAGGTCGGCGTCGTCGGCGAGGGCCATCACGTCCTTGGCGGTGGGGCTGTCGCAGAGCCGGCAGGCGAGGTCCACGGCGCGGCCGACGAGCCCCTCGCCGTCGTCGAGGACGAGGCCGGCGTTCATGCCGACGCGCAGCCGCAGCCGCGGGTCGCGGCCGGCGTTGTGCTCGCGCAGGCTCTCGTAGAGCGTGTCGACCCACCGCCCGACCATGAGCGTGGGCGGTACGTCGGGGCGCAGGGCGGCGAGGATGCCGTCGCCCCGGTCCTCCTGGTGGACGTGGCCGGGCTCGACGCCGACGGCGGCGTACGCCTCGCCGAACGCCTCGTACATGGCGGCGCGCATGCGCTTCTTCGCGTCGATGCCCAGCGTTCCGGAGGCGCAGGCGTCTCCGTAGACGACCAGCCGGTGGATGGCTCCCGCACTGCTCACTCGGACTCCCTGGATGGCGTGGTGTGCCGTGGTGCTCGTGGTGACAGGGCAAGCCTCGCCGCGTGGCGCGGCGGGCGATGTAGTCGTTTACACACCCGGCGGAGATTTCTCCGCGGGCCCCGCCGGGCGCGCCCCGCGGCCCTGGGCGAGGTGGAGGAGGGCCTCCATGTCGGTGACGACGACCTGGCGCGGACCGGTCCGGACGACGTCCTGTTCGCGCAGTTGGCGCAGGGCCTTGGCGACGGCCTCGCGGGTGGCGCCGATGGCGGCGGCCAGGTCGTGCTGGGGCAGCGGGATCTCCAGGACCATGCCGTGGGGACCGGGCCGTCCGGCGCGCTCGGCGAGTTCCGCGAGCCGGGCCGCGAGGCGCTGGAGGACGGTCTCGGAGGCGAGGGAGCGGCGTTCGACGTCGGCGCTGCGCAGCCGGGTGCTGAGCTGCCGCATGATCAGTGAGGTGGCGTGCGGGCGGGCGGCGAGGAAGCGGCGGAACCGGTCGCCGGTGACGGACACGGCCCGGACCCGGCCCAGCGCGGTGACGGTGGCGCTGCGCGGGCCCTGGTCGACGGCGGCGAGGTCGCCGACGACCTCGCCCGCGCCGCGCAGGGCGAGGATGAGGCGCGCGCCGCGCTCGGTGCCGACGGAGACGACGGCCCAGCCGGAGAGCAGGGCCAGGACGTAGGCGGAGGTGTCGCGTTCCCGGATCATGACGGTGCCGGGTTCGTAGACACGGGGGACGCCTTCGGCGAGGAGGGCGCGGCGGTCCTGGGGGGAGAGGGCTTCGAGGAAGGAGCGGTCCTGGCCGAAAAGACTCATTCCGCTCCCTTCCCCCGCGCCGCGCACCCTCGAACAGACAGCCGCTCGTTCGGTTGATTCGTATGGAAGTTCGCACGTTTTCGATTCATGCGGCACTTCAAATGACCTTGAAAACAAGGAAGTTGACGTTCCGTCACTCCTTTGGGGTGAAGAACGCTAGGGGTTCGGTTCAAACCCGTCAACCAAGGAGGAGGCGCACGGGGCGCAGCCTCACCCGGTCCACTCCCCTCATGCCGCCCGAATGCGCCGTACGTCCGCTCCCTGCGCCGTCCGTGCGCCCCCACGGCGGCCGGGCCCACGGGCCCGCCCGGCGCCTCCCGGGCCCCGGCCCACCGTCCGGCCCGCCCTCCGACCCACCGGTAAAACCCCTGGCCGGCGGCGCGGGGGCGCCCCGATACTGGCCGGGTGTTCCTGACCATCAGCACGACCGGCACCCCCGAACGCCCCGCGACCGACCTCGGCTTCCTGTTGCACAAGCACCCGGACAAGGCGCAGGCGTTCCCCACCTCCTACGGCACGGCCCACGTCTTCTACCCCGAGGCGACGGCCGAGCGCTGCACGGCCGCGCTACTGCTGGAGGTGGATCCGGTCGCGCTGGTGCGCCGCGGCAGGAGCGACCGGGGCCGCGGCCCCGACACGGCGCTCGCCCAGTACGTCAACGACCGCCCGTACGCGGCCTCCTCGCTGCTCGCCGTCGCGCTGGGCAACGTGTTCTCCAGCGCGCTGGCCGGCCGGTGCGCCGCCCGCCCCGAGCTGGTGGCGGCCTCGCTGCCGCTGCGCGTCGAGGTGCCGGCGGTGCCCGCGAAGGGCGGCGCCGACCTGGTGCGACGGCTGTTCGAGCCGCTGGGCTGGGCGGTCACCGCCGAACCGGTGCCGCTCGACGAGCGGTTCCCCGCGTGGGGCGACTCGCGGTACGTCCGGCTCGTCCTCGACGGCGAGCAGCGCCTCGCGGACGCGCTGCGCCACCTGTACGCGCTGCTGCCGGTGCTGGACGACGCCAAGCACTACTGGGTGTCGCCCGACGAGGTCGACAAGCTGCTGCGGGTCGGCGAGGGCTGGCTGCCGGGCCACCCGGAACAACAGCTGATCACCCAGCGCTACCTGTCGCGCCGCCGGTCCCTGACGCGGGTGGCGACGGAGCGCCTGGAGCTGGCGCGGCTGGCCGCGGCCGACGACACGGAGGCCGAGGAGCTGGACAACGCCGTCGACGAGGACACCGACACCGAGGAGCGCCCCGTGCCGCTGGCGGTGCGGCGCCGCGGGGCGATCCTGGCCGCGCTGCGCGACGCGGGCGCGAGCCGGGTCCTCGACCTGGGCTGCGGGCAGGGCCAGCTGGTCCGCGAACTGCTGGAGGACCCGCGCTTCACGGAGGTCGTCGGCGTGGACGTGTCCGTACGGGCGCTGGCCCTCGCCGCCCGCCGGCTGCGTCTGGACCGCATGGGCGAGCACCGGGCGGCGCGGGTGCGGCTGGTGCAGGGCTCCCTCGTGTACACGGACAAGCGGCTCCAGGGGTACGACGCGGCGGTGCTCAGCGAGGTCGTCGAGCACGTCGACCCGCCGCGACTGCCCGCCCTCGAGTACGCGGTGTTCGGCGCCGCCCGGCCCGGCACGGTGCTCGTGACCACGCCGAACGCCGAGTACAACGTCCGCTGGGAGTCCCTGCCCGCCGGGCACGTCCGCCACGGCGACCACCGGTTCGAGTGGACCCGCGCCGAGTTCCGCGCGTGGGCGCTCGGCGTCGCCGCGCGCCACGGGTACGCGGTGGCGTTCGCGCCCGTCGGGCCGGAGGATCCGCAGGTGGGTCCGCCCACGCAGATGGCCGTGTTCACCGCCGCCGGCACCGCACCGGCCACGAAGGGCACCGCGCCGACCACGAAGGAGGGGAAGACCGCATGACCACCACCGCCGTCACGGAGCCCGCCGCCGCGCGGACCCGCAGGCTGCCCGTCACCGACCTGTCCCTCGTGGTCCTCGTCGGCGCCACCGGCTCCGGCAAGTCGACGTTCGCCCGCAGGCACTTCAAGCCCACCGAGGTCATCTCCTCGGACTTCTGCCGCGGACTGGTCTCCGACGACGAGAACGACCAGGGCGCGAGCCGCGACGCGTTCGACGTGCTCCACTACATCGCCGGGAAGCGGCTCGCCGCCGGCCGGCTCACCGTCGTCGACGCGACGAACGTGCAGCCGGAGGCGCGCCGCCAGCTGGTGCGGCTGGCCCGCGAGCACGACGTGCTGCCCATGGCCATCGTCCTCGACGTCCCCGAGGAGGTGTGCGCGGCACGCAACGCCGCCCGCCCCGACCGGGCGGACATGCCCCGGCACGTCATCCGCCGCCACCGCGGCGAACTGCGGCGGTCCCTGCGCGGCCTGGAGCGCGAGGGCTTCCGCAAGGTGCACGTGCTGCGCGGCGTCGAGGAGATCGAGGCCGCTGAGGTCGTCCTGGAGAAGCGGTACAACGACCTGCGGCACCTGACCGGCCCGTTCGACATCGTCGGCGACGTCCACGGCTGCGCCTCCGAGCTGGAGGCCCTGCTCGCCGAACTCGGCTACGTCGACGGCCGCCACCCCGAGGGGCGCACCGCCGTGTTCGTCGGCGACCTCGTCGACCGCGGCCCGGACAGCCCCGGTGTGCTGCGCCGCGTCATGGACATGGTCGAGTCCGGCGACGCGCTGTGCGTGCCGGGCAACCACGAGAACAAGCTGGGCCGCTGGCTGGCCGGCCGCGAGGTCCGGCGCACCCACGGCCTCGCCGAGACGATCGAGCAGCTGGAGCGGGAGGACGACGCCTTCCGGGAGCGGGTGCGCGCGTTCGTCGACGGGCTCGTCAGCCACTACGTGCTCGACGGGGGGCGGCTGGTGGTGTGCCACGCCGGCCTGCCGGAGAAGTACCACGGCCGCACGTCGGGCCGGGTCCGCTCGCACGCCCTGTACGGCGACACGACCGGGGAGACCGACGAGTTCGGGCTGCCCGTGCGCTACCCGTGGGCCGAGGACTACCGGGGCCGCGCCACCGTCGTGTACGGCCACACGCCCGTGCCGGACACCTCCTGGGTCAACAACACGATCTGCCTGGACACCGGCGTCGTGTTCGGCGGGAAGCTGACCGCGCTGCGCTGGCCCGAGCGGGAGCTCGTCGACGTGCCCGCCGAGCGGGTCTGGTACGAGCCGGCCCGGCCGCTCGCCGCAAGCGTCCCCGGCGGGCACGAGGGCCGGCCGCTGGACCTGGCCGACGTGCACGGCCGGCGCGTCGTGGAGACCCGGTACGCGGGCAACGTCGGCGTGCGCGAGGAGAACGCCGCGGCCGCCCTGGAGGTCATGAGCCGCTTCGCCGTCGACCCGCGCCTCGTGCCGTACCTGCCGCCGACGATGGCGCCGACCGCCACGTCGGGCCTCGACGGGTATCTGGAGCACCCGGCGGAGGCGTTCGCCGCGTACGCCGCCGACGGGGTCGCCCGTGTCGTGTGCGAGGAGAAGCACATGGGGTCGCGGGCCGTGGTCCTGGTGTGCCGGGACGCGGCAGCGGCGCGCGAGCGGTTCGGCGTGGAGGGCCCCACCGGCTCCCTGTACACCCGCACCGGGCGCTTTTTCTTCCCGGACGGGGCGATGACCGAGGCCGTCCTGGAACGGGTCCGCGCCGCGGTCACGGCCGCCGGGCTGTGGGACGGGCTGGACACGGACTGGCTGCTCCTGGACGCGGAGCTGATGCCGTGGTCGCTGAAGGCCGGCGGCCTGCTGCGGTCGCAGTACGCCGCGGTGGGGGCCGCGGCCGGCGCGTCGCTGCCCGGCGCGATCGCCGCGCTGGAGTCGGCGGCCGCGCGCGGCGTGGACGTGTCCGGGCCGCTGGGGCGGCAGCGCGAACGGGCCGTCGACACGGCCGCGTTCACCGGCGCCTACCGACGGTACTGCTGGCCGACGGACGGGCTGGACGGGGTGCGGCTCGCGCCGTTCCAAGTCCTCGCCGCGCGCGGGCGCAGCCTGGCCGGTCTGCCGCACGACGAGCAGCTCGCCCTCGTCGACCGTCTCGTCGCGGCCGACACGACGGGCCTGCTGCGCGCCACGGACCGGCTCGTCGTCGACACCAATGACGAGACGTCCGTGCGGGCGGGCGTCGACTGGTGGCTGGAGCTGACCGGCCGGGGCGGCGAGGGCATGGTCGTCAAGCCGCTGCGGGCCCTCGCCCGGGACGGCCGGGGCCGGCTGGTGCAGCCGGGCGTCAAGTGCCGCGGCCGCGAGTACCTGCGGATCGTCTACGGGCCCGAGTACACCCGCCCGGAGAACCTCCAGCGCCTGCGCTCCCGTTCCCTCGGCCACAAGCGCTCCCTCGCCCTGCGCGAGTACGCCCTGGGCCTGGAATCCCTGGACCGGCTGGCCGCCGGCGAACCCCTGTGGCGCGTCCACGAGCCGGTCTTCGCCGTCCTGGCCCTGGAGTCGGAACCGGTCGACCCCCGGCTGTAGCCACCGGCCGGGGCGGGGACCCGCGGGCCCCTGCCCCGGCCGGTGGGCCGGCGGCCGGTACGGGCGGGGCGCCCCACGCGTGCGGGCGCCCCGCCCGCCGCTCCCCCGCGCCGGTCAGTCCAGCTGGGACTGGACCTGGGAGGAGATCAGCTCCAGGTGGTCCAGGTCGTGGAGGTCCAGGATCTGGAGGTACACCCGGGAACTGCCCAGGGCCGCGTACCGGCCGATCTTGTCGACGACCTCGGCGGGCGAGCCCGCCAGGCCGTTCTCCTTCAGCTCGTCCACGTCCCGGCCGATGGCCGCCGCGCGGCGGGCCACCTCCGCGTCGTCCCTGCCGACGCACACCACCAGGGCGTTGGAGTACACCAGGTCGTCAGCGCTCCGCCCGGCCTCCTCGGCGGCCGCGCGGACCCGGCCGAACTGGCGCTCCGTGTCGGCGAGGGAGGCGAACGGGATGTTGAACTCGTCGGCGTACCGGGCCGCCAGGCGCGGCGTGCGGGTCGCGCCGAGGCCGCCGATCAGGACCGGCACCTTCGGCTGCGCCGGCTTGGGGAGCGCCGGCGAGTCGGCCAGCCGGTAGTACTTGCCCTCGTAGCTGAACGTCTTGCCCGTCTCCGTGCCCCACAGGCCGGTGACGATGTCGAGCTGCTCCTCCAGGCGGCCGAACTTCTCCTTCGGGAACGGGATCCCGTACGCCGTGTGCTCCGCCTCGTACCAGGCGGCGCCCAGGCCCAGCTCGACCCGGCCGCCCGACATCTGGTCGACCTGCGCCACCTGGATCGCGAGCACCCCGGGGAGGCGGAACGTCGCGGCCGTCATCAGCGTGCCGAGTCGGATGCGCCGGGTCTCGCGGGCCAGGCCCGCCAGCGTGATCCAGGCGTCCGTCGGACCCGGCAGCCCGGTGACGGACCCCATGTGCAGGTAGTGGTCGGAGCGGAAGAAGGCGTCGAACCCGAGGTCCTCGGTGGCCTTGGCGACGGTGAGCAGGGTCTCGTAGTCGGCACCCTGCTGCGGTTCGGTGAAGATGCGCAGATCCATGCCCCCATCCTGCACCGGCGAGCGCCGCGGCCGGGCCCCGGCACCGCCGTCGCGCGGTCACGGCCCCGCCGCCAGGCGGTCACGGCCCCGCCGTCGAGTCCGCCGGGTCCGTCACCCGGACCCGGTCGGGTCTCTCCCCTCCCCCGCCGGCCGGGCGCGCGACCGGCACGGCGCCGAGCGCCGCACCGCCCCGGACCCACCGTCCGCCCGCCCCTTCGGGAGGCCGGTCGCGGCCGCGCGCCGCCATCCGGCGCAGCATGACGCGCACCCGGTCACCGGCCTCGTCGGCCGCGTCGATCGCCTCGATGCACTGCCAGTAGAGGCCCTCCTCGTCCGTGGAGCAGGCCACGCCGACGAGGGCCATGCCCACCTCCCCGAGCAGCGCGCCGAGCGCCCGTAACGTGCCGCGCAGGTCGAGGACTTCGGACAACTGCGACGCCGCCGCCCCCGTCCGCCGCGCCGGATGGTCCGGGCCCGCGCCCCCGCGACTGCCGGTCTCGCCGAGCCCGCGCGCCTCGCCTCTCAGCTCCTGCGGCCCGAACAACGCCAGGTGGTCCCCGATCGCCTGGGCGAGGCACTGCGCCTGCCAGACGGCCGCCATGATGTCGGGCACCGCCCGGCTCTCGGCGAGATCACTCCGGCTGATGGAGATGAGCCGTTCCGCGTCCATGCCCGCCGCCCCCGTTCATACGACTTTCCGCTCACTAACTCACTACCCAGAGTGAAGCTATCCGAGTCCAAACACCAGGGGAATTCGGAAATCTGTGGACAGGAAGCTCAGTGTGAATAAGTCGCTCACTCCGAAGAGTGACGATCTTGCCGCGCGGACCGCCCCGGAGGCCGCCCCACGGGGAAGCGCCGCTCGTTCCGGTCGATCTTCGCGGAGAGCGCCTCCAGCGGGTCGACGCCCAGCACCCCGCAGAACTGGAGGAGGTAGGCGAGCACGTCCGCGACCTCGTCGGCCACGCGGTGCGCCGTCTCCGGGTCGTCCATGACCCGGTCGGCCTCCTCCGGGGTCAGCCACTGGAAGATCTCCAGCAGTTCGGCCGCCTCGACGCTGAGCGCCGCCGCCAGGTTCTTCGGGGTGTGGTAAGGCTGCCAGGCGCGCGAAGCGGCGAACTCGGCCAGCCGGCGCTGCAGTCCCTGTACGTCCAGTTCGGTCACGGCGACAGGTCTACCACCGCCGCCGCGCACGCCGCCGCCCGCCCCGCACGCCGGGACCGGGTCACGCCGGACGGGGCCGGGCCGTCCCGGACAGGGCCGCCCCGGACGGGGCCGTGCCGCACCGTCAGGCGCCGCCGGACGCCCGCTTCCCACAGCCCGCCCGTCCTGTCGGCCCGCCAGACCGCCTACCGACCACGGCCGTCAGGCACGCGTCAGGCCACCAGGGCCGTCAGGCCGCCAGAGCTGTCAGGGCCGTCAGGGCCATCAGGGCCGTCAGGGCCGTCAGGGCCGTCAGGCGTGCGGCACGGCCGCGGTGGCCGTGCCCTCGACCTCCGTACCGGCGGGGGTGAGGAGGAACACGTTCCGGTCGACCCGGTGCATGGAGCTGCCCAGGCCGAAGACGACCCCGCTGCTGAAGTCCAGGACGCGCTTGGCGACTTCGGTCTCGGCGCTGGTCAGGTCCAGCAGCACGGGAACCTGGGCGACGAGGTACTCGGCGACCTCCCGCGCGTCCGCGAAGACCTGGACCCTCAGTACCACCATGCGGCGCTGTGCCCCGGCCTCGGAGTCCTGGGGGATCGTCCGGTGATCGGCCCTGGACGGCCACTCGTCGCGCCCCCGCAGCGGGACGACCTGCGCCAGTCCCTCCCACTGCTCGTCGGTGACGTCGTACCTCTCGTGCCTACTCATGCTCCCATCCTGGCGCCCCTCACCCGTTCGGCCCAACTCCGACACGGGTCGTGTCGCACCGGTCCGCGCCGCCCGCGACCCCGCCGGCACCTCGGCCGGTGCCGAACAGCGGCCCCGCGACGGCCGATCCGGAGCAGCGGGCCGCTGGGCGGGGTGGCGGGGGCGGGGACGTTCTCGTGCGTCCACCGCTCCGTCCCGGCGACCCTCGGAACGGTTGAAGGGGGGAGCACCCCGTGGCAGGGCGCCTTGGGACGGGCAGGCGGCTTCCGGTGGGCGCTCCTACGATGGAGGCATGCGGTTCACGGATCGTGCGACCGCCGGACGGCAGCTGGCCGAGGCCGTGGAGAGGCTGCGCCCGGACCGCCCCGTCGTGCTCGGGCTGCCGCGCGGCGGGGTCCCCGTGGCCCATGAGGTGGCCACGGCGCTGGGAGCGCCCCTGGACGTGCTGGTCGTCCGCAAGCTGGGGGTGCCGTCCCGGCCCGAGCTGGGCTTCGGTGCGATCGGCGAGGACGGCGTACGGATCGTGAACGACGTGGTCGTCCGTGCCGCCGGGGTCGGCGAGCAGGACCGGGCGCGGGTGGAGCGGGCCGAGCGGGCCGTACTGGACGAGCGGCTGCGGCGGTACCGGCGCGACCGGGCCGGGGTGCCGCTGCGGGGGCGGACGGCGGTGCTGGTCGACGACGGGATCGCGACGGGATCGACGGCCCTTGCGGCCTGCCGGGTCGCGCGGGCGCACGGCGCGGCGCGGGTGGTGGTGGCCGTCCCGGTGGCCCCGCCGGAGGCGCTGGCGCTGCTGCGGCGGGAGGCGGACGACGTCGTGTGCCTGTCGTCGCCGGAGTGGTTCGGGTCCGTGGGGCAGTGGTACGACGACTTCACGCAGACCGGGGACGGCGAGGTCGCGGAGCTGCTCGCCCGGCACGCCCCGCCCGCCCGTGAGTCCGAAGGCCCGGGCGGAGGCACGGCCGGCACCCCGCTCGACGCCCCCACAGACGCCCCCGCCGGCGGCCTCGGCGGTGCCGGGCGGCCCGTCGCCGTCACCGTCGAGGCCGACGGCGTCCGGCTCCCCGGCGACCTGGTGCTGCCCCGCGGGGCGCGCGGCGTCGTGGTGTTCGCGCACGGCAGCGGAAGCTCCCGGCACAGCCCCCGCAACCGGGCCGTGGCGCACGAGCTGAACCGGCACGGCCTGGGCACCCTGCTGTTCGACCTCCTCACCGAGTCCGAGTCCCGGGACCGCGAACGGGTCTTCGACGTCCCGCTGCTGGCGCGGCGCCTCACGGGCGCCACGGCCTGGCTGCGCCGCGCCCACGCCCCCGCCCCGCCGGTCTGCTACTTCGGCGCCAGTACGGGCGCCGCTGCCGCCCTGACCGCCGCGGCGGAGCCGGACGCGGACATCGCGGCGGTCGTCGGCCGCGGCGGCCGGCCGGACCTCGCGGGTGACCGGCTCGGGGACGTCCGGGCACCGACGCTCCTCGTCGTCGGGGGCGCCGACGCGCCGGTGCTGCCGCTCAACCGCGGGGCGGCGGAGCGGCTGCGCTGCGAGCACGCCGTCGAGGTGGTGCCGGGCGCCACCCACCTGTTCGAGGAGCCCGGCGCGATGGAGCAGGTCGAGGAGCTGGCCGCGGCCTGGTTCCTGCGGCACCTGCCGCCGCCCTCCCCCGCCACCGGCGCGGCCTGACCGCCGGGCCCCGCGAAGAGGGAGTCGGCCCCCCCTTGCGCGGACCGCCGCAGGGCCCACAGTGGAAGGAGAGGGTTGCGGAACCGCCGTTTCCGGCGCCGACCTCCGGGAGGCCGTCATGAGGCAGCACGTGCTGGTGCAGGGCGCCCCGCAGGCCCCTGCCCGCGAGGAGGCCCACGAAGGGGTACGGACTCCGGAGGGCGCCCCCGTCCCCGTCCCGCGCGGCGTACCGGTGCTGGAGCGGGCCGTCCGGGACGTGATGCGGACGTCGCTGGTGACGGTCGCGGCGGGCGAGACGGTGCTCGCCGCGTGGGAACTGCTGGAGCGGTCGGGCGCGCGCCACCTTCCGGTGGTCCTGCCGGACGGACGCTGCGCCGGTCTGCTGGACCGGGCCGAGGTCGCGGTCGTCTGCGCGGCACCCGCCGTGTCGCTGTCCCGGCGCTACGCGCGCGACCTGGTGCGCTGCCGCAGGTGCGCGGTGGTGCACCACGGGGACGCGGTGGGCCGGGCGGTGGCCGTGATGGACGCGAACGGCTGCGACGCGCTGCCGGTCGTCGGGGACGACGGGACGCTGGCCGGGCTGCTCACCGCCGCCGACGTGGTGACGGCGCTGGCCGGCCGCGGGCCCGGGGTCCTGCCCGGCGCGGGCGCGCAGCCGCCGTACCCGTACCCGGTGGTGCCCGGCCTCCCGCCCCGGCGGGACGACCGGGTGCCGCCGGTGCCGTGACGCGGGCGTCGCGGCGTGACGCGGCGCGTGGAGGAGGTGGCGTGGTGACGGACAGGACCAAGCAGGGCCGCGACCGGCGCCAAGAGCGCGGTGGACCCGCCGGTGCCCCCGGGTCGGCCGCCCGCGGCCGTGACGGCGGTGGGCGTGACGACGGTGGCCGTGACGGCAGCAAGCGGAGCACTCCCGGGGCGCGGCTCCCGGCGTACGGGCCCGCACGGCCCGGCCGGGGAGCGGCGTGGCGGGACCGGCCCGTGCGGACGATCCGGGTGCCCGGCCTGTTCGGCTGAGCCCGGCGGGGCCGGCCGACGAGACCAGCAGTCCTGCGGGACCGGCAGGACCAGCAGTCTTGCGGGAACGGCAGGACCAGCAGTTCTGCGGGACCGGCAGACGTACGGGACCGGCAGACGTACGGGACCGGCAAACCGGCGGGAACGACAGACAGGCGAATCCGGCAGGACCGGCAGTCCCGCAGGACCAGCGGAACCCGCGGGACCGGTGGGACCGGTGGGACCCGCGGGACCGGCGGGACCCGCAGGTCCGGTGGGACCGACGAGACCGGCAGCCCTGCGGATCCGGGGCAGGACCGGTGGGACCGGCAGACCCGCGGATCCGGCAACCCGGGCGGGGCCGACAGACCAGCGGATCCGCGGGTCCGGCGGGGTCCGCGTGGGTCAGATCGTGAACGGGCGCTGCGCGAGGAACGACTCGGCCGGCCGCCCGGACACGTACAGGTTGGGGCTCTGGCTGGCGGGCATGCGGCGGGTGATCGCGCGGTGGAAGGCCCGGTGGCCGCCGCGGAAGGCACCCCTGTCCCAGACCTCCAGCAGCGTCCCGGTGAACCTGCCGTTCACCCGCCCGTCCGCGGCGAGCTGGTTGTCCTGACAGGCGGAGACGAGCAGGGCGTCGGCGGGACGCCCGTCCGCGCGCAGCTCCCGCTGGAGCTCGCCGAAGAACTCCCTGTCGCGCTGGTACAGGGCGCCCTGCCGGGCGACGGGCATGAGGCGGGACACCGTCTCGATCTCGTCCGGGTCCGCCGTGCCGAACTGCTCGCGCAGCGCCTCCGGGGTGAGCAGGTCGCGGACCTCGATGCCGCTGCCGCTGTGGCAGCAGTCGAGCAGGACCAGGATGCGCACGCCCTCGGCGAAGCGGGCGAGTTCGCGGTTCAACTCGTCGTCGAGGTACTGCCGGTCGTACAGCACGAGGGTCTCGTCGAGGGCGTCCGGCTCGTCCTCGCCGGCGGTCTCGTCCGGGACCTGGCCGCCGTGGCCGGAGTACGTGAGGAGGAAGGCGTCCCCCTCGCGGAGTCGGGCCGCCGCGGCGCGCAGGGCGGCGGTGACGCCGTCGACGGTGGCCTCGCCGGTGAACAGGACGGTGTCGGCGTAACCGGCGTCGCGGGCGAGGGCGGCCATGTCGCGGGCGTCGTTCTCGCAGGCGAGGAGGTGGCCGTTCCAGCCGTCGTAGCGGTCGGGGTCGACCGTGTTGAGTCCGATGTGCAGGGAAAGGCCGGTGGCACCCATGGAGGTCTCCTAGCGCGGGCGGCTGCGGGGTCGGTCACATCCCTTCCGTGCCCGGCTCCCGGGTGAACCGCAGGGGGGCGACCGGGCGGGGAAATCCGCCTGAACGGGTCCGTCCGCCCGGCCCGCGCGCCGCCGGGCCCGTGCCCCGGCGCCCTCCCTGCGCTGATGGGGTGGCGTGGCCCGCCGCGCCGTTGGGGGGCCGCCCCCGCGCGGTACCAGTCAGATCATGATCTCTTCCGACGGTTCGGAAGGCCCGGGCGGCTCCCTGGCCGGCCGCGACGGCTACGACGAGGGCTTCCTCGGCCCCGCCGTACCGCTGCCGCGCCCCACCGCGCCCCGCGTCGAGACGGTCGTCCTGCCGTACACGCACTTCAGCGTGGTGCTGCGCCCCGACCGGCGCCTCGCGGCAGCCACCGCCGTGTGCGTCGACGGCGAGCACCTGGTCGAGGACGTGCCGCGCACCGACGCCTGGCGGTACGACCCGCGGGTGGCGGAGGACTGGCAGGCCGGGCCCGAGGTGTACCGGGACAACTCCCTGGACCGGGGCCACCTGGTGCGCCGCCTCGACCCGGTGTGGGGGACGGCGGCGGTGGCGGCGCGCGCGGACGGCGACACGTTCCACTACACGAACGCCGCCCCGCAGGCCGACGTGTTCAACCAGGGCAAGCAGGTCTGGCAGGGCCTGGAGAACTACCTGCTGGACCACGCCGCCCGCTACGACCGCCGGCTGACCGTGCTCACCGGTCCCGTCCTGCACGACGCCGACCCGCCGTACCGGGGCGTGCAGGTGCCGCTGCGGTTCTGGAAGGTCGCCGCGTTCCTCCACGACGGGGCGCTCGCGGCGACGGCGTACGTCCTCGACCAGAGCCCCGACCTGACGCGCGACGCCGACCGGGCGCTCGCCGGGGCCGTGCCGGGCGCGCCGCCGCCGCTGGGCGCGTTCCGCACGTACCAGGTGCCGGTGGCGGACGTGGTGCTGCTGACCGGCCTGGACCTGGGGCCGCTGCCGGCCGCCGACCTGATGCCCCCGGCGCGCGCTCCGGAGGCCCGGTGGCGGCGTCTGGAGGCGCCCGACGAGACCGCCTTGGACATCTGACGGGGCTGGGACATCCGACAGGGAGGGAGGCCCGATGCGGCCCCGGATCGTGTACGTCCACGGCAGCGGCCCCAAGCCGCGCGCCGGGCTGCTCAGGGCGCAGTGGGACCGGGCGCTGTTCGGGCACGAGGCGGAGGGCACGTCGTACCTGGCGTACTGGGCGCCGCTGCTCCACCCGGAGCCGCTGCCCGACCGCGTGCCGGACCCGCTGGAGGGGCGACCGGGGGCGGTCGCGGAAGCGGAGACCGAAGGGCCCGAGGGGGCCGAGGAGCCCGCGGGGCCCCGGGAAGGGGCGGAGGAGGCCGTGGGGCCGCTGCCGGAGGACCCGGCCCGGTTCGTGGCGCGGACGGCGGCCGGGGCCGCGCGGGTCCGCTCCAGCGCGGAGGGCGGGGGCGAGGGCGGCGGGGACGGGCCGCTCGACGGGTGGCTGCGCGACATGGCGTACTTCGCCGAGGCGCTCGCCCTGGCCGAGGAGCCCCGCCCGGGTCCGGGCGAGGAGCCGCTGCCGAAGGCGCTGCCGCTCCCCCGGCCCGCCCGTACGGCGCTGTTCCGGCTGCTGGTGAAGCACGTCTTCGAGGACGTCCACGCCTACTTCCTCACCGGTGCCGGGCCGGCGGTGCGGCAGGTCGTGTCGGACACGCTGGACGCCGCCGAGGAGGCCCGGGAGGCGGACGGCGGCGGCCCCCTCGTCGTGGTCGGGCACGGCCTGGGCGGCGTCGTCGCGTACGAGGTGCTGGCCTCCCGGGGCCGGGCGGTCGACCTGTTCGTGACGCTCGGCTCGCCGCTCGGGGTCGCCGAGGTGCAGGGCCGCCTCGCCGCACCGCCCGCGGTGCCGTCCGGTACGGCGCTGTGGCTGAACGCCTCCGACGCGCGCGACGTCGTGGCGCTCGACCACACGCTGCGCCCCGACTACGCCCCGCCGGGCCGCGTCACGGACCTGCTGGTCACCAACGCGAGCGCCGACCACCACGGGGTCGGCGAGTACCTGTCGAACCCGCTGGTGCGAGAGCCGGTGCGCCGGGTGTTCAGCCGGATTGCATGACCCCGTACCGGGTGTGACGATGACGGGAGAGGGCCGAAGGGGGGCTCGGGCAGACCGGGAGGGCGACCGGTACGACGGCGACGACCGGGCAGGTGCTCAACCATGCCGTTGGAGACCCCCGAGTGGGACAAGGTCACCGAGTGGGTGCGGGAGTACCTGCTGGACTCCACCGACCCGTACGTCCAACTGCGGCACGCCGGATTCGCCCCCGAGTTCATCGGCGGCCTCCCGCTGACCGCCGTCAGCTCCCACAACGCGCGCGCCCTCGTCCAGGCGTCACGCAGGACCATCGACGGACAGGTGCGGCTCCTGCGGGCGCTGGTCCTCAACGACCGGCTGCGGGTCCTGCCGTACGTCAGGGACGCCGAGGAGTGCCTGGCGCGGCTGGAGCGGGACGCCGAGGCGCACACTTCGCAGGACGTGTTCCGCACGCAGGTGCTGCGCGGCGGCGCGGAGGTGTTCCTCGACCGGGAGGACCTGCGCGAGACGCTGCGCGCGTTCGTGGCGGACGGCCACAAGTCGGTGCTGCTGGTCGACGGCGAACCGCACAGCGGCCGCTCGTACACGTACGCGTTCATCCGGCACGTCGCCCAGCACCAGGGGTTCCGCCCGGCGCGGGTGCTGCTGGACCCGACCACGACGGCCACCAAGGTCGTGCGGCGTCTCGCCGCGTTCGTCTCGGACCCGCGCGCGGGGGTGGTGCCGCCCGTCGCGACGGACCTCGACGACCCGCTTCCGGCGCTTGAGGAGGCGGTGCACTGGGTGGTCGTCCAGGCGACCGGCGCCGAGGACCTGTTCTGGTTCGTGCTGGACGACTGCGACCGGCTCGACCCGGGCTCCGACGTGTGGGACCTGATCAGCCGGCTCGCCCTCGCCATCTACGAGCACCAGCCCGTACGCGGTGCCCAGGCGCCGCGCCTGGTGCTCCTCGGCTACGGGGAGGCGATGCGGCAGTTGCCGTACGAGCTGCGGCACAGCCTGTGCCGGGACCGGGCGCGGAGTGCCGGGCCGGACGACGTGCGGGCCTTCTTCGAGCGGTACGTCCGCGAACAACCGCCCCCGTCGCTGGCCGCGCTGGCGGCGGAGGAGCGGGAGGCGGCGCTCGCCGGGCTGGTCGACGTGGCCGTGGAGGAGGTCCTCGCGGCGGCCGGTGACGCGGACGGCGACGCGCCGGGCGGCCCGGGCGGTCCCGGTGGTCGCGGTGGTCCTGCCGGCCCCGGTAGCCCCGACGGCCCCCACGGTCCCTACGGCCCTGCTGGTCCTGGCAGCTCTGGCAGTCCCTACGGCCCTGCTGACCCCAACAGTCCCTACGGTCCCTGTAGCCCCTACGGCCCCGGCGGGGAGTGTTACATGCGGCGGCTGGGCACCGCGGTGGAGGGAGCGGTCCGTGTCTACCGTGCCCTCCGCTGAGGCCCCCGGCGCCGCCGCGCTGTGCGAACTGTTCCGGACCCGGCTGCGGCAGGAACTGCGGCAGGAGCTGCGGCACGCCGGCGCCGGGCCGCCCGGCGCCGTGCCGGACGCGAGGTGCGGCTACCGCCGGGCGGCCTGCCTGCTCACCTCGTTCGACCCGCGGGAGCTGCGGCTGCCCGGGGAGTCCGCGCCGACGGGACGGGCGGTGATGGAGCTGGCCGCGGACTGCGCGGCGACCGGCGCGGCCGACCGCACGGAGTGGACGCTGAAGCCCGAGGTGCGGGAGGAGACGCTGCGCGCCCTGTCCGGCCCCGGGGAGGCGCTGCGCGCCCTGGAGGCCAACCTCGGCGCGGTGCCCGGGGGGCCGGGGCCCGAGCGGGTGTGCCTCGCGGTGCTGCGCGGGCAGGCGCCCGGGACGGCGGGCGCGGGGCCGGACGAGCTGTCCGACGTGCTCCAGGCCGTGCTGTGGCTGTCGCTGGTGCCGGGGGTGGCGGGGCTGCCGGACGCCCGCGCCGTCCGGGGCGAGCTGGAACTGGCCCGGCTGCTCCAGCCGTTGGAGCGCCTGGTGCGGGTGCCGTTCGTGGGCCGGGAGGCGGAGCTGGCGGAGCTGCGCGACTACGTCCACGCGCCGGGGCCCCCGCCCGGCGCGGGCCCGACCGTACCGGCGCCGCTGGTGGTGCACGGGCCGGGCGGCATGGGCAAGAGCACGCTCCTGGCCACCTTCCTGCTGGACAGCCTGCGCAGGGGGGCGGGGACCGGGGGCGGGGGTGACGGCGGGGGGAGGTTCCCGTTCCCCTTCGTGTACGTCGACTTCGAGCGGGCCACCCTGTCGGTGCACGAGCCGGTGACGCTGGTCGCGGAGATGGCCCGGCAACTGGGCGTCCAGTACCCGGCGTTCCGCGCCGAGCTGGACGCGCTGGCCGCCGGGTGCCAGGAGGAGGCGAGCGCGCAGCGGGCGGAGGAGGAGCGGGTCGTCGAGCTCAACCGGCTGGCGACCACGCGGGCGGGGGTCGGCCGGAGGACGTCGCAGCAGTTCCTGGCGGGGGCGAGCGAGCGGGAGAGCGCGCTGTCCCGGCAGGTCGGCGAGGTGCTGCGGCGGGCGGCGGGGGGCGCGCCGTTCGTCATGGTCGTCGACTCGTTCGAGGAGGCCCAGTACCGGGGCTCGCCGGCGCTGGGCCGGATGTGGGCGGTGTTCCTGGCGCTGACGGAGGCGTACCCGCGGGTGCGGGCCGTCGTGTCGGGTCGGTCGCCGGTCGGGCACCCGGCGGTCGGCGTGCGGTCGGTGGAGATCGAGCTGCGCGACCTGGGCCCGGAGGCGTCCGTGGCGCTGCTCGGGGCGTGCGGGGTGCGGGACCCGGAGCTGGCGCGGGTGCTGGCCGAACGGGTCGGCGGGCATCCGCTCAGCCTGCGGCTGGCGGCGCGGGCGGCGGCGCTGGCCGGATCGGGCACGGCGGGCGTGCGGGAGCTGATCGGCAGTCTGCCGGCGCGGCGCCGGGACTTCTTCCGCCGCGTCGACCAACTGCTCGTCCAGGGCACCCTGTACGAGCGGATCCTCCAGCACATCCCCGACCCGGACGTGCGGCGCCTGGCCCACGCCGGGCTGGTGCTGCGGCTGATCACGCCGGACGTCGTCCGAGAGGTGCTGGCCGAGCCGTGCGGGGTGGCCGTGGCGGGGGCGGAGGAGGCGCGGCGGCTGTTCGGCGCGCTGTCCCGGCTGGACCTGGTCGAACCGTGGGGGCCGCAGGCGGTGCGGGTGCGGGCGGACGTACGGGCGATCATGCTGCGGCTGGTCGCGGGCGACCCGGCGTCGCCGGCGCGGGAGGTGGAGCGGCGGGCCGTGGCGTACTACGCGGCGCGGGAGGGCCCGGAGGCGCGCGCCGAGGAGATCTACCACCGGCTGCGGCTCAACGAGGACCCGCGCACCGTGGAGGAGCGGTGGCTGCCCGGGGTGGAGCGGCTGCTGGAGGGGGCGCAGGAGGAGATGAGCCCCCGGGCGGCGGCGCTGCTCAGCGCGCACCGGCGGCGCGGCGGGGCGTCGGACCTGGTGATGGCGGAGGCCGACCAGGAGGACTGGGAGCGGATCGTCGGCCACGAGGTGGAGGACCTGCTGGCGCAGGGGTTCACCGAGGAGGCGCTGGCCCGGCTGGCCGAGCGGCGCCCGTGGACGCCGTGCAGCGCCCTGCACCCGCTGCTGGTGGAGGCCCTGGACCGGTCGGGGCGAAGGGCGGAGGCGCGGCGGGCGGCGTCCGACGCGGTCGACGCCGCGCGGGAGGCGGGGTGCGGGGAGCGGCAGTTGGAGCTGCTGCTGCTGTCGGCGCGGCTCGCGGAGGAGGACGGCGACCCGGACAGCGCCGACCGGGAGCTGCGGCTCGCGGAGGACGTGGCGATCGGCCTGGGCCAGGACCTGGAGGCGATGGGCACGCTGCTGGCCAGGGCGCGGCTCGCGGCGGGGGCGCACGTGCCCGACCGGGACGTGGACACGCGGCTCGCGCGGCGGCTGCGGCAGGTCCCGGACGAGGTGCTGGCCGGCCAGCCGTCGCTGGTACGGGCCGCGGCCTCCCAGGTGTACACGCTGGACGCGCGGGCGCTGGACCACGCACTGGAGTTGGTGGGGCTGCCGGAGGGCGACGAGGTGCTGGAGGTGCTGGGCACGGGGCTGCGGCGGGCGGTGCGGGCGGACCCGCTGCTGCTGCGGCCGCTGATGGACATCCTGTGCTCGGCGGCCGGCGCGCGGGACGCCCCCGCCCGGCCCGCGGCAGCCGGAGCCCCGCCGTCGCCGCCGCCGTCGGACGTCACGGACATCCTGCGGCTCGTACGGGACCGGGGCACGCTCGACGAGCTGGTGCGGCGGCTGCTGGTGCTGCGGGACGGGAGCGGGCAGATCGCGGCGAGCGTGGCCGCCGCCCTGCGCGGCGGCGGGGAAGGCGGTGGTCCGCCGTGACCGGCGGGCAGGGCGCGGCGGGCGTGACGGGCTACCTGCCGCAGGAGGAGATCCTCGCCGTGCGGGACGCGGCCCTGGACGCGGGCCTCGCCGATCCGGCAGTGCGGCCGCTGCTGTTCGACGGGATCATGCCCCGGTACCGGGCGACGCTGCCGCTGCTGGCGGCGCCGGGACTGCAGGTGCAGTCGGACCTGGTGGAGATGAACCGCGTCGAACGGCTCGTCGACGGGTCGGTGCCGCTGGAGACGTGGCTGCGCAACGCGGTCGCGCAGACCGCGGCGGCGGCGCCGGCCGCCGTGTTCCAGCGGGCCCTGGACGACGTGGCGCGGAACGCGGGCGGGGAGCCGGACGTCCTCGCGGGCCGGCCGGTACCGGAGCTCAAGGAGGAGATCGTCCACCGGGACGACACGGTGCCGTTCGAGTTCCTGCGCGGCGGCGACGAGGCGGGCGCGGCGGTCGCGCGGATCAAGGTGCCGCCGTACGAGGGCGGGCAGCCCCTCCAGCCGAACGGCTTCCCCCACTCGGGCACCGCCTGGCTGGTCACCCCGGAGCTGGTCGTCACCAACCACCACGTCGTCAACGCGCGCACCGGGGTGGGCGGCAGGCGCGCCCTGGCCGGCCCGGAGGACCTGCTGCTCCAGGCGCGCGGAGCACGGGCCCGGTTCGACTACGAGAGCGACGACACCGAGACGGAGGAGGCCGCCGTACGGGAGCTGGCCGCCGCCGACGCGGAGCTGGACTACGCGGTGCTGCGGCTGACGGCGCCGTCCGCGCGGCCGGTGCTGCGCCTGGCCGGGCGGACGCTGCGGGTCGCACCGGGCGACGTGGTGGCCGTCAACATCATCCAGCACCCGGGCGGCGCCCCGAAGCGGGTCGCGCTCCGCAACAACCTGGTGTTCGAGGCGGACGACCGCGACCTGCGCTACTTCACGGACACGCGCGGCGGCTCGTCGGGGGCGCCGGTCCTGACGGACGACTGGCGCGTCGTGGCGCTGCACCGGGGCGCGCGGCGCGTCGAGAACGTGTCGTTCCAGGGCCGCAGGACGGCGTTCGTGAACGTCGGTACGCAGTTCACCGCCGTCATGGCCCACCTCGCGGCCCGCGCCCCGCAGGTGCACGCCGAGATCGAGGCGGCTCAGTCCGGCGCGGCCGGGCCGCCCGTCTGAGAGGAGGAACACATGGTCAGCCGGAGCAGGTCGCCGGTCGCGGCCGGCCCCCAGGAGATCTTCACCGATCTGCGGGCCGTCGCCGACCGGGTACGGGAAGGGCTGACGCGGGAGGTCCCCGAGTCGGCGTACGAACCGCCCGCCGATCAGGCCCCGGGCGAGGAGATCGCCCGGTTCGCCGAACAGGAGCGGGCCCGGGTGCTGGAGGCGGGGGCGCGCGGGCTGGAGAAGCTGGCGGCGGGCCGCGACGACGAGGTCGGCGACGACGAGTCGTTCGGGATGGAGGCGATCGTCCTGTTGGAGGGCCGGCCCGCGATCCTCGTGCAGGACGCGGACTTCCCGCCGCAGGAGGGCGACTGGGCGGTGTTGAACGCCCAGCGGGCCGCGATCCGGGAGACCCTGTCCCGGGTGGGCCGGGTCGACGTGTCCGGGCACGTCAGCCTCGACTGGGTGGGCACGGCGTTCCTGGTCGGCGCGGACGTGGTGATGACCAACCGCCACGTCGCGCTGGAGTTCGCGCGGGACGACGGCGCGGCGGAGTGGACGTTCCAGCCGGGGCTCGACGCGGTGCTGGACCCGACCCGCGAGTACGGCGCGCTGCCGGGCGCGGGCGGGCTGACGACGTACGCGGTGACGGAGGTCGTCGGCGTCCACCGGGACGTCGACATGGCGCTGCTGCGGATCGCCCCCGCGCCGGGCGGGCAGCCGCTGCCGACGCCGCTGGCCGTGGCGGCGGACGCCCCCGCCGACCTGCCGGGCCACCCGGTGTACGTGGTGGGGCACCCGGCGTGGGACGGGCGGCGCAACGAGCCCGAGGCGATGCGCCGGATCTTCATGGACGTCTACAACGTGAAGCGGCTCCAGCCGGGCGTGGCCAACCGGCTGCTGCCGGAGCGGAACGTGCTGACGCACGACTGCTCGACGCTGGGCGGCAACAGCGGCTCCCCCGTCCTCGACCTGGCCGACCACCGCGTCCTGGGCCTCCACTTCGGCGGTCGGTACGGCTTCGGCAACTACGCGGTGCCCCTGTGGTCGATGCTGGACGACCCGCTGGTGCGGCGGGCGGAGCTGAACTTCGTCTGAGCTCCGCCCGGACGGGGGCGGACGGGGGCGCGCCCCGGGGCGCGGCGGCTCCGGGGCGCGCGGGGGCGTGTGCGCCCGGTGGGGCGAGGGGCCCCGGTGGGGCGAGGTGGGGTGAGGGGCCCCGGTGGAAGGGGGAGTTCGGTGGCGCGAGGGGGTTCGGCAGGCGCGGGCGGGGGTCAGAGGCTCAGGCCGAAGAGGCGGGCGGCGTTGCGCCACAGCACCCGCTCCAACTCGTCCTCGGTGAAGTGCGCGTCACGGATCACGCCGAGCGAGACGCACGGGTCGACGAGGGTGGCGTCCGTCCCGAACAGGATGCGCTCCACCGGCACCCCGGCCTCGCGGGCGTACGCGACGCGGCCCGCGTCGGTGGCGGTGCGGCAGTGCTCCAGGTACAGCCGGTCGCAGGCGGCCGCGGCGTGCGCCGCCTCGCGCCAGGCGTCGCCGCCCGCGTGCCCCAGGATGACGCGCAGGCCGGGGCGGGCCTCGACCAGCTCCGGCAGGAGGGTGACCTCGGTGCCCCAGGTGTGCAGGAGGAGCGGCACGCCCGCCTCGGCGACCACGTCGAAGGCGGCGGCCATCTCGGGCGAGCCGGGCAGTCGGCCCGGGTAGTGGGTGTGGATCTTCGCGCCGACGAACCGTCCGGTGTCGAGGCAGCGCCGCAGGTCGGCGGCGCTCTCCTCGATGCGGTTCGGGTTGACGACGGCGTAGCCGAGGAGGCGGGGCCGGGTCGCGAGGGCCTTGTACAGGGCGGCGTTGCCGGCGACCGCGTCGTACACGACGGCCTCGGACGCGGAGACGAGCTGCAGGTCGATGCCGTACCGGTCCATCTGGCGGAGGTTGGTGTCGGCGTCGCCGGAGGTCAGGTGGAACGGCCAGTGGCCCACGTGGGCGTGCACATCGATGATCGGCATCAGACGAGCAGCTCCTCGACGTTCTTCGTGGCGATCGCGGCGCGGTCGTCGGCGGAGATGTCGGCGTACCGCAGCTTCAGCGTCTGGGGCGAGATGTCCATGAAGGGCGTGCGCGAGCCGAAGACGAGGTGGCGGGCGCCCACGGACTCGACGACCCGCTCGATGGAGTCGGGTCCGGAGAGCATCCGGGTGGTGGCCCGGAAGCCGGGTTCGTCCCGGGCGAGGAGGAGGAAGTCGGCGAGGAGGTACGCGTGGAGGTCGAGGAACACGACGTCGGCGCCCCGGCCGGTGAGCGGCGGGCCGAAGCGGCGCGGATCGCCGTCGTGGAGGAGGACCAGGCCGCGTTCGACGGCCAGCCGGACGACCCTGCGGTAACCGGGGAAGTCGGGTTCGGCGCCCTGGTCGACGGTGAACAGGCGCAGGAACCGGACGCCGGCGGCGGCCAGTTCGTCCAGGCGGGCCTCGGCGGTGAGGGCGTCGCGCACGTCGACCGTGCCGACGGGGCGGAGTTCGGGGCAGCCGGCGAGGTCGCGGAGCGTCTCGGCGTTGCCGCCCGCGTCGTCGAAGAGGGGGCCGCGCGTGGACAGCGCCAGCGCCCCGGCGACGGGTGACGCGGCGAGCCGGGCCCGCACCTCGGCCAGGGTCGTGTCGCGGTGGTGCCGGGGCCAGGGTCCGTACAGCACGTCGACGTCCCACCCGACGTGCTCCTCGGCCGTGGGCCGCAGCCACGCGTACCCGCTCACGCCTTCCCCCTCCCGTCGACTTGTGGACAGGGCCGAAACTAGAACGCGGAGGCGGCACCGTCAACGAGGCGTGGCCGCGCCCCGGCCGCCGCGCGCCCGGCGCCGCCCCCGGCGCGGGAGCCACGCGCCCACCGGGGCCACGCCCTTCGGAGGTCACGCGCCCACCGGGGGCCGCGCCCGCCGGGGGGCCGTGGCACGGGAGGCGGACCGGTGCCGGCCGGGGCCGCCCGCGTGGGTGCGCCGGCCGCCGGCGAAGAGCGAGCCGCCCCAGGGCGCGGGCCCGGGGGCTCGCGGACCCTGCGCACGGGGCCGCCCGGTACGACGACGGCCCGACCCGGTGATCAGGGCCCGCGGACCCTGCGCACGGGACCGTCCGCGGGGTCCCCGCCCCGCCCGGCCCCGCGGGCGGGCCCGGTGCCGGACCCGTCCGGTGAACGAACGGGTCGCGGTCCGTGGCGCCTCCTGCCCCCCGTGCCGCTGCCGCGTGCCGTGCCGCCGGTGCCCGTTCCGGCCTCCCCTTCGGAACGGGACCCCACGTTTGGCCCGGCGGGGCGGGAGCACCCGTCCCGGGTGACCCGAGGGTCCCGGGTGTCCCGGCCGGAGGAGGGAGGCCGTCGTGATCCTGGAAGAGGTCGTCCTGCCCGCGACGGACGGTTCCGCGCTCCGCGGTGACCTGGCGCTGCCCGCTTCGGTGCCGCTGATGGTGGTGTTCGCGCACGGCAGCGGGAGCTCCCGGCACAGCCCGCGCAACCAGGCCGTGGCCGGGGCGCTGCGGAAGGCGGGCATGGGCACGTTGTTGATGGACCTGCTCACGGAGCGGGAGGAGCGGCACGACCTGCTGACCGCCGAGTACCGGTTCGACGTCGACCTGCTGGCGTCGCGGGTCGTGTCCGCGGTCGACTGGCTCGCCGACGAGCCGGTGACGCGGTCGCTGGGGGTGGGGCTGTTCGGGGCGAGTACGGGAGCGGCGGCGGCGCTGCGGGGGGCGGCGGAACGCCCCGCGCGGGTGCGGTCGGTGGTGTCGCGCGGCGGGCGCCCGGACCTGGTGGGGGGCGCGCTGGCGCGGGTGGCGGCACCGGTCCTGCTGATCGTCGGCGGGGAGGACCCCGAGGTGCTGCGGCTGAACCGCGAGGCGGCCGGGCGGCTGGTGGCGCCGCACCGGGTGGAGGTCGTGCCCGGGGCCGGCCACCTCTTCGAGGAGCCGGGCGCGCTGGAGCACGTGGTCCGCGCCGCGCGGGAGTGGTTCCTGCGGCCGGGCGGCGAGGGGTTCGACGCGGGCGACGGGCAGCCGTGAGGCCGGGTGGCGGCCGGCCGGACGGCCGCCGCGGCGAGGAGGTCGTGATGGAGCTGCGGTTCGAGGACCGGCGGGACGCGGGGCGCCGGCTCGGTGAGCGGGTACGGGCGCGGGCGGCCGAGCGGCAGTGGCCCGACCCGGTCGTACTGGCCCTGCCGCGGGGCGGTGTCCCGGTCGGCGCGGAGGTGGCGCGGGCGCTCGGGGCGCCGCTGGACGTGCTGGTCGTGCGGAAGATCGGGCTGCCCGGCCGGCCGGAGGTCGGGATCGGGGCGATCGCCGGGGAGGCGCCGCCCCTCTTCGACGAGCGGGCGCTGGCGATGCTCGGCATCACCCCGGACGAGCTGGGCACCGACGTGGCCCGGGAACGCGCCGAGCTGCACCGGCGGGAGGCCCTGTACCGGCGCGGCGCCCCGGGACCGGACCTGCGGGACCGGACGGCCGTACTGGTCGACGACGGCCTGGCGACGGGCGTCACGGCCCGCGCGGCGGCGCGGCTGCTGCGGGGCGAGGAGCCCGCGCGGCTGGTGCTGGCCGTCCCCGTGGGCGACCGTCGGGCCGCGGCGGGGCTGCGTCCGGAGGTGGACGACCTGGTCTGCCTCTCCGAACCGGCGGACTTCCGCGCGGTGGGCCTCTGGTACGGGGACTTCGACCAGGTGCCGGACGACGAGGTGCTCCGGGTGCTGGCCGCCCTGTCCGCCCCGGACCGCCTCCGCCCCACCCGCCACCGCTGAACCCGGCCATCCGGCGCCCGGCGCGTCCGCGGGCATCGACCCGCAGGGTTCCGACCGGGAGCCGGGTGGCCGGGGAGCCAATGGGACGGGGAGGCGGTGGGACGGGGAGGCGGTGGGACGGGGAGGCGGTGGGACGGGGAGGCGGTGGGACGGGGAGGCGAGGGCACCCCGTCAGAGGGGGGCGGTTCGGGTGCTGCACCCGCCCGTGTGCGCCCGGCTCGCGCCGGCGGGCCGTACGAGGCCGATGTGCTCTGTTCGCGCCCTTCGGGGCGCTTGCGATGTTGGCATGCCCACGGAAGGGTGTGGGTGCCGGAGGGCGCGCCGTTCCAGCGCCCCGGACACTTTCCACCTCATTGAGGGAGAGTCCTCATGCGTTCCGTACGCCTTGCCGTCACCGCCGGACTCCTCGTCACGACCGGTGTCGTCTCCTCCCCTCCCGCCACCGCCGCGCCTGCCGCCGAGGAGGACCTGCTCACGCTCGTGTCCTGTCCGCTCGGTGATGAGGCGGTGAGGTTCCAGCCGGGCCTGACCTACGAGCCCAAGCCGACCAACGTCCACATCGAGGGGACGATGGGGCCGTGCGCCTCGCTGTCCAACCCCGAGATCGCCTACGCCACGTTCACCGTGAACGGATCAGGCACGGCCAGCTGCCTGACCGCCCAGTTCGACAGCACCATGGTCGTCGACTGGAACGACGGCCCCAACAGCGTCATCCGCTACAACCTCACCATCAACGCCAAACCCAACGGCGAATCGGTCTTCATCAGCGAAGGCGAAGTCGTCAGCGGACAGTTCGAAGGCGCCCAGGTGGTACGCACGACCGCGGACGTCACCCTGGAAGTCACCAAGTGCCTGACCGAGGACGGCCTGGAGCACGCCTCCGGCCCGGTCACCCTCACCCTCGCCGGCTGACACGCCCGCCACGAAAACCACCCGCGGCCCCGGCCACCACCGGTCGGCGGCGGCACCGCCGGGGCGCCACACCCCACCTCATCCGCACCGATCCGCTCCATCCGAAGGAGAACGATCATGCGTCGTCGGCTTGCCGCACTGTTACCCGCAGGTCTGCTGCTCACGCTCGGCATGGCAGGCGCTTCCCCCGCCTCGGCCTCCGCCGGCGCCTCGTCCTCGCTGGTGGACGTGTCATGTCCGCTGGGCACGCAGACCAGCACCTACCATCCCGGCCTCACCTACACCCCCCAGCAGACCACGTTCACCGCCAGCGGCAGCCTGGCGCCGTGCGTGTCGCCGACCCATCCCGAGATCGTCGGGGCGGACTTCACCGCCAGCGGGCACGGGGTGGCCAGCTGCACGGCCGCCGACTTCGAGGACACCGCCACCTACCGGTGGAACACCGGGCAGAGCAGCAAGGTCGAGGGGCGACTGACCATCAACCTCAAGCCGAACGGCCAGACGGTCCTGGTCCGTATCGGCACGGTCACCGGCGGCCTGTTCAAGGGCGCCACCGTCACCCAGACCAAGGTCCTGCCCGCGCTGAACCTCCTGGACTGCGCCACCGACGACGGCCTGGAACACGTCAGCGGACCCGTCAGCCTCACCGTCGTCCTGTAGACGACCGCGCGCACCCGGCAGCCGGGCCACCGCCTGGTCCCTTCGTGGGGCGGTCGCCCTCACCCCGCTGGTCGACCCGCCTGCCGCGTCGACTTCCGGAGGGCCTGGACGTCGCCGACCGGTGGCGTCCGACCCCGGTCCTCCCCGTCGCACCGCCCGGCTGTACGCCGTCCTGGTCCCGTCCGGGACGGATCGTTTCCGACGACGGTGCGACGCTTTGCGGGGAGTGGCGCGCAGCCGGTGCGCGCCCTCGGCCGGTCGTTGAGGACCGCGTGCGGCCGGCCCTCGTACCGGGGAATCACGCGAGCGGCAGGGTGGCCGCCGCCGCGGCCGGGTCCGGTCACGTCGTGTAGTCCGCGTTGACGCGGACGTAGCCGGCGGACAGGTCGCAGCCGTAGACCGTGGCTTCGGCGTCTCCCAGGCCCAGTGTGACGACGATGTCGACCTCGTCCCGGCGCATGAGGTCGACGAGCCGGTCGAGGGTGTCGGCCTCGGGCTCCTCGGGGTACACCTCGATGTCGCCGAACCGCACGGTGACGCGGTCCGGCGCGATGTCCGTGTCGTCGGTGTTCTTGCCGAGGGCCATCAGCACCCGGCCCCAGTTGGGGTCGGCGCCGTGGACGGCGGTCTTGACCAGGGGGGAGTTCACCACGCTCTTGGCGATGCGTTTCGCCTGTCCGTGGTCGCCGGCCTGGCCGACGGTGACGCGCAGGAGCTTGGTGGCGCCTTCGCCGTCACCGGCCATCTGCTGGGTGAGGTCCAGGCACAGGTCGGCGAGGACCTCGGAGAACCGCGCCGGATCGACCGGTCCCGCGGCACCGTTGGCGATGACCGCCACGGTGTCGGAGGTCGAGGTGTCCGTGTCGACGCTCAGGCAGTTGAACGTGCGGTCCACCGCTGCGCGCAACGCCCCGTCCAGGTCGGCCGGGGACAGCTCCGCGTCGGTGAACACGTAGGCCAGCATCGTGGCCATATCGGGTTCCAGCATGCCGACCCCCTTGGCGACGCCGACGACGCGGGCCTGCCCGACGGCCCGCACGGCGGTCTTCGGGCGGGTGTCGGTGGTCATCATCGCGCGGGCCACGTCCAGCGGTCCTGCCGTGAACGCGGCGAGGCCGCGCCGGGCCGTCCCGTCGAAGTGCGCACGGATGGTTCCCATCGGCAGGGGGCGTCCGATGACGCCGGTGGAGCCGATGAGCACCTCGCCCTCCGGGATGCCCAGGATCCCGGCGACGCGGCGGACGACCTCGGCGGCGTTCTCCTCGCCCTGGCGCCCGGTGGCGACGTTCGCGTTCTGCGCCAGCGTCGTCACCGCACGCAGGTTCCGCCCCGCGGCATGCGCGCGGCTGAGGAGTACGGCCGGGCCCGCGAAGAGGCTCCGGGTGAACATCGCGGCGCTGGTGGCCGGGCGTTCCGACGCGACGATCGAGATGTCGTCGCCGTGTTCGCGCAGTCCGCCGTGTCCCGTGTAGGCGCGGAAGCCCATGGGCCACGCCACGGGGTCGGAATCCCGAGTCAATGCATGATCATGCGTCATATGGCATACATTTGCAGTCTGGTGAGAGGCTGTCCATCCGTTTTCGAGCGCCGCCCCGGCCCCGTCCCGCCCCGCCCCGCCGCACGGCCCGGGTCGACCGGTTCACCACCCGCTTGCGACCGGTTGTCGCCGTTCACGGGGACGCCCCCGCGAGCTCCGGCCCGTCGGTGCGTCAGGCAGCGGACGGACCGTCCTGCTGCTCCCTCCGTCGGATCGCCGCCAGCGGAGGGAGGACCGCCCGGCTCTCCCGCTGGAACGCGCGGGAGAAGTCGCCCATCATCGCGGCGACCGGCGCGTGTCGGACGAGGAGCGCCGCGACCGACGCCGGAACCCCCTCGGGGAAGACCCCTCGGGCGCAGGCGCGCACGAACGCTTCGCGCTCCTCCGGTTCGTGTCCGTACAGGGCAAAGGCGAGCCAGTTCACCAGGTGCGTGGTCGTGTAGTGCCGGTCGTAGGCACGGTGCCGGTCGAAGAAGTCGGCCTCGTCCCGGGCGAGCTCGAAGCGGGGGGAGAGCGCGAGGCCGTAGTCGGTGAAGAAGATCTGCCGGCCGTTGGTCAGGATGTTCTCGAAGTGGGCGTCGAAGTGCAGCAGTCCGCGGGCGTTCATGAACGAGACGCCCGCTTCCAGCTCGCTGTCCACCATGGCGCAGGCCCGCTCGGCCGCCTCGCCACCGGCCCCGATCTCGACGCGCAACCAGTCGTGCAGGTTCTGCGGGACGTACTCCAGGAACAGTACGAGGCTCGCCGTGGACCGTTGGAGGGCCTCGATCCGGCGGCGCACCCCTGAACCGCCTCCCCAGTAGGCGACGGCCCGGTCCACATCGGCCAGTTCCTCGGGAAGCGGCCGGCCGGAGTCCGGCATCACCCGCCAGTGGTGCATCAGGGGGAAGCCCCCGTAGTCCCCCGCGACCACCCAGTTCGTCGTCATGGTGTGCGCGGCCAGCTCCCGCCAGGCCCCGAACCCCGGGCTGCCGACGGTGCCGATGCCGTAGTGGCAGAAGGCCGGGAGGTCGAAGAGGTTCGCGGTGGAGCGAACGTGCTCCGGCCGTCGCTCCAGATCGGTCAGCCGCACCTGTTTGACGAAGACCGGGGTTCCCTCGACCTCCAGCAGGACCGTCTCCCCTCCGATGCCCGACCCGAGCCGTGTGCCGGCGTCCACCAACTCGCGCAGTCCGCGGTCGCTGCGCAGCGCCAGCGACGTGGAAACGGCGCCGTGGGCGGCCAGACGGGCACCGCGGGACGTGTCGGGGATCTCCATCTGTGCCTCCAGCCGCGCCCCGCCCCTTGTGCCGCGGCGTCAGCGGACACCGGGACGGGGACCCGAACCACCCTCCCACGCCGGAGCCGGAGCCGGAGCCGGCGCGGTGCGGCGCGGTGCGGCGCAACCCGACTGCCTCCGGCGGCTGTTGCAGCAGGGGGACGGTGGCCGGAGGGTACGCCGAGGCTCCCGCTCACTTGGTCACCCGTGCCGTCCGCCGTGGGCCACGAGCGCCACCGGCCGCCCCGCCGGTCCGCTGCGACGCCACCTGACGGCGATACGACCCGGGTCGCGGATCCCGCCGTCCGGAGGATCGCAGTGATCGCCCCGGCCGTGCCGCGCCACGCCCGGCGCCCGGCCGACGCGGTCGGCGGCGACGACGTGTCCGCATCCGCCGTCTGCCGTCCGCCGTCTGCCGTCCGCCGCCGGCGCGACGAGCCGCTCGTCCCGCTCGCCGCGCGGACGACGACGTACGCGGCCCTGTCGTCGTCACCGGTTCCGCAGCCGGCCGTCCACAGCCGGCGCGAGCGCTCCGAGAACCAGGCGCCCCGGCCCTTGGGCCTGCGGTTCCACGGTGGCGCAGGCGCACGGCCCCTGCCGGGCTCCCGAGTCGGCCCGTGGTCCCCGCGCGGCCTTCGCGGGTCCGCGCGGCCCCGGTGCCCACGCGGTGGCCGCACCCGCTCCCGGCCGGGTCCGTGACGGGGCCGCGGACCCGACCGGACCCGACCTCACGGGTCAATACACCTAGCCCTGCGGGGGCGGCTCGTGCGGCGGCACCGTCACGGCGGTGACCGCGAGGGCCCCGTCGACGGCCCACCGTCCGGTGAACCCCTCCGCCGGCACCCGCGGGTCGTGCGCCAGGAGCCGCGCCACGAACGTCCCGTCGGCCGCGAAGACCAGCTCGGCCTCGTCGTGGCCCAGCCAGCGGCGGGTCAGCGGGAACCACGCCTTGTACACCGATTCCTTCGCACTGAACAGCAGCCGGTCCCAGTGGACGCCGGGCCGTACCCGGGCCAGCTCCGCGAGGTGCTCCCGCTCGCCCTCTGACGCGACCAGGCCCAGGACGCCGTCCGGCAGCGGCAGGTGCTCCTCGGCGTCGATCCCGAGGGACCGCAGGTCGGTGTCGCGCGCCACGGCCGCCGCCCGGTAGCCCTGGCAGTGCGTCATGCTGCCGACGATCCCGTCCGGCCACACCGGCGCCCCGCGCTCGCCGCGCGGTATCGGTACGGGCCCGATGCCCAGCCCGGCGAGGGCCCGACGCGCGCACCACCGGGCGGTGGTGAACTCCCGGCGCCGCTTGTCCACCGCGCGGCTCACCTCCTCGGCCTCCGTGCCGAGCAGCGGCAGGTCGGGCGGGTCGTGGAAGGCCTCGGCGACGGACACCCCGGACGGCAGCAGCAGGTCGATCACAGACGTTCGTCCCCCCATGGCACGGCGGTGGCGCCCCGGCGGGGCGCCTTCGCACACGGACACGCGTACCGATTGTTCAGATCATTATCTGAACGGATGAAAACACTGGGCGTCTTGCGGTGGCGCCCCCCGGTGATGGAAGGGATCACGCGGCAGTGACCCCACCACCCCCAGGGAGTGAACCATGCTGTGCGAGCAGGGAAGAAGACCCGGCCGCCGGGGCGTCCTCACCGTCTGCGTCCAGATCGTCGCCGCGGCCGCCCTGATCGGTTCCGCCGCGCCCGGCGCCGGGGCGGCCGACACCGGGGCGACCGACGCGCGGACGTGCTTCGGCGCTGCGGCCACCACCCCCGGCACCACGGGCACGCCCGGTGACGACGTGATCGTCGGCACACCGGGCGCGGACGTGATCGACGGCGGCGGGGGCGACGACGTGGTCTGCGGCGGAGGCGGCGACGACCGCCTCACCGGCGGCACGGGCGACGACCGGCTGTTCGGCGACGCCGGGGACGACCGGCTGGACGGCGGTGCGGGCCACGACGTCCTGGTCGGCGACCACGGGGCGAGGGCCGGCGACACGACCGGTCCGGCCGGCGCCGACCGGCTGGACGGCGGTCCGGGCGTGGACACGGTGGTGGGCGACGCCTACGCCCCGCAGGGCACCGCCTCCGGCGCCTCCCCCGACGTGCTCCTCGGCGGCCCGGACGACGACTCGCTGGTCGGTGACAGCCGCGGCGAGCACGCGACCGGCGGCGGCGACGACATCCTGGAGGGCGGGGAGGGCCACGACAGCCTCGTCGGTGACGCGCTCGGCGTGTACGGGGCGTCCGGGGCCGGCGACGACGTCCTGCGGGAGGGGCCCGGCGAGTTCGGTGACGCGACCGGGGACAGCGCCGCCCAGGCGGGGGGCGCCCGGGGCGCGGGCGGTGACGACTTCATCGACCTGGGCGAGGACGGCGGCTTCGGCGCGTGGGGCGACCACAACGCGCCCACCGGCACGGCGGTCGGCTCCGGCGACGACCGGATCCTGGGCGGCTCGGCGGCCGAGTACGTCCTCGCCGGGGACAGCGCCTTCGGCGACCCCGCCGGCGCGACGGGCGGGAAGGACCTGGTGCAGGGCCGCGGCGGCGACGACCGGCTGTTCGGCGACAACGTCGACGGCGCCACCTTCGCGTCGGCCGCCGCGGGCGGCTCGGCCGACCGCATCGAGGGCGGTGCGGGGGACGACCTGCTGCGCGGCGGCCCCGCCGACGACCGCCAGGACGGCGCGGTCGGCAGGGACGACTGCGACGGCGAGGCCGGCGCCGACACCGAGATCGCCTGCGAGACCTGACGCGCCGGGACCGGACGCGCGCCGGCCGTGCCGGGGCCGGACACACGCCGGACGCGTCGGGACCGGCCGTGCGCCCGTCGGCACGGGAACCGGCCCGGACGGCCCGAACCGCTCGGCCGGGCCTGCCCGGACCGGGCGGCCCGAGCCGGACCGGCCGGTCCGGGCAGCCCCGGCCGGGCGGCGCCGCCGCGGTGCGGTCCGCCCCGGGGCCCGCGTCGCGTCAGGTGATGTTCTTCTTCGCGGCCTCCGGCCCCAGTTCCGTCTCGCCCTCCTCGGCGCTCCGCTCGCCCTCCGCCTGGGACGGGGTCGACCGGGCCACGTCGGGGTGCTCCTCGGCACCGGGATCCCGCTCCCGCTCGCCCTCCGCCTGGGACGGGGTGGGGTAGCCCCACGGGTCGCTCGTGCGGTCGCTGCTCATGTCTCGCCTCCGGGAATTCGCCGGGTTCCACCCGCCCCGGCACGGGGCGGCGGAGGCACGGGTACCCGGGCCGGCGGCTTCCCCACCCCCTCACCTCCGGTCACTTCCGCCCCTCACCCCGGGCCGCTTCCGCGCCCCCCGCCCCGGATCACCTCCGCGCGGCGATCAGCCGCCGGTACCAGTGGTAGCTGTCCTTCGGGGTGCGCCGCTGCGTCGCGTAGTCCACGTGGACGATGCCGAAGCGCTTGCTGTAGCCGTGGGCCCATTCGAAGTTGTCGAGGAGCGACCACACGTAGTAGCCGCGCACGTCGACGCCGTCCGCGAGGGCGGCGGCCACGGCGCGCAGGTGCCCGTCGAGGTAGGAGATCCGGTCGGTGTCGTGCACCGTGCCGTCGGGGGCGGGCTCGTCGTGCTCGGCCGATCCGTTCTCGGTGATGTGGATCGGCGGGAGGGCGTCGCCGTAGCGGTCCCGCAGGGAGACCAGCAGCGCGTGCAGGGTGTGCGGGGCGACGGGCCAGTCCATGGCGGTGTGGCGGACGCCCGGCATGCCGACGGCGGCGAACCGGTTGTCGTCGGCGGTGCGCAGCCGCGGGTCCGGCTCGCGGTGGGGGGCGTCGCGGACGACGGCCGGCGTGTAGTAGTTGATGCCGAGGAAGTCCATCGGCGCGGAGATCAGTTCGAGGTCGCCGGGGCGGCGGAACGTCTGCCGGGTGATCAGCTCGCCCCAGGTGTCCTCCTCGGACTCCGGGTAACGGCCCGCCAGCAGGGGCTCGGTCCAGACGAGGTTGCGCTGCGTCTCGGCGCGCAGGGCGGCGGCGGTGTCCTCGGGGCCGGGGGTCGCGGGGGTGACGTGGTCGGGGTTGAGGGTGATCCCGGCCTCCCGCACGCCGGCGGCGCGCAGGGCGCCCATGGCGTGGCCGTGCCCGACGAGCAGGTGGTGGGCGGCGGCGAGGGCGGGGGTGCCCTCGCGGGCCCCGGGGGCGTGGTGGCCGTTGGCGTAGCCGAGGAAGGCGCTGCACCACGGTTCGTTGAGGGTGATCCAGCGGGGCACGCGGTCCGCGAGGGCCTCCGCGACCACGGAGGCGTACTCCGCGAACCGCAGCGCCGTGTCCCGGTTCCGCCAGCCGCCCCGGTCCTCCAGGGCCTGGGGCAGGTCCCAGTGGTAGAGGGTGACGGCCGGTTCGACACCGGCCTCCAGGAGGCGGTCGACGAGGCGCGCGTAGAAGTCGAGCCCGGCGGGGTTGGCGGGGCCCGTGCCGGTCGGCTGGACGCGGGGCCAGGCGATGGAGAAGCGGTACGAGTCGACGCCCAGCTCCTTGAGCAGGGCGATGTCCTCGGCGTGGCGGTGGTAGTGGTCGCAGGCGGTGTCACCGGAGTCGCCGCCGTCGACGCGGCCGGGGAGCCGCACGAAGGTGTCCCAGATGGAGTCCCCGCGCCCGCCCTCGCGGACGGCGCCCTCGATCTGGTACGCGGCGGTCGCGGTGCCGAAGACGAAGTGGCGGGGGAAGGAGGGGAAGTCGGTCATCGGGGTGTCGGTGCCCTTCGAGCGGTGGGGACGGCCCTCCGATACTGAACCGATCAAGTGGCGTCGTAAAGGGTGGTCCGACCAATGGGAGAGGGATTTACTAAACCTATGCTGAACTCCGCCGACCGGCTAGACAACGTTGTCACCTTCCAGGCACAGTGATCCCTCGCGGGGCGCCCGGCCCCGCGCTACCCGTGACGAAAGGCTGACGCGATGGTGTACGGGGCTCTGGACATCGGCGGTACGAAGATCGCCGGGGCGCTCGTCGACCCGGAGGGCCGTCTCGTGGCCCGGGCGCAGCGGCCGACGCCCGCCCGCGAGCCGGCCGAGGCGCTGATGGGAGCCGTCACCGCCGTCCTGGACGAGCTCTCCGCGCACCCGGCCTGGGCGTCCCTGGACCGCGTGGGGATCGCCTGCGCGGGCCCGGTCGACACGGCCGCCGGGACCGTCAGCCCGGTCAACATCGCCGGGTGGCGCGCGTTCCCGCTGGTCGAGCGGGTGCGGACCCATCCGCGGATGCCCGCCGGCATACGGCCGGTGCTGGTCGGCGACGCAGTCGCCATGACCGCCGCCGAGCACTGGATGGGCGCGGCGCGGGGCAGGGACAACGCGCTGTGCATGGTGGTGTCCACGGGCGTCGGCGGCGGGCTCGTCCTCGACGGGCGGCTGCACACCGGCCCCTCGGGCAACGCCGGGCACATCGGCCACATCTCCGTGGACCTCGACGGCGATCCGTGCCCGTGCGGCGCGCGCGGGTGCGTGGAGGGCCTGGCGAGCGGTACGGCGATCGCCGCCCGCGCCCTGGCCGCCGGGTGGACGCCTCCCCCGGGCACCGCGGCGACCGCCGCCGCCGTCGCGGACGCCGCCCGCGCGGGCGACGCGACGGCCCGGGCCGCGTACGACCGGGCCGCGCAGGCCCTGGCCGCCGGGATCGCGGCGACCATCACCCTCGTCGAGCTGGACGTGGTGGTCATCGGCGGGGGCGTGGCGCAGGCCGGTGACACGCTGTTCGCCCCGCTGCGGCGGTGGCTGGACGCGTACGCGGTGCTGGGCTTCGCGCGCGGCGTGCCGGTCGTCCCCGCGGAACTGGCCCTCGACGCCGGGCTCATCGGCGCGGCGGCCGCGGCGGCCCGCACCGGATCCGTCCCCGCGCCGCGCGTACCGGCGGGCTGACCGCGCCCGCCGGCGGGCCGGCCCCCGGCCCGCCCTGCCCGTAGTTCCCCGTCTCCCCCCTCCCTCCCGCCGCCCCGGGTGGCACGTCCCTCGGCCGGCCGGTCGAAAGGAACCCACCCGTGGACCTCCTCAGCAACACCGTCCGCCCCTACGCCTGGGGCTCCCCCACCGCGCTGCCCGAACTGATGGGGACCGTCCCCGACGGCACGCCGCAGGCGGAGCTGTGGATGGGCGCCCACCCCGCGGCCCCCTCCCGGGTGTCGCGCGGGGGCCGCCCGTCGCCGCTCGACGAGGTCATCGCCGCCGACCCCGGTGCCGAGCTGGGCGACGCGACCGTGCGCCGGTTCGGGCCGCGGCTGCCGTTCCTGCTCAAGCTCCTCGCGGCCGACGCGCCCCTGTCGCTCCAGGTGCACCCCGACGCGGCGCAGGCGGCGGCCGGTTACGCGCGCGAGAACGCCGCCGGCGTCCCCCTCGACGCGCCGCACCGCACCTACCGGGACGCCCACCACAAGCCGGAGATGATCGTCGCGCTCAGCCCGTTCGAGGGCCTGTGCGGCTTCCGTCCGGCCCGCGAGTGCGCCGAGCTCCTCGACACCCTCGGGGTGGCCGGCCTCGCCCCGTACGCGCACGCCCTGCGCTCCGGCACCGAGGAGGACGCCCTGCGCGAGGTGTTCTCCGCGTTCCTCACCTCCCCCGACCCGGCCCTGCTCGCCGAGGTCACCCGCGCGCTGGGGCGCGTGGCGCGGGGCGGGGGCGCGTGGGGGCGGGAGTGCGCGGTCTACGAGGACGTGGCCCGCGTCCACCCCGGCGACCCGGGGGTGCTCGCCGCCCTGATGGTGCGACAGGTCCGGCTCGCCCCCGGCGAGGCGCTGTTCCTGGGGGCGGGGGTGCCGCACGCGTACCTGCGGGGGCTCGGCGTGGAGGTCATGGCCGGCTCGGACAACGTGCTGCGCTGCGGGCTGACGACCAAGCACGTGGACGTGGAGGAGCTGTTGCGCGTGGTGCGCTTCGCCGCCGGGCCGTCCGGCGCCGTGCGCCCGGTGGTCCTCGACGGGGGCGAGGAGGTCTACCCGGCGCCGGTCGACGACTTCCGGCTGTCCCGGCTCCGGCCGGGCACGGCCCGCGCCGCGCACCACCTCGACGGGGCCGGCCCGCAGATCCTCGTGTGCACCCACGGCCGCGTCCGACTGGCGGGTCGGGAGGGCGAACTCGACCTCGGGCCGGGCGCCTCGGCGTACGTCCCGGCCGGCGAGGAGATCGAGGTGACCGGGGACGGAACGGTCTTCAGGGCCACCGCCACGGCGGGATGAAACACCCCGACCGGACATCCGGAACACCTCCGCAAGGTGAACGACAACTAAACTTAACCGGTTTCGCCCCAACGGTTGTCCCGGTCGTGACTGCGTTCTAGCCTCTCTTCCAGTCGCCGGTCGGACCATGAACCACCGTCGGTCACACGCCCTTTACCCGGGGCGCGTGCCGCGTTCCCCGCCGGCGCCCGCTCCCCCGCTGTCCGGTCTTGGAGCCGCAATCTCGGACCGGACAGCGGGAATCCATCCCGGCTCTCCGACGCACCATTTTCGTGAATGCGCGACACCCACCGGACATTCTCCGCCCCCAAGCACCTCCGGGGAATGTCCGCGGGGGCCGGGAGCACAGCCCCGCAAGGGAACCGCCAGCCGTACGCCGGGAACGCACGCGTCCGCGGCGTACGTGCGACCACGTTGGGAGCAAGCGATGAGAAACAGACTGGCCACCGCGGCGGGAGCGCTGCTGGCCATGGCGGCCTCGGTGTTCACCGCCCCCTCCGCCGCCCAGGCGGCCGACGCCGGGGCGACTGCGGCACCGGGCTTCCAGGTCAGCGACGGCCGACTGCTGGACGCGAACGGCAACGACTTCGTCATGCGCGGCGTCAACCACGCCCACGCCTGGTACACGGCCACGACGCCGAAGGCCCTGAAGGACGTCAAGGCGCTCGGCGCCAACACGGTCCGCGTCGTCCTCGCCACGGGCGACCGCTGGACGAAGAACGACACCGCCGACGTGGCGGCCGTCGTCGCCCAGTGCAAGGAGAACCGGCTCGTCTGCGTCCTGGAGGCGCACGACACGACCGGGTACGGCGAGCAGGCCGGCGCGGTGTCGCTGGACCGCGCCGTGGACTACTGGGTCAGTGTGCAGAGCGCCCTCAAGGGCCAGGAGAAGTACGTCGTCCTGAACATCGGGAACGAGCCGCACGGCAATTCCGGATACACGGCGTGGACCTCGGACACGTCCGCCGCGATCAACCGGCTCCGCACCGCCGGATTCACCCACACCCTGATGGTGGACGGCCCGAACTGGGGCCAGGACTGGTCCTTCACCATGCGGGACAACGCCCAGCGGGTGTTCTCCGCCGACCCGGCGCGGAACACGGTGTTCTCCATCCACATGTACGGCGTGTTCGACACGGCGGCCGAGGTGCGGGACTACCTGAACCGGTTTGTCTCCGCCCGACTGCCGATCGTCGTCGGCGAGTTCGGCCACGACCACTCCGACGGCAACCCCGACGAGAACGCGATCATGGCCACCACCGAGGAGCTCGGCCTCGGCTACCTGGGGTGGTCGTGGAGCGGCAACGGCGGCGGCGTCGAGTACCTCGACATGGCCCTCGGCTTCGACCCCTCCCGCCTCTCCTCGTGGGGCGAGCGGATCTTCAACGGCGCGAACGGCATCAAGGCGACCTCCCGCGAGGCGAGCGTCTACTCCGGCGGCGGCGGTGGCGACACCAAGGCCCCCACCGCGCCGGGCACCCCGACCGCGTCGGACGTCCGTTCCACCAGCGTGACGCTCGGCTGGGCGGCCTCCACCGACGACACGGCGGTCACCGCGTACGACGTGGTGCGCCTCGACGGCACCGCGGAGACCCGCGTCGCGACGGCCGCCGTGAACAGCGCGACCGTCACCGGCCTGACGCCGTCCACCGCGTACTCCTTCGCCGTCTACGCCCGCGACGCCGCCGGCAACCGCTCCGCGCGCTCCGCCCCGGTCGCCGTCACCACGGCGCCGGCGCAGTCCACGGGCGCCTGCGCGGTCACGTACCGGATGAACGAGTGGAGCGGCGGCTTCAACGCCGACGTGACCATCCGCAACACCGGGACGACGGCCGTCAAGGGCTGGCAGCTCGACTTCGCCTTCCCCGGCTCCCAGACGGTGCACTCCGCCTGGAACGCCAAGGTCGTCCAGCAGGGCACCCAGGTCCGGGCCACCCCCGAGTCGTGGACCGAGACCATCCCGGCGGGCGGCTCGGTGAGCTTCGGCATCAACGCCTCGTTCACCGGTACGAACGGCGTGCCGGCCGCCTTCACCCTCAACGGCGCCCCCTGCGCCAAGGGCTGACCCGGCGCCGCGGAAGCCGGGTACGACCAAGGGCCGCGCCCCCTCCGGGGCGCGGCCCTCCGCCGTGTCAGGCCGGCCGGCCGTGCGACGCGGGCGCCGGCGCGGTGGAGCCGCGCGGAGTCAGCGTCGGCGTCGGCACCTGGTGCGGGCCGGTGTGCGTGCCCTCGATCACCTCGAACAGGACGCGCGCCACCTCCGCGCCGAAGCGGTGCACGTCGTGGCTCATCGCGGACAGCGTCGGATGCGTGATCCGACAGAGCTGCGAGTCGTCCCACGCCAGCAGCGACAGGTCGTCCGGTACGACCAGCCCCATCTCCGCGGCGACGCCCGCGCCCGCGACGGCCATGATGTCGTTGTCGTACACGATCGCCGTGGGCCGGTCCGCGGCGAGCAGCAGGGACCGGGTGGCCCGGGCGCCCTCCTTCTCGTCGAAGCCCGTCGCGATCTGCCGGCCCTCCTCCAGTCCCAGCCCGCGCACCGTGGACCGGAACGCCTCCGCGCGGATCGCGCTGTGGCCGAGCTCCGCCGGACCGCCGACGCGGGCGATCCGGCGGTGCCCGAGGGCCGCCAGGTAGCGGACGGCCTCGCCGACCGCCGTGGCGTCGTCCGTCCACACGGCGGGGAAGGAGCCCGTCAGGGACGGGTGGCCGACGGCGACGGCGGGCAACCCGATGGCCTGGAGCGACGGGACGCGGGGGTCGTTCTGCCGGAAGTCGACGAGGACGGCCCCGGCGATCATGCGACCGCGCCACCAGTTCCGGTAGAGCGCGATCTCCTCGTCGACGTCGCGGACCAGCCGCAGCAGCAGGGAACAGGAGCGGTCCGCGAGGACGCTCTCGATGCCGGAGATGAAGTCCATGTAGAACGGCTCTATGCCCAGCAGCCGGGCCGGCCTGCACAGCGCCAGCCCGACGATGTCGACCCGCTGGCTGGAGAGGCTGCGCGCGGTCGCGCTCGGTGCCCAGCCCAGCTCGCGGGCGACCGCGAAGATCCGCTCGCGGGTGGCGTCGGACACGCCCGGCTTGTGGTTGAACGCGAGCGACACGGCGCCCTTGGACACCCCGGCCCTGGCCGCGACGTCCTTGATGGTGACGCGCTCCGGCGGGCCGCTCACATCACGTCCACGCAGAACAGGGCGGAGCGGACGTCCGTGACCTCCGGGGCGCCGCAGCCGGAGACCCGGATGCGGGTCTGCTCGCCGGGCAGGAGGGTCTGCGGGCCGCGGTCGGCGGTCGCCGTCGCGCCGAGCCGGTCGGCCTGGAGCAGGAGGTCTCGGACAAGAGTGTGCGCGCTCACCACGACGTCGACTCTATCCTCCTGGCCCGGCACCGGCTCCACCGCGACGTCGAACCGGGGCCGCGGGTAGGCGAAGTCCTTGTCGGGGACCGGGAAGTGCACGGCGCGCAGCCCGTCGGCGTCGGCGACGAGGAACTCCTTCGCGGACCCCGCGGCGGGCGCGGCATCGGCGGGCACGGGCAGGCGGACGACGGAGCGCGGTTCCACGGCCACGTCGACGGTGGTGCGGTGGAGGGCGGTGCCGTCCGCCGCCAGGCGGCGCAGCGTCACCGCGGCGCGCCAGGGCTCGGCGGACTGGTTGACCACGGCGAGGGTCGGCCCCTCGGCGTCGGGCAGCAGGGTGAGGAGCCGGTCGGCGTAGACGCGGCGCAGCTCGTGGTAGAGCGGCTTCAGGCGGCCGTCCCCGTCGATCGCGGCCCAGGAGCTGACGGGCCAGCAGTCGTTGAGCTGCCAGACGACGGTGCCGGCGCAGACGGGCCAGTGGGCCCGCCAGTGCTCGATGCCGGCGGCGACGGCGCGGGCCTGGACGATCTGGGTGAGGTAGTGCCAGCGGTCGAAGTCGTCCTCGGGGAGCGGGAAGTGGCGGGCGACGCCCCGGTTCAGCTTGCCGTTGCCGTCCTCGGCCTTCTGGTGGTGCAGCATGCCGGGCGAGTCGGGCGCGAGCCGCTCGCCGGGCAGGGCGCGCCGCAGGGTGGCCAGGGCGGGCGGCGCCTGCCAGCCGAACTCGGCGACGAAGCGGGGCACGCTCGCCCGGTACTCGGCGTAGTCCTGGCGGTTCCACACCTCCCACGAGTGGTGGGTGCCGTGGGCCGGGTCGTTGGGGTGGTGGTCCCAGGAGCCGGACCAGGGGCTGCCGGCGGCGTAGGGGCGGGTGGGGTCCAGTTCGGCGACGATCCGGGGCAGCAGGCCCAGGTAGTAGCCCTCGCCCCAGGAGTCGCCGGCCAGGGCGGGCTCCCACTCCCAGTCGCGGAAGCCCCACAGGTTCTCGTTGTTGCCGTTCCACAGGACCAGGCTGGGGTGCGGCATGAGCCGGACGACGTTGTCCCGCGCCTCGGCGTCGACCTCGCCGCGCAGCGGCTGCTCCTCGGGGTAGGCGGAGCAGGCGAAGAGGAAGTCCTGCCAGACCATCAGGCCCAGCTCGTCGCAGGCGTCGTAGAAGGCGTCGTCCTCGTAGATGCCGCCGCCCCACACCCGTACGAGGTCGATGTTGGCCTCGGCGGCCTGGGTGAGGCGGGTGCGGTACCGCTCGGGGGTGATGCGGGAGGGCAGGACGTCGTCGGGGATCCAGTTGACGCCGCGGGCGAAGACGCGGACGCCGTTGACGACGAAGGTGAAGCCGGTGCCGTGCTCGTCGGCGGAGCGGTCCAGCTCGACGGTGCGGAAGCCGATCCGGCGCTGCCACGCGTCGAGCGGGCCGTCGTCGTCGGCGAGGGTGACCTCCAGGTCGTACAGGGGCTGCTCGCCGTAGCCGCGGGGCCACCACAGGCGCGCGTCGGGCACCTCCAGCCGCAGGACGGCGCCGTCGCCGGTGGCGACGGCCTCCGCCTCCGCCGCCTCCGTCTCCGTCTCCGCGCCGGTGCCGGTGACGCGGGCGCGGACGGTCAGCGGGCGGCCCTCGCCCCGCGCGGTGCGCTCCAGGTCCAGCCGGACCTCGACGCGGCCGGTGCCGCCGTCGACCGTGACGAGGGGGCGGACGTCGGCGATGCGGGCGGTCGACCAGTGCTCCAGCCGGACGGGGCGCCAGATGCCGGCGGTGACCACGGTCGGCCCCCAGTCCCAACCGAAGCTGCAGGCCATCTTGCGGATGTACTGCGACGGCTCGGGGTAGACGTTGGGCCGCTCCCCCGTCACGGCGCGGACGGCGTCCGCCTCGTCGTAGGCGGAGGCGAAGCGGACCTGGAGCTCGCCGGTGCGTCCGGTGACGTCGAAGCGGTAGCGGCGGTGCATGTTGCGGGTGGTGCCGACCGGTTCGCCGTCGAGGGTGATGTGCGCGGCGGTGTCGAGGCCGTCGAAGACCAGGTCGGTGCGCTCGTGGGCGCTGTCGTGGGCGAGCCGCGTGGTGTAGGTCCACTCCTGGCGGCCGACCCAGGCGACCTCCTTCTCGTTGAGGCCGATGAACGGGTCGGGGATGACCCCGGCGGCCAGCAGGTCGGTGTGGACGCAACCGGGTACGCGGGCGTCGAGGAGCGCGTCGCCGTGGCGCAGGCTCCAGCCCTCGGTGAGCTGCGTGATGTCCTTCATGGTGCGGCTCCAATCGCCTGACTCAGGCCGGGTCGGATGTACGACGGCGGACAACCTAACCTGCCGATCACCCCCTGTCCATAAACCGGTCTAGCTCCCGACAACCAGGGCGGGGCCCGGCCGTTGCACGGCCGAGACCTGCTCGGACACCGGGTCGAGAGTAACGATTAGGCATCACGCTGGAAACCGGAGCTTTACCGGTTCACATCCGACTGACATAGTGCCGACATCCCACCGGCAGAGTTGAGCCGCAATCCTGAAGGAGCTGGGCACATGGGGAAGAAGAAGACGCTCACGGGGGCGCTTCTCGCCACCGCGATGCTGACCGTCGCGGGGTGCAGTGGCGGGGGCGCCCCCTCCGGGGAGACGGCTGCCGCGCCGTCCTCCCCGGGTGACGTCTCCGGCGAGATCAAGGTCCTCACGCACCGTACGGACCTCGTCCAGAACGGGACGATGGACAAGTACGCCGCCGAGTTCAACAAGACCTACCCCAAGGTGAAGGTGTCCTTCGAGGCGCTCACCGACTACGAGGGCGAGGTCAAGATCCGGATGAACACCGAGGACTACGGTGACGTCCTCATGATCCCGGCCGCCGTCGCCAAGAACGACTACCCGAAGTTCTTCGCCCCCCTGGGCACCCGTGAGGAGCTCGGCTCGAAGTACCGCTTCAGCGACAAGACCGAGGTCGACGGCAAGGTCTACGGCATCGCCCAGTTCGGCACCGCCAACGGCTTCGTCTACAACAAGGCCGTCTGGAAGAAGGCCGGCATCACCGACTGGCCGACCACCCCGCAGGAGTTCCTCGCCGACCTCCAGGCGATCAAGGCGAAGACGGACGCCGTCCCGTACTACACGAACTTCAAGGACAACTGGCCGATGACGGCCTGGAGCAACAACATCGGCTCGGTCACCTGCGACGCCAAGGCCAACGACAAGCTGGCCGGCCCGGTCTCCCCCTGGAAGGAGGGCAGCGAGCTGCACGTCATCGACTCGCTGCTGCACGACATCGTGAAGGGCGGCCTGTCGGAGAAGGACCCCAACACGACCAACTGGGAAGCCTCCAAGGGCATGATCGCCAAGGGGAAGATCGCCACCATGCACCTGGGCTCCTGGGCGATCACGCAGATGCAGGACGCGGCGAAGAAGGCCGGCGCCGACCCCGCCGAGATCGGCTTCATGCCGTTCCCCGTCCAGAAGGACGGCGTGTTCTGCGCGACGGCCGCCTCGGACTACCAGCAGGCCGTCAACGCCCACTCGGAGCACAAGTCCGCGGCGCGCGCCTGGATCGACTGGTTCACCGAGAAGTCGGGCTACTCGGCGAAGGAGGGCGCCATCTCCGCGGTGAAGGCCGCCGCCATGCCGGACACCCTCAAGGACTTTGGTGACAACGATGTCAAGGTGGTGGAGCGCTCGGAGGCGGAGACCGGGAAGGTGAACGCCATCGACAACGCCGCCGAGATCGGCCTGGCCAAGCCCGACTACCGGCAGCAGCTCGTCGACATCGCCCGCGGCGCGCAGAAGGGCAACCTCCAGGAGTTCTTCGCCGACCTCGACAAGCGGTGGAACGAGGCCGCGAAGACCGCCGGCTCCTGACACCGGCGGACCGGGCCCCGGCCGCACGACACCGGCCGGGGCCCTTCCGCCCGCAGACGCGGACACGAAAGGCCGACATGACCGAAACAACCGACACCGCCCCCGGGCGCGCCGCCACGACCGGGCGGTCCGCTCCGGAGAAGACCCGTACGGCGGGCCGGCGGGCCCGCCGCGGCGGCGCGCCCGAGGCCCCCCGGCAGCGCTCCTGGCGCGACAGCCCGCTGCGGCGGATCACGCCGTGGCTCTTCCTGGTGCTGCCGCTCGCGCTGCTGATCACGTTCACCTACGTCCCCGTGGCGAACATGGTCTACTACGGCTTCACCGACTGGGACGGGGTCAGCCCGGACCGGAACTTCACGGGCTTCGACAACTACGTACAGATCTTCACCCGCCCCGAGCTCTTCCGCGTCTTCTTCGTCAGCGGCTACTACCTCGCGGCGTCCTTCTTCCAGATCGCCGTCGCGCTCTACTTCGCCACCGTCCTCAGCTTCAACCTGCGGTTCCGCAACTTCTTCAAGGGGATCCTCTTCTTCCCCTACCTGATCAACGGCGTCGCGATCGGCTTCGTCTTCCTCTACTTCTTCCAGGACGGCGGCACCCTGGACTCCGTCCTGTCCTGGCTGGGCGTGACCACGGACCACTCGTGGCTCGGCGACCCCACCTCCGCCAACACCTCCCTCGCGGGGGTGTCGATCTGGCGCTACACCGGGCTGAACTTCGTCCTCTTCCTCGGCGCCATCCAGTCCATCCCCGGCGAGCTCTACGAGGCCGCCCAGTTGGACGGCGCGAGCAGGTGGCAGCAGTTCCGCCACATCATCGCCCCGAGCATCAAGCCCGTCCTCAGCCTCAGCGTCATCCTGGCGATCTCGGGCTCCCTGTCCGTGTTCGAGATCCCCTACATCATGACCGGCGGCGCGACCGGCACCTCGACCTTCGTCATCCAGACGGTCAAGCTCGCCTTCCAGTTCAACAAGACCGGCCTGGCCTCCGCCGCCGCCGTGGTACTGCTCGCGATCATCCTCCTGATCACGTGGATCCAGCGCCGGCTCGTGCCCGACGACAAGGTGGATCTCGTATGACCTCCGACCTCACCGCCGCACCGCCCGCCCGGCGCCGCCGTCCGCCCATCGGGACCGCGCTGACCTACCTGTCGCTGGTCGCCGCCTCGATGGTGGTCCTGCTGCCGCTGGTCGTCGTGTTCCTGATGTCCCTCAAGACGTCGGAGGAGGCCACGGAGGGGGGCGCGCTCTCCCTGCCGGGGAACTGGCTGAACTTCGACAACTACGTCACCGCCTTCACCGACGGCAACATGCTGTCCGCCTTCGGCAACACGGCCTTCATCCTGTTCTTCTCCATCGGCGGGACCGTCCTCATCGGCTCGATGACCGCCTACGCGATCGACCGCTTCGACTTCCGGGCGAAGAAGACCGTCATGGCGCTGTTCCTCGTGGCCACCCTGGTACCGGGTGTCACCACGCAGGTCGCGACCTTCCAGGTGATCAACAGCTTCGGCCTCGTGGACACGCGCTGGGCGCCGATCCTGCTCTACATGGGCACGGACATCGTGTCGATCTACATCTTCCTGCAGTTCATCCGCTCCATCCCGACCTCGCTGGACGAGGCGGCCCGGCTGGACGGCGCGAACGCCTTCACGATCTACCGGAAGATCATCTTCCCGCTGCTGAAGCCGGCGATCGCCACCGTCGTCATCATCAAGGGGATCACGACCTACAACGACTTCTACATCCCCTTCCTCTACATGCACTCCGAGGACCTCGGCACCATCTCCACCGCCCTGTTCCGCTTCAAGGGCCCCTTCGGCGCCCACTGGGAGGCCATCTCGGCGGGGGCGATCCTCGTCATCGTGCCGACGCTCGTCGTCTTCCTGCTGCTCCAGCGGTGGATCTACAACGGTTTCGCGCAGGGGGCCACGAAGTAGACGAGGAGGACGCGCCGACCGGCCCTCGCGGCCGTCCCCCGCCCGCCGGTCCACCGCCTTCCGCCACCCGCCTCCCGCGCCACCAGGCGCGGGGGGCTCCGCGCGTGCCGGACGCGCGTACCGCCCCGGCCCCGGCACCGCGCCGTCGTCGCGGGCGCGGGGTTCCGGACCCCGAGAGAAGGAATCAGCCCCATGCACACGCCGGAGACCCCGCTGGACCACCGCTACCGGGGAGAGCATCCGCTGCGCACCCTGCTCTACCTCTTCGGCCCCGCCCGTGCGCGGCTCGCCGGTGCGGTGGCCGTCTTCTTCGGCAAGCACGCTCCCGTGTGGCTGCTCCCGCCCGTGACGGCGAACGTCATCGACGTCGTCGTCGAGCACCGGCCGCTGGCCGAGCTGTGGTGGAACTGCGCGGTGATGTTCGCGGTCCTGGCCCTGAACCCGCCGCTGCACCTGCTGTACGTGCACTGGATGCACGGTTCGATCCGTCGTGTCGGGCGCGATCTGCGGTCGGCGCTCGTGCACCGCATGCAGCAGCTCTCCATCGGCTACCACAGCCGCACCAACTCCTCGGTGCTCCACACCAAGGTCGTCAGGGACGTCGAGACCCTGGAGACCGGACTCCAGCAGACCGCCGACAACGGGCTCACCGCCGTCGCGACGCTGGCGGGCGGACTCGGCGTGATCACCGTGATCACCCCCGCCTTCCTGCCGGTCTTCCTCGTCCTGGTGCCGGTCTCGGTCCTCCTCGTCGGGATGCTGCGCGCCCGGCTCGGTGAGCGCAACGCCTCGTACCGCCGCTCGGTCGAACGCATGTCGTCCAGCGTCAGCGACATGACCACGCTCATCCCGATCACCCGCGCCCACGGCCTCGAACGCACCGCCCTGGGGCGCGTCGGCCGGGACCTGGACACCGTGCTCCACGAGGGTTCCCGCCTCGACCTGCTCAACGCGCGCTTCGGGTCCCTGTCCTGGGTGGTCTTCAACGCCCTCGGCACGGGCTGCCTGGTGGGCACCGCGCTCGTCGCCTACCACGGCTGGCTGGACGTCACCCCGGGCGAGATCGTCATGCTGAGCGCCTACTTCTCGACCCTCACCGGTTCGGTGACGGCGCTGCTGACGCTGGCGCCCGTCGTCGGCAAGGCCGTCGAGTCGGTGCGGTCCGTCGGGGAGGTCCTCCAGGACCCCGACCTCGAACACAACGACGGCAAGGTCCGGGTGACCGCCGTGGAGGGCGCCTTCCGCTTCGAGGACGTCAGCCTGACCTACGACGGCGAGAGCCGGCCGGCGCTGAGCGGCATCCGGCTCGACGTCCCCGTCGGCCGGACCGTCGCGATCGTCGGCGGCTCCGGTGCGGGGAAGTCCACGCTGCTCAACCTCGTCCTCGGGTTCCACCGTCCGACGGGCGGGCGCCTCCTCCTCGACGGCCGCGACATGAGCGAGCTGGACCTGCGCGACTACCGCAGGTTCGTCTCGGTCGTCCCCCAGGAGTCCGTCCTCTTCGAAGGGAGCGTCCGCGACAACGTCACCTACGGCCTGCCGGACGTCGACGAGGAGACCGTCCGCCGCGCGCTGGCGGACGCGAACGCCGCCGAGTTCGTCGACGGGCTCCCCGAGGGGCTCGACACGGTCGTCGGCGAGCGCGGCACCCGGCTGTCGGGCGGCCAGCGCCAGCGGCTGGCCATCGCGCGGGCCCTCGTGCGGGACCCCCGCGTCCTCGTCCTCGACGAGGCGACCTCCGCCCTGGACTCCCGCTCCGAGGCGCTCGTCCAGGAGGCCCTGGCCCGCCTGGTCGCGGGCCGGACGGTCTTCGTCGTGGCGCACAGGCTCTCGACCGTCAGGAACGCCGACCACATCGTCGTGATGGACCGGGGCCGCGTCCAGGAGACCGGCACCCACGCGGAGCTGCTCGCGCGCGGCGGGGCCTACGCCCGGCTCCAGGCGACGCAACTGGCCTGATCGCGCCCGGGCGGTACGGGAACCCGCCCGGCTCAGGGCCGGGGAAGCGGCATGCTCATGTAGAGCGCCTGCTCGCCCTCGGAGGCGGTCCCGTCGTACAGGGCGGTGTCGAGCCCGCAGAGGGAGAACCCCATCCGCCGGTAGGCGTGGACGGCCGGGGCGTTGACGTTGCTGACCTCCAGCCACAGGTGCCCGGCCCCGCACTCCCGCGCGAACTCCACGGCGCACCCCATCAGCCCGCGCCCCACCCCGCGTCCCCGGTGCGCGGGGGCGACCTCGATGTCCTCGACGACGAGCCGCCGGTTCCACGCGGAGTGGGAGACGGCGGCGAACCCGGCGATCCCGCCGTCCCCGGCGGCGGCGACGAAGACCCGCCGCCCGCCACCGCCGTCGCCGTCGCCACCGTCGGTCCCCTCCGTCCCGTCGTCGGGGAAGACCTTGGTCAGGGGCGGGTCCACGGCCACCTCCCGCACGAAGAACCCGTCCTCGCGCACGGCGACCTCGAACACGGTGGCGGTGGTGAAGGACCCGTCGACCGCCTCGACGGCGGCGGCGTCCCCGGGGCGGGCGGTACGGAAGGTGTAGGGGTCCGCGGAGTCCATGCGGCCGACGCTACGACGATCCCGCCTCCCGACCGCCGCCTTTCAGCCGGCGGTCCAGTGGTAGGTCACGTCGGGCTCGTTCTCCTCGTTGCGGCTGCCGTCGTCGAACGCGCCTGCGGTGAAGCCGTGGCGCTCGTAGAACGCGCGGGCGTCCGCGTTGCGCTGGAAGACGTGGAGCGACAGCCGCTCGGGGGAGGCTTCCCTGACGGCCTCCAGGAGGGCCGACCCGATGCCCCGGCGCCGCACGTCGGGCCGCAGGTACAGGTGGTCGAGGACGGTCCCGTCGAGGGCGGCGAAGCCGACGACCTCCGCCGGGTCGCCCGACTCGGCCACCCAGACGGCGCTGCCGGGCAGGACCACGGCGTCGATCCAGGCGCGCGTCTCCTCGTCGCTGTGGAGCCTCGGCAGGTACGGCATGGTCGCCGCCCGCGAGGCGAGGAAGACGGCGGTGATCGCCTCGCCGTCGGCGGGCGTGGCCTCGCGGACGCGCGGGGTCGCGGCGCTTCCGGGGTGGAGCGGCATGGGGACTCTTCTCCGTCGTGGGCGTACTGGACCGAAAACCGCCGGCCCGAGGGGCCGCACCGGCCGGTCGCGCACCGGCGCGGGCGGCGGACGCCCCGTGGGGCCGCTTCCGTCACCGCCGTCCCGGGTCGCGCGGCGGCACCGGCCTGCCCGGGCCCCCGCCCCGTGCGGGGACGGGGCCCGGTACGGCACTCGGCGCCGCGCCGAGGAGCCGACGCCCGCCGCGCACGACCGCGCGACCGCGAGCGGCGCCACCCTGGACAACCTCCTGGCCGATGCCAAAAACTACACGTTCACCCGCACCCCCCTCGGGCCGCGCCCCGACACAGGCGGGGGACCGATCCGTTGATCCCACAGCTCAGCCACGCCGAGTGGCCGGTCAGCGCCGACCGGCCGCTTCGAAAGGATCGCCCATGGAACCCCGCGGCTACCGCATGGTCATATCGACCCAGCAGGACTTCGTCACGGCTTCCGCCTACGCCGAACGCCAGCTCTACGCCTGGCTGGAGGGCAAGGGGTACGACACGTCGGCGCTCGACGAGGGCCGGAACGACATCGCCCCCCACGTGATCCTGGACTGCGACTCGTCGTCCGGCCGGCACGGCGCGCACACCCGCTGGCGGATGCGCGAGACGCCCTCGCCGGAGGACGGTACCTGGCAGTCCACCCTGGTCGTCCGGGCGGACCCGAAGGACGACCGGCGCCGCACCTGGCTCCAGGTGGACATCGAGCACCGCCCCGCCTCCCCGGACCAGGTGCCCAAGCGCGCGAACACGCCCGGCATCGCCCGTCTGCTCCTGGACTCGCTCGGCGCCCGGGACGGTCTCGCCGAGGTGAAGGCCGCACCGGTCTTCATCGAGCCGGAGGACGTCGCGGAGGTCGTCGAGGAGCTCTGCGACGGCGAACGCCGCCTGCCCGTCGTCGTCGCGAGCGTCCCCTACGGCGTGGACGTGGACGACTGGGCGGAGTTGACCGTGGAGAGGGCGTACAAGTACCTCCCGGGCCTCGCCGTACTGTACGTGCTGTCCCCCGAGGCCCAGCCCGACTTCAACCGGGCCCTGGAGTTCCACCCGGTCTTCGGCGGCGGCATCCGCACGTACCTCCCGGGCCTCGACCCCGCCTGGAAGCCCGACGCCCAGCGCCACCCGGTGATGTCCCGCAGGACGATCGAGGCCAACGTGCACCGGGCGGCGTCCGTCCTCGCCTCGCTCCCCCAGCGCCTGGCCCTGCGGCAGCCCCTGCCCGGCGCCCTGGATTCCCTGCCGATCCTGCGGACCAGACCGCGCGCCCGGGAGCACGGTACGGACGTCCAGCGGCTGACCGGCGAGAACACGACGCTCCACGCGATGCTCAACGAGGCCGAGCAGACCGAGGCCGCGCAGGCGAAGAAGATCAGCGACCTCAACGCCGACCTCGACAAGGCGGAACGCACCGCCCACGAACTGCGCGGCGAGAACGAGGAGTTGTACGACCAGTTCCAGCACGCGCAGCGGCAGGTTCGCTTCCTCCAGGAGAGGCTGGCGGAAGTCGGCCGGTACGGGGCCTCGTACGCGGTACCCGACGCGCCCGACATCACCTATCCGGAGACGTTCGCCGACCTGCTGGAGCGGTTCGGCGAACTGACCCACCTCGCCTTCACCGGCAAGGCCAAGCCCACCCGCGACCTCGACAGCCAGTCCGTGGACAACTGGCTGCGGGTGGCCTGGGACGCCCTGCTCGCCCTGAACCACTACGCCAGGGCGTCGGCCGGGGGTTCGGCGGGCGGTGACTTCCTGAGCTGGTGCAAGGGGGAGGAGTCACGCGACTTCCCCTTCCCGGCGGCGAAGGTGGCGATGCGCGAGTCCGACACCGTCGCCCGCACGGACAAGCTGCGCCGGGAACGCATGCTGCCGGTCCCGAGGAAGGTCCACGCGGACGGCGTGGTCTTCATGCAGGCACACCTGAAGATCGGCTCCGGGAACACCATCGCGCCCCGGCTGCACTTCTACGACGACGGGCCCCGGACCGGCCGCGTGTACGTCGGGTACCTCGGCCCCCACCTGCGCAACACCCTGACCTGAGGCCCCCGCCCCGTCGGCCCGGCCGCGCGCCGGGCCGACACCCGCACCGTCAGCGGTCCGCCGCGTACCGCACGAACCGGCCCCATCCCTCACGCCCCACCGCGAGGGCGGGACGGCCCACGTCCTTGGAATCCCGAACATGAACGGTCCGCTCGGTGAGGGCGACCTCCACGCAACTGTCGCCCTGGGTACCGCTGTAGCTGGACTTGAACCAGGCCAATTCCGTCGCGCTCATAGCTCTCCTCGCAGTCGCTCCAGCAGACCCCGCGAGATGTTGGGGTTCAGGGCCTGCGAGCGCAGTGTGTCATAGCGCTGGTAGAGAAGACTCACCTCTTTCGGGCCGCTGATCAGCCGCCCATTCTGCTGCCCCTCGGAGTACGCGAGTCGTCGTCGGTCCGGAGTTTCCAGCAGCTGCACCGGACCGTCCAGGCACGCGTGAATCTCGGCCTCCAGCGGCACCACTTGCAGCGTCACGTTGCGCGGCGCGCTGAGCTCCAGCATCCGGTCGAGCATGCTCATCTGCACGTCCACCCCGCCCAGTCTGCGCCGAAGGACCGACTCCTCCACGATGAAGCTGAACGGGATCGTCGGCCGCTCGTACAGCATCCGCTGCCGTTCCATCCGCGCGGCGAGCCGGGTCTCCAACTGCTCGTCCGTCAATAGCGGGATGCTGTTGTCGAACACCGCCCGCGCGTACGCCTCCGACTGCAGCAGTCCCGGCACCAGCCTGCACTCGTACGTGCACATGCTCACCGCCGCCTTCTCCAGCCGGGCCCACCGCCGGAACCACACCGCGAGGCCCGGTTCGCCGCGCGTCAGGTGACGGGCCGCCTTCCGGAGCGCGCCGGTGTTGCCGAGGGCCTCCTCCGCCCGTTCCACGAACGCCTCGTCCGGCATGCGCCGGCCCAGTTCCACCGACTCCACCGTGTGCTTGGAGAACCGGATCCGCGCGCCGAACTCCACCCGGCTGAGGCCCGCGTGCTCGCGCAGCGCCTGGACGACGGCGCCGAACGTCCGCAGACTGTCCGAGGGGGCGGGTTCCCGTTCCCCATCGCCCGTCGGCCCCGTCTAGTCCCGCTCCCCCGCCCCTCCGTCGACGTCCCCCTCGATCACCGTCATACGCGGCCACCTCCACACACCTGCCCGCACGGACCTCTGTCCCGGTCGGCCGATCTCCACGGCGCGACCGATCAAGCGTGGCGGCAAACGCACCGTACCGTCTACCTTCCGTGCCCGTACGCTGACTCTGCGTACGGGGTGTGGCTCTCGCGCAGCCGCGGGCGGTCCCGCCACCGTGGCCCCATGAACCCGAGCACTTCGCAGTTGTCCCCCACAGCGCACGCCTTCAGCCAGCTTTTCTCCTCCACCCGCCGGGGCGCCAGGCTCGCGCGGCTGCTGGCGGCCCTGGAGCTCCACGCCTGGGACTGCCCGCAGGACGTGTCCGAGCGCGCCGAGTGGATCGTCGCCGAGCTCGCCGCGAACGCCGTCCTGCACGGGCGGGTCCGGGGGCGCGGCTTCCGGCTCGGGCTCGCCTTCGACCCGGGTACCGGGAGGCTCCGCATCGAGGTGACCGACGCACGCGGCGAACGGGCGCCACACGTCGTGGACGCCGACGGGAGGGGTCGCGGTCTGCTCCTGGTCGGCGCGTTCGCCGACCGGTGGGGCTGCGCCGCCTATCCGCCCGGCGGCAAGACCGTGTGGGCGGAGGTGTCCGCCCACGGCGACCCGGCCGGAGGCGCAGCCCGTTCCCCCGGTCCGGCGCGTTCGCCCGGGCGGTCCGGCACGGCCGGGTGAACCCGACCCCCAGGTTTCGACCTGGCCGTCATGACCGGGACGGCTCCGCGTACCGTGCGGCCGGCGCCGTCCCGGGCCCCGCGCCGCCTCGGCGGTCGGTGGCCCGCGGGTGCCGCGGGTGCCGCGGCGGGCCGGCCGGGGTCAGGAGGCGGCCTGTTCGACGAGGGCGGCGATGCGCTGCTCGACGGCCGGGGTCAGGTCCGTGAGGGCAAAGGCGGTGGGCCACATCTCGCCGTCGTCCAGGTTCGCCGGGTCGTTGAAGCCGAGGGTGGCGTAGCGGGACTTGAACTTCCCGGAGCTCTGGAAGAAGCAGACGACCTTGCCGTTCTTGGCGTACGCCGGCATGCCGTACCAGGTCTTCGGGGCGAGGGACGGGGCGACCTTCTTGACGATGGCGTGGACGCCCTCGGCGAGGACCCGGTCCGTGCCCTCCATCTCCGCGATCTTCGCGAGGACGTCGGCCTCGCCGTCCGCCTTGGCGCGCGAACCGCGGCCCTTCGACGCCTTCAGCTCCTTCGCGCGCTCCTTCATCGCCTCCCGCTCCTCCGCCGTGAAGCCGTCGTGGCCCTCGGCGGAGTCCTTCGCGGTGGTCTTGGCGGTGGTCTCGGTCGAGGTCTTGGTGGTCATCGCTGTTCTCCTCGTGGTGTGGATCGATCGCGCCGTTTCAGACTAGGTTTCGGGTCCCCCGCCCGCTTCTCCGAAACTGACCGGATCAGCCGAGCCGGCGGCCGTCCCGCGTCGGCCCGGGGCCCGGGCGGGCCCGGCCGTCCGCGAGCGGGCCCCGGTTGGTGGTCGGGACGCGGGGCCGGGGGTCGGGATCCCGAGCCGTCCCGGGGGCCGGGAGTCGGGGTGGGTCGTGAGGATCCCGGGGCCGCCGCCCGGAGGCCGACGTCGTCCTCCGGCCGGGCGAGGGTGTCCTTCAGGCGCTCCCCGCGTCCGCGCGGCGGTGTGGCGGTGTGGCGGAAACCAGTGCGGCGAAGCGGGCGCGCTCGGCCCGACGCTCCGTCAGATAGCCGTACGGGGACATGCCGTACGCCAGCCGGAACCGGCTGCTCAGCTCCCCGGCCGCCATGCCCGCCTCCCTCGCCAGCGCCAGGACGTCCAGCGGCCTCGCGTACTCCCGGTCGATGCGGTCACGGACCCGGCGCAACCGCGCCAGTTCGTGCAGCCGTATCGCTGCCGTGCGGGCGCGGGCCCACGCGGGACGGCACATGCGTACTCCCCACTCTTCCGTGACTCTCTCCGGGGCTGCCGTCAGCGGAGTTCCTGGATGCGGATCAGGTTGCCCGCCGGGTCACGGAAGGCGCAGTCGCGCACGCCGTACGGCTGCTCGGTCGGCTCCTGGACGACCTCGGCTCCCCCGGCCCGCACCTTCTCGAAGACCTCGTCGAGGTCCGGGGCGGCCAACAGGATCCAGCCGTACGTGCCCTTGGCCATCATTTCGGCGATCACGCGGCGCTCGTCCTCGGTGACGCCCGGATCGGCGGCCGGCGGGGCCAGGAGGATGGAGGTGCCCGGCTGGCCGGCGGGTCCGACCGTGATCCAGCGCATCTTGCCCTGGCCGACGTCGCTGCGGACCGTGAAGCCGAGGACGTCGCGGTAGAAGACGAGCGAGGCGTCCGGGTCGTCGTGCGGCAGGAAGGTCGTGTGAATCGTGATGTCCATGCCCGTCACCGTAGGCGCGGACCGGCTCCTGTGCTTCTCCGATCCTGATCGTTTCCCGATCGGCCGCCTCGGGCGCACGAGCGGGCCGCTGCGGATCCGGATCAGGGGCGCCGGCTTGCCCGGGCGGTCCGGGTGGTCCGGCCTGCCCGGGTGGTCCGGGTGGTCCGGCCTGCCCGGGTGGTCCGCTCGTGGCTCGCCGAGGTCGGGTCCGGGTCGTGGGCCGCGCGTTGCGGGGGCAGGGAGCCGAATCGCCGCGCGGACCGCGGCAGCATCCGGTACGGGGCCTGTCGCACCCGGGGGTTCGCGTACGGTTCGGGCACCCGGCCGGCAGGGCCGGTCGGCGGCGGTCTCCCCGGCGCTCGGCCGGGGGCCCCGGTCGGCGGCGTGCCGTTCAGGATCACGGGGGCTTCGCGGAGAGCGGCCCGCGCGGCCCCAGCGAGGCCGGGAGCGGGGGCGACCGGATTCCCGGCCGGGAACCGCAGGGCCGAACCGGGCAGGTGGGCCCCGGAGGGTCCCGGCGGGCCCTGCGGGGAGACGAGCACACGAGGCTCCGGGCGGACAAGGTCGACCCTGAACGGCAGCCCTCTCCCAGGGGTTACGCCTCTTCCCGCATCCGCCCCTCACGCCCTCACGTCCACTCGCCCACTCGCTCACCGCCCGCCGCCCCCAGCGAGAGGGAAAAGGGCTCTCGGCGAGAAGACGCGCCGAAATACGCGTGCGTGAGGCCGGACATCCGCCGCACGCCCGGGAAAACGGCATGGCGAAGCAGCGGTGGAGAATTCCTCCGGTGGCCGTGCTTTCCGGCCGGACGTCACTTTCCCGAAGCGTTTTCTCCCGCCTTCCGCCCGGCGCCGCCCGCGGGTCGGCGCGAGGTGGTGCGGTGACTCGGTGCGGCAACCCGCGTCGTAGGCGGAGTCGGCGGCGCGGGCGGGCCGGGTGAACGGAGAAAGGGGGGCGGCCAGGGTCACCGGGGTGGCCGCGGCGGCACCGGGGAAGAGCGTGCGCAGGGGCGCGTGGGACGGGAGGGGGCGGACGGGTTCATCGGCTCTCCGGGCTCGTGGGGGGAGGGGGGCGGGCACGGCGGACAAGCGGAGGCGAGAAGGCGGTTCGACGACACCACCATGTCCGATATATCGAATGCGATTCGAGAAGCCGATCAGACCGTAAAACCCCGCCGAGAGCGCGTCAATGCCTCCGGCGCGCCGAATTCCCTTTCCCCCGCGCTCTCCGAACCCGAACCCGCGCGCCTCCCCTTCCGGCCGCTACGCCTTTACCCCCCGAGGCGATTGCGGATGTCATCGACATTGACGGCCACCCGTTCACGGAACTATGGTCTCGACGATTCGACGAACGCCGTTCGACATGACGAACAATTGGGTGCTGCCCCACCCCTGTCGCCTTCGCGGCAGGCCGCCGATGGTGAACGGCTCGGCGGGGCGGCGCCAGACACGCCACCCAGGTGCTCGACTCCCCTCCCCCGCACGAGGAGACGTTCATGCGTGTCCGTACACCGCCCGGCGCCTCGGCGCGCCGGCCCTCCCCCCGCCGGTCCTCCCGACCGTTCGCGCCCGACGGGTGAGAGCCCTGCCCACCGCGTTGCTCGTCCTCGGCCGCGGGGTGGCCGCCCGGGAAGCGGTGGCCCCGCAGTCCTGCGGACACCCGGGCCGCCACCCGCGCCACCGGAACCACCAGATCCGGCCCGCCCCCCGGGCCGGCGAACCGCACGCCCCGACCGGACCTTCCTCCTCGCCCGAGCCGTACGCCGGGCGTGCGAGCACACCCGGACCCTTGCGCGCCCTCGTCGAAAAGGTGCATCCATGTCCTCCTCCGTCAGCAGACGACGCCTCCTCCAACTCGCCGGGGTCACCGCCGCGGCGACCGCCGCGGGCCCCCTCGCCGGCCACTCCCCCGCCCGAGCGGCCATCCCCCCGGTCCGGGCCGACATCGGCGCCCTGGCCTTCCCCTTCGACCTCGGCCAGGTCCGGCTGACCGCGAGCCGGTGGCTGGACAACCAGAACCGCACCCAGAGCTACCTGCGGTTCGTCGACGTCGACCGGCTGTTGTACAACTTCCGCGCCAACCACCGCCTGCCCACCAACGGCGCGTCCCCCACCGGCGGCTGGGAGGCTCCCGACTTCCCCTTCCGCAGCCACGTCCAGGGCCACTTCCTCACCGCCTGGGCGCAGGCGTACGCCGTGACCGGGGACACCGTCTGCCGGGACAAGGCCCTGTACATGGTCGCCGAGCTGGCCAAGTGCCAGGCCAACAACAGCGCCGCGGGCTTCGGCGCCGGATACCTCTCCGGCTACCCCGAGTCCGACTTCACCGCCCTGGAGGCACGCACCCTGACCAACGGCAACGTGCCGTACTACACGATCCACAAGACCCTGGCCGGTCTGCTGGACGTGTGGCGGCACATCGGCAGCACCCAGGCCCGTGACGTCCTGCTGGCCCTGGCGGGTTGGGTCGACCGGCGCACCGGCCGTCTCAGTGCGGCGCAGATGCAGGCCGTGCTGGGCACCGAGTTCGGCGGCATGAACGCCGTCCTGACCGACCTCTGCCAGCAGACCGGCGACACGCGGTGGCTCGCCGTCGCCCAGCGGTTCGACCACGCCGCGGTGTTCGACCCGCTGGCGGCGAACCAGGACAGGCTGGCCGGTCTGCACGCCAACACCCAGGTGCCGAAGTGGATCGGCGCCGCCCGCGCGTACAAGGCCACCGGCACCACCCGCTACCGCGACATCGCCACCAACGCGTGGAACATCTGCGTCGGCACGCACACGTACGCCATCGGCGGCAACAGCCAGGCCGAGCACTTCCGCGCCCCGAACGCCATCGCCGCCCACCTCCGAAACGACACGTGCGAGAGCTGCAACACCGTCAACATGCTGACGTTGACGCGCGAGTTGTTCGCCCTCGACCCGAACCGGGCCGCGCTGTTCGACTACTACGAGCAGGCGTGGCTCAACCACATGATCGGCCAGCAGAACCCGGCCGACCCCCACGGCCACGTCACCTACTTCACCCCGCTGAACCCCGGAGGCCGGCGCGGCGTGGGCCCCGCCTGGGGCGGGGGCACCTGGAGCACCGACTACACGACCTTCTGGTGCTGCCAGGGCACCGGCCTGGAGATGCACACCCGGCTGATGGACTCCGTCTACTTCCACTCCGGCACCACGCTGACCGTGAACCTCTTCGTCCCCTCGGTCCTCACCTGGACCCAGCGCGGGATCACCGTCACCCAGACCACGTCGTACCCGGCGAGCGACACCACGACCCTGCGCGTCACCGGCAACCCCACCGGCACCTGGGCGATGCGCATCCGCATCCCGAGCTGGACCACCGGGGCCGCCATCAGCGTCAACGGCGTCGCGCAGAACATCACCACCACCCCGGGCAGCTACGCCACCCTGACCCGCGCCTGGACGTCCGGCGACACCGTCACCGTCCGCCTGCCCATGCGCGTCGTCATGCGGGCGGCCAACGACGATCCCGGCGTCGCCGCGATCACCTACGGCCCGGTCGTCCTGTCCGGCAACTACGGCAACACCGCACTCTCCTCCCTGCCCTCCCTGGACACGTCCTCGATCAGGCGGACCAGCTCCACCGCGCTCGCCTTCACCGCCACCGCGAACGGCGCCACCGTCCCCCTCGGCCCCTTCCACGACGCGCACGGCCACAACTACACCGTCTACTGGAACACCGGCGGCCTCGCCTCCGTCCGCCTCGCCAACGCCGCCAGCGGCCTGGTGCTGGGCATCCAGGACATGTCCACCGCCGACGGCGGCCGGGCCCTGCAGTGGAGCGACTCCGGCACCGCCGACCACGACTGGGAGATGATCCCCGACGGCGGCGCCTTCCGCTTCCGCAACGTCCACAGCCGCAAGGTGCTCGGCGTGCTGAACATGTCCACGGCCGACGGCGCCGCCGTCCTGCAGTGGTCGGACAACGGCACCGCCGACCACCGCTGGACCCTCCTCGACCAGGGCGACGGCACCTACAAGATCCGCAACGTGCACAGCGGGAAGCTGCTCGCCATCGAGAACGGCTCCACCGCGATGGGCGCCTTCGCGGTCCAGGACTCGGACAACGGCACGGCCGACAACCGGTGGCGCGTCGTGCGGTGACGACCGGCCGGCCCCCGTGCCCGCGCCGCCGGCACCGGGCGCCGGCCACCGCCGCGGCGGGCGCTCCCGTAGCACCCGCCCGGCGGGGGCCGCCGAGCCGGCCGGGCGGCGACGGCGCAGGTCCTGTGCCCCGGTCGGCCTCCACGTGTCCGGCCGCCGCTGAGTCCGCCAGCCGTCTCACGACGACAGCGCAGGTCCTGTGCCCCCGGTCGGTTCCTCCGACCGGGGGCACAGGTGCACCAGAACCGTGTCCCGGCACACACGCCCGGCGGCCCCGGCCACCACGGTCCCGCCGGCCACGAGACCGCCCCGGCGGTCCGGCCACCGCACCGGCGGTGCCCACCAGGCGGAACGCATCCCTCCCGGCATCCGGAGCGCCCCGCCCCGTCCCCTGCGGATGATCAGCGCTCCCGGTGCCTGCGACAATCGGGGCGCACCACCGGGTGGGGCTCGGAGCATGGGGGGATTTCCGTGACGCGAGACGAGTTGCTGAGCGCGCTGTCGGCGCTTCGGCGGGCCCAGATAGGCGGCCGGCGGGCGCCGCACAAGCCCCTGCTCGTGCTGTGGCTGCTGGGGAGGTTCGCCGCGTCCGGCAGCACTGCCGTCGCGTACGACGAGGCGGAGGAGCCGGTCAGCCGGCTGATCAACGACTTCGGGCCCGCCGTGACCAGCCCCGCGCGGGCGCGGGAGCGGGCGGCGATGCCGTTCGTACACCTGGAGCGGGAGCTGTGGGAGCTGCGGGACCGGGACGGCAACGCGATCGGCCCGGACGCGCCGGAGCGGGGCGGTGCGCTGCGGGCCCGGGGGGCGCACGGCCGCCTCCGCCCCGACGTCGAGGCGCTGTTGGCCGACCCGGGCACGCTGACCGCGGCCGTACGCCTCCTGCTGGAGCAGCACTTCACCCCCGCGCTGGAGGCGCCCGTCTGCGACGCCGTCGGGCTCGACCTCGCCGTCGGCCTCGGCGACGCCGCGTACGCCCCCGCCGGACGGAAGCGACGCCGGCGCCGGGCCGGTTTCGCCGAGGAGGTACTGCACGCCTACGCGTACGCCTGCGCCTTCTGCGGGTTCGACGGCGCCCTCGGCCGCAACCCCGTCGGCCTGGAGGCGGCGCACGTGCGCTGGCACAGCCAGGACGGCCCGGACGAGGTGAACAACGGCCTGGCCCTGTGCTCCCTGCACCACGCCCTCTTCGACCTCGGCGCCCTCGGGCTCCTGCCCGACCTCCGCATTCAGGTCTCCGAGCTGTACGTCGCCCGTGGCGCGGCCGGCCGCGCCGTCGACGAGCTCCACGGCCGTCCCGTCGCGGCGCCCCGCCCCGGACGCCCCACCGTCGACCCGCGGTTCGTCCTCTGGCACGGCCAGCAGGTCTTCAAGCGCCCCGGGGCCCAGGCCGCGTAGCCCTCGGCGGACACGTCGGCGCGGCGGGGCGCGGGGGGCGGTCGTGTTCGTCGTCCGAGGTGCTGTTCCCCGGCGCCACGGCCCGCCGTTCGAGGCCCGGACGTCCTCGGGGCCGCCGACCGCCGCGCCCTGCCGTTCGAGTCCGGGATCCCGCAACGTCACCGACGACCGCGCCCCCTTGGACCGCGGTGTGCCCAAGAGGCCGGAGACGAGGGCGGCCCCGCGCGGACGTCTCGTCCGCCGGGGCACCGGGCCCGAGCGCCCGCGGACCTCTCGGCACGCCCTCGGGGCACCGGGCCGGGCCCTCCACGGTCCTCTCCGGCGCACCCGCCGCGGGGCGGGCGCGGCCCGGGGCCCGTACGGGCCGCCGGACGCGGGGCGGGCGGATGGCGGGTCAGTTCGCCTGTACGGCACAGACGGTGGCCGCGCCGCTGAAGACCTGCCACGAGAGCGTCTGCCGGTCGGTGCGCTGCGGGCAGCCGCCGCCCTTCAGCACCGCCGTGATCACCATGACCGCGTTCTTGCCGCTCGGCACCTGCGTCCGGTCGCAGCCCCAGACGCTGAACATCTGCGCCGTACCGCGGAGGGTCCCGTCGGACTGTCTGTTCAGTGTCGCGGGGAAGCACTGCCCCGCGGCGAAGACGCGGTCCAGGCACAGGGCGATGGGCGACCCGTCGCCGTTGGTGTGGCCCCATCCCCATCGCCCCGCCCCCGTGGGGCAGTGCGCGGCGTACGTCGTCACCATGGTCACCTTGGAGAAGGCGAAGTCGGCGCCGCAGTCGACGGCGACCGGCCGCTCCTGGTTCAGCTTGCCCCAGCCGGCGTCGTACACGGCGAGGCAGGTACCGACGCGGACGGACGCGGACGCGGGGGCACCCGACGCACCACGATCATGCGCTCCGCCGACCGCTCTGCCCACCCCCGGCACGATCCGCGTTCTGGATGGCTTCGATCCATCCGGTGGATGGCCCGTGGCGGGGCGCGCCCGCCCCGGGCCGGTTCACTGCCCGGGCGCGTCGGCCATCCGCCTGCCGACGCGGGCGGCCGTCTCCCGCAGCCAGATGTGGGCCGCGTCGTGGGTGTGCACGGGGTGCCACCACAGGGCCTCCCGCAGCGGGACCGCCTCGTACGGCGGCTCCATCACGCGTACGGCGGTGAGGGGTGCGAGGACCCGGGCGAGGCGGGCCTGGACCAGGGCGATGCGCCGGGTGCCGGCCACCAGCAGCGGCATGATCTGGAAGCTGTCCACGGACACCTCGACCCGGGGTTCGATGCCGAGCATGCCGAGCTGCCGCACGGCGGGGGCGTCGTAGGTCCGCTGGTAGGTGACCCAGGGCAGCCGGGCCAGGTCCTGGCGGGTGAGCCGGTCGTCGACGCTCGGGTGGTCGTCGGCGACGAGGAAGACCCAGCGGTCGTCGTAGAGGTCGGTGGCGGGGAAGTCGCTGATGACGCCGTGCGGCATGAGCAGGCCGTCCGTGGCGCTCAGCAGGGTCGCCGTGTCGTCCACCACCGTGGTCGGGGTCTGCGCGAACCGCAGGCGGATGCCGGGGGCCTCCTCGTGCACGACGCGGGCGAGTTCGGCGCCGAAGACGGCGATGGCGTAGTCGGAGGCGATCAGCTTGAACTCGCGGCTCTCCCTGGCCGGGTCGAAGTCGGCCTGGCTGGCGAAGAGGCGCTCCAGCACGTCGTAGGCGGTGGAAGCCCGGTCGAGGAGGACCTGCCCGAGGGCGGTCAGCTCGTAGTGGCCGCCGACGCGGGCGAGCAGGTCGTCGTCGAAGTGGCGGCGGAGCCTGGACAGGGCGGCGCTCATGGCGGGCTGGCTGAGCCCGACGCGCTGCCCGGCGCGGGTGACGTTGCGCTCCTCCAGCAGGGCGCGCAGGGCGACGACGAGGTTGAGGTCCAGGCGGCTCAGATTCACGGGCTTTCCCCAGGTGTACGGCACCGACCAGGGAGAATCTACACCGTGGATGCCAGTCATCCACAGAATCGATTTCCCCGATCGCGGGCGGCGGGTCCAGATTGGTCCCACCGCAATCAGGAGGACATGTCCGTGAAACCTGAAGCCGCGTCCGCACTCTTCGCCGGACCCTTCGCCCTCGCCACCCTCTCGCTCCCGGACGGGCCGGCCTTCCCCGCCCTGGTCACCCCCGACGGCCGGGCCCTCGACCTCCGAGTCGCCTTCGACGACCGGGAGTTGACCGTCCGCGGTCTGCTGGAGGCGTGGGACACGGCCGCCGCGCGGCTCGCCGCGCTCGCCGGTGACGGCGGCCCGGGGAAGAGGCCGCTGACGGAGTTCCGGGTGCACGCGCCGGTCGAACCGCGCCAGGTGTTCCAGTCGGGCGCGAACTACCGGCAGCACGTGATCGACCTGCACGTCGCGCACCGGGCGCCGGGCGACGACCGCCCGGAGGAGGAGCGGCGCGCCGAGGCGGCGGAGATCATGGACCGGCGGGCGGCGGAGGACCTCCCGTACGTGTTCATCGGCCTGCCGAGCGCGATCACCGGTCCGTACGACGACGTCGTGCTCCCGGCCTGGGCCGAGCAGCCCGACTGGGAGCTGGAGCTGGCGGCCGTGATCGGCCGGGCCGCGTACCGGGTGTCCGTGGAGGAGGCGCTGGAGCACGTCGCCGGTTACACGATCGCCAACGACCTGACCGACCGGGCCACCGTCTTCCGCCGGGACATGCCGCAGATCGGCACGGACTGGCTGCGCAGCAAGAACGCGCCCGGCTTCACCCCGCTCGGCCCCTGGATCGTGCCCGCCGGATCGATCGCACACCCCGGTGACCTGCGCCTCACGCTGAAGCTGAACGGCGGGACCATGCAGGACGAGTCCACCAAGGACATGATCTTCAACGTGGCGCGGATGGTCTCCTACGCCTCGCAGACCGCCCGCCTCCTCCCCGGCGACCTGGTGCTCACCGGCTCCCCCGCCGGCAACGGCATGCACTGGGGGCGCCTGCTGCGCGACGGCGACGTCATGGACGCCTCGATCACCGGGCTCGGCGCGCAGCGCACCCGATGCGTGGCGGAGGCGGCCCGGTGACCCCGGACCGCACCGACCCGGAGGGCGCGATCGCCCGGGCCGCCGAGGCGTACTCGAACTGGGGCCGCTGGGGCGAGGACGACGTGCTCGGCACGCTCAACTTCCTCGACGAGGCCAAGCGCCGCGAGGGCGCCGCGCTGATCCGCCGGGGCGTCAGCTTCTCCCTCTCCCAGCGCTTCGACATCAACGGCCCGCAGAAGGGCTGGCGGCGGCGCACCAACCCGGTGCACACGATGCTGGACACCGGCACCGACGCCGCCCTCGGCAACCAGGGCCTCCCGCACGGCATCGGCGGCGCCGACGACGTGATCACGATGCCGTTGCAGTGCTCCACCCAGTGGGACGGGCTCGGGCACATCTTCGACCACGGCAAGGCGTGGAACGGACGCCCGGCCGAGCAGGTCGTCACCTCCGACGGCGACCGGGTGACCGGCATCGAGCACATGGCCCCGCACGTCGCCGGCCGTGGTGTCCTGCTGGACGTGGGCCGGGTGATCGGCGAGGAGGGGGAGCTCCCCGACGGCTTCGCGATCACCTCCGAGCACCTGACGGCGACGGCCGAGGCGCACGGGGTGCGCGTGGGACGGGGCGACATCGTCCTCGTCCGCACCGGGCAACTCGCCCGCGTCCGCCGGTCGGGTTCCCCCCGTGCCGAAGGCGGCGGGGGAGGCTGGGGCGACTACGCGGGCGGCCCGGCACCCGGGTTGTCCTTCACCACCGCGGGCTGGCTGCACGGCAGCGAGATCGCCGCGCTCGCCACCGACACCTGGGGCTTCGAGGTCCGCCCGAACGAGTTCGAGAACGCCTTCCAGCCCCTGCACCAGGTCGTCATCCCCAACATGGGCCTGCTCATAGGCGAGATGTGGGACCTGGAGGAGCTGGCCGAGGACTGCGCGGCGGACGGCGCGTACGCGTTCTGGCTCACCGCCGCTCCCCTGCCCATCACCGGAGCGGTCGGCTCCCCCGTCAACCCGATCGCCGTCAAGTAAGCCCCCAGGAAGCGCGGAACGAAGGAGTTCCCCATGAGCACACCCCGTACGGTCCTCGTGGTCGGCGGCGGCGCGGCCGGCAGCGCCGTGACGATCCTGCTGCGCCGCGCCGGCCTCGCGGTGGACCTGATCGAGGCCAAGGACGACTGGAACGCCACCGCCGGGTCCGGCATCACCCTCCAGGGCAACGCCCTGCGCGTCCTGCGGGAGCTCGGCGTGTGGGAGCGGGTGGAGGAGTCCGGCTACGGCTTCGGCTCCGTCGGCATCACCGCCCCCGACGGCACCGTCCTGCACGTCCAGGACGACCTGCGCACCGGCGGCGACGACCTCCCCGCCAGCGTCGGCATGCAGCGTCCCCGGCTCCAGCGGATCCTGATCGACGCCGTCCGCGCGAGCGGGGCCCGGATCCGCCTGGGCACCCGGGCCGAGACCTTCGAGCAGGACGCGGGCGGCGTCTCCGTCCGCTTCACCGACGGCACCGGGGGCCGCTACGACCTGGTGATCGCCGCCGACGGCCTCGGCTCCACCACCCGCACCGCGATCGGCATCCCCGACAGGCCGGAGCCCACCGGCATGGCCATCTGGCGCATCGCCGCCCCGCGCCCGGCGGGCGTGATCCGCACCGACCTCGCCTACGGCGGCCCGGCCTACATCGCCGGCTACTGCCCCACCAGCGACACGACCCTCTACGCGTACGTCGTCGAGGCCAACCGCGACCGGGCCTCCATCCCGCCCGAGTCGTACGCGGACGAGATGCGCCGCCTGGCCCGCGCGTACGGCGGCCACTGGCCGGAGATCACCGGCCACATCACCGACCCGGCGCAGGTCAACTACACCTGGTTCGACCGGCTGTTGGTGGAGGGCTCCTGGCACCGCGGCCGGGTCGTGCTGATCGGTGACGCCGCGCACTGCTGCCCGCCCACCCTCGCGCAGGGCGCCGCCCTGTCCCTGGAGGACGCGTGGGTGCTCGCCCAGCTCCTGACCGGCGCCGACCACTGGGACGACGCGCTCCTCCGGGCGTACTACGAGCGGCGGATCGCCCGCGTCCGCCCGGTCGTCGAGGCGTCCGTGCAGATCGGGCGGTGGCAGCTCGACGGCGTGCGCGACGCCGACGTGCCCGGCCTGATGGCCCGCACCATGACGATGCTCCGGGAGCTGCCGTGACCGCCCACCCGTCGCCCGGCCACCACCCCTCGTCGAGCACCGGCGCGCACCCCTCCCCCACCGTGGACGTGCACGCCCACGTCCTGCTGCCCGAGGTCGAGGCGCTGGTGGAGGGCCGGCCGGGGCTCGCCGGGGCGAGGGCGCTGGACGCCCGCCGCAACGGCCCCGCCGCGCTCGCCGTGAACGGCCCCATGGTCCGCGGGCGCCTCCCCCGGCTGACCGACGCCGCCGTGCGCCTGGCCGCGATGGACGCCCAGGGCGTGGACGTCCAACTGGTCAGCCCCTCCCCCTCTCACTACCACTACTGGGCCGACGAGGAGACCGCGGAGAAGCTGTACCGGCTCGCGGGCGAGGCGACGGCCGCGCACTGCGCGGCCGACCCCGACCGGCTGCGCGGCCTCGGCCTCGTGCCCCTGCAACACCCGGACCTGATGGTGCCCGCACTCGACCACGCCCTGGCACGGGGCCTGTCCGGCGTGGAGATCTCCAGCCACGCCCCCGGACGGGAACTGTCCGACCCGGCCTACGAGCCGTTCTGGACCCGCGCCGAGGAGACGGGCGCGGTCCTCTTCCTGCACCCCTTCGGGTGCACGCTCGACGAGCGCCTGGACCGGTGGTACCTGTCCAACACCGTCGGCCAGCCCACCGAGAACGCCGTCGCCCTCTCCCACCTGATCTTCTCCGGGGTCCTGGACCGGCACCCCGGCCTGAAGCTGATCGCGGCACACGGCGGCGGCTACCTGCCCACCCACATCGGCCGCTCCGACCACGCCTGGTCCACCCGCCCCGACGCGGGGGCGGGCTGCGCGCACCCGCCCAGCAGCTACCTGAAGCGGCTGTACTTCGACTCCCTCGTCCACGACCCGCACGTCCTGCGCGAGCTGGTCCGGGTCGCCGGGGCCGACCGGGTGCTGCTCGGCTCCGACTTCCCCTTCGACATGGGCACCGAGGACCCGGTCGGCGCGCTGCGCGCCGCGCGGCTGTCCGAAGCCGACTTCCACGCCGTACGGGGCGGCAACGCCGCCGCCCTCCTCCGGAAGGACTGACACATGCGCCTGCTCACCCACCTGCGGCACGTCGACCTGGCCGTGCCCGACTACGACAAGCAGCTCGACTTCTACGCGGGCGTCTGGGGCCTGACCAAGGTCGCCGAGGACTCCGGCATCTCCTTCCTGGCCGCCGAGGGCTCCCCGGAGCAGTACGTCGTCCGGCTGCGCAAGGCCGACGAGAAGCGGCTCGACCTCGTCTCCTACGGGGCCGCCTCCCGCGAGGACGTCGACGCCCTCGCGGAGGAACTCCTCGCGGGCGGCGTGCGGCTGATCTCCCGGCCGGGTGCGGTCGACACCCCCGGCGGCGGCTACGGCTTCCGCTTCTTCGACGTCGACGGACGCACCATCGAGGTCTCCGCCGACGTGGAGGTGCGGCGGCACCGCAAGATCGAGGAGAAGGAGTCCATCCCGGTCAAGCTCTCCCACGTCGTCCTCAACTCCCCCGACCTCGACCGCACCCGCGCGTGGTACGAGCGCCACCTCGGCTTCCGCCTCTCCGACACGCTCAGCTCCCCGCACATGGGCGAGGTCATGCACTTCATGCGGATCAGCACCCAGCACCACTCCATGGCCCTCGCGAAGGGCCCGCACACCTCCCTGCACCACATCTCCTTCGAGATGCGCGGCATCGACGAGTACATGCGCGGCTCCGGCCGCGTGATGCGGGCGGGCTTCCGGAAGATCTGGGGCCCGGGGCGGCACATGGCGGGCGACAACACCTTCACGTACTTCCTCGACCCGCACGGCAACACCGTCGAGTACACCACCGAGCTGGAGGAGCTCGACGAGGACACCTGGCACCCGCACGTCTACGACTTCTCCCAGCCCGAGGTCACCGACCAGTGGGGCACCGCCAACCCCATGAACGAACTGGTCGCCAAGGAGTCGTTCAACGACCCCGACCGCGGCGTCTTCATCGCCCCGCCGGTCTGATCCCCCGACTCCGGGGGCGCGGCAGCCCTGTCACCGCCCTGACTCACCCTGCCGCGCCCCCGGGCACCGGCGCGTTCCCGCCGCGCCTCCCCCGCCTCCCCCGGCTCCCGCGCCGATGGCGCCCGGGGGAGCCGCGCCCCCTCGACCGACCACTCCCGTCAGGAGCCGCCCCATGCGCTTCGCCTCCTACGAGCACCAGAACCGCCGCCGCGTCGCCCTCGTGGAGGAGGACGGCACCCTCTTCCCCCTGCCCGGCGTCACCTCGCTCACCGCGCTGCTCCAGGAGGGCGACGGGCTGCCCGGCCTGCTCGCCGCCGGCGCTGCGGCCCTCGACGTGCCCCCCGGCCCGCACGTCTCCCAGGTCCGGCTCCTGCCCCCGCTCCAACCCGCCTCGGTGCGGGACTTCGTGACGTTCGAGGAGCACGTCGAAGGCGTCCGCAGGTCGGTGGAGGGCACGGGCGGCGTGCCCGAGCAGTGGTACGCGGCGCCGACCTTCTACTTCACCAACCCGCACGCGATCCACGGCCCCCACGACGGGATCCCGGTGCCGCCCGGCTCGGCCGTGCTCGACTTCGAGCTGGAGGTGGCCGCCGTCATCGGCCGCGAGGGCCGCGACCTCACGCCCGAGCAGGCCCGCGACCACATCGTCGGCTACACCGTCTTCAACGACTGGTCCGCCCGCGACCTCCAGTCCGCCGAGATGAGGGTCGGCCTCGGCCCCTGCAAGGGCAAGGACACCGCCACCACCCTCGGCCCGTACCTCGTCACCGCCGACGAACTGGAGCCGCACCGGGACGCCGACGGCTTCCTGCGCCTGGCGCTGACCGCCGAGGTCAACGGCGAGACCGTCGGCGAGGACCTGCTGTCCAACATGAGCTGGACCTTCGAGGAGATGACCGCCTACGCCTCCCGCGGCACCCGCGTCGTGCCCGGTGACGTGCTCGGCTCCGGCACCTGCGGCAACGGCGGCTGCCTCGCCGAACTGTGGGGCCGGCGCGGCGAGCGGACCCCGCCGCCGCTGGAGCCCGGCGACACCGTCAGCCTCACGGTCGAGGGCATCGGCACGCTCACCAACACGGTCGTGCCCGGCACCGAGCCGGTTCCCCTGCCGTCCGGCCGGCGCCGCACCCGGGAGCGGCCGTGAACGCCCCGCACCCCGGCAGGCTGGCCGGCAAGGTCGTCGTCGTCACCGGCGCGGCCCGCGGCCAGGGCGCCACCGAGGCCGAGGCCCTCGCGCGGGAGGGCGCCTACGTCATCGCCACCGACGTCACCGACGCGCCCGGCCGCCGACGGCTCGACGTCACCCGCGAGCAGGACTGGGCCGACCTGGCCGACGACCTCCGCGCGTCGTACGGACAGGTGCACGGGCTGGTCAACAACGCGGGCATCACCTGGCGCGCCCGTCTCGGCGACGTGCGCCCCGAGGACATGGCCCGCGTCCACGCCGTCAACGTCACCGGCCCTCTGCTCGGCATCCAGCACCTCGCCCCGCTCATGCCGCCCGGCTCCGCCATCGTGAACGTCGGCTCCTCGGCGGCCCTCACCGCCCACTACCCGGTCGCCTACACGGCCAGCAAGTGGGCGCTGCGCGGCCTGTCGAAGACCGCGGCCCTGGAACTCGGGCCGCGCGGCATCCGCGTCAACACGATCCACCCCGGCTACGTCGAGACCGACATGACCGCCCTCGCCGCCCCCGCCTTCCGCGAGGCCAACGTCCGCGAGACGCCGCTGGGCCGCACCGGAACCGTGGACGACGTGGCTCCGCTGGTCGTGTTCCTGCTGTCGGACGAGTCGTCGTTCATCACCGGCGCCGAGATCCCCGTCGACGGCGGGCTCACCGCGCACGGCGGCGTGAAGTCCGTCTCCGACGCGCTGCGCGCGGAGGCCGCGGACGCGTTCGGCGGCGCCGGCCTCGTCGTCGACGGCGGTCGGTCCGCCGTCCCGCCCGGCTCCCCCGGCTCCCCCGGCTGAAAGGAAACCCGCACATGGACAAGGTCCGCGACAGCGCCGCCGAGGCGGTCGCCGACATCCCCGACGGCGCCTCGCTCGCCGTGGGCGGGTTCGGCCTCAGCGGCGTGCCCGAGATACTGATCCGTGCCCTGCACGAGCAGGGCGCGAGCGGTCTGAGGGTGGTCTCCAACAACTGCGGCGTCGACGGCCGCGGCCTCGGCATCCTGCTCGCCGCCGGCCGGATCGCCCGCGTCACCGGCTCCTACGTCGGTGAGAACAAGGAGTTCGCCCGCCAGTACCTCAGCGGTGAACTGGAGGTGGAGCTGACCCCGCAGGGCACCCTCGCGGAACGCCTGCGGGCGGGCGGCGCGGGCATCCCCGCCTTCTACACCCCGGCCGGCGTCGGCACCCAGGTCGCCACCGGTGGCCTGCCCTGGCGGTACGCGCCCGGCGGCACCTCCCGGGCCGAGGCCGGGGAGGCCGGGGAAGGCACGGTCGCCGTCGCCTCCCCGGCCAAGGAGGTACGCGACTTCGGGGGCCGCCCGCACGTCCTGGAGCACGGCATCACCACCGACTACGCCCTCGTCCGGGCCTGGCGCGGCGACCGCCACGGCAACCTCGTCTTCCGCAGGGCCGCCGCCAACTTCAACCCGCTCGCCGCCATGGCCGGCCGCGTCACCGTCGCCGAGGTCGAGGAGCTCGTCGAGCCGGGCGAGCTGCGCCCCGACGAGGTGCACCTGCCCGGCATCTACGTCCGGCGGATCGTGGCGCTCACCGCCGACGAGGCCGCGGACAAGCAGATCGAACGCCTCTTGACGTCCGCGTCTCCGACACGAGGGATCGCCCACCCATGAGCTGGACCCGCGACCAGATGGCCGCCCGCGCCGCCGCCGAACTCACCGACGGCTCCTACGTCAACCTCGGCATCGGCCTGCCCACCCTCGTCCCCGGCCACCTCCCGCCCGGGGTCCACGTCGTCCTGCACTCCGAGAACGGCATCCTCGGAACCGGCCCCTACCCCACCGAGGACGAGGTCGACCCGGACCTGATCAACGCCGGCAAGGAGACCGTCACCGTCCTGCCCGGTGCCTCCTTCTTCGACTCGGCGCTCTCCTTCGGCATGATCCGCGGCGGCCACATCGACACCGCCGTCCTCGGCGCCATGCAGGTCTCCGCCCGCGGCGACCTCGCCAACTGGATGATCCCCGGGAAGATGGTCAAGGGCATGGGCGGGGCCATGGACCTCGTCCACGGGGCCCGCCGGGTCATCGTGCTCATGGAGCACACCGCCAAGGACGGCAGTCCGAAGGTCGTCGAGGAGTGCACGCTCCCCCTCACCGGCGAACGCTGCGTCCACCGGATCATCACCGACCTCTGCGTCCTCGACGTCACCGGCGACGGCCTCGTCCTCGTCGAGACCGCCCCCGGGGTCACCGTGGAGGACGTGAAGACCCGCACCGAAGCCCCCCTCCGCACGGGCGCCGCCGCCCGCTGAGCCGGGGCGCCACGCACGGCCCCGGCCGTGGCGAGCCTGCTCCCGGCCCGCCACGGGCACGGGGCAGCCCCCCGTCCCGTACCCTCCGGCCGCTCGGGCCGGTCTGCTCGGGTTGCTGCCGGGTCCGGCGCGCACCGCCCACCGGGTGCCGGGCGGACTGCCGGCTCGGGGGCGGTGGACCGCGACGCGCAGGGGCGTCACCGCGTCGGGGTGCGGCTGCGGGAGGTCGCGTCCCCGGCACCGCGCGGTCGGGGTCCGCGCGGTTCCCCGCCCGACCGGGGCGTCCTCCACGCCCGCAAGGGCCTCGACGGCACGTCACGCGGTGGCGGGCGGGGCGGCGGGAACGGTGGGGGCCCGCGCCTACGACCGGTTGTTCGACGGGCCGAAGAACTCGACCTCGGCGATGGCGACCTGCTTGTCGGGGGAGGCTCCGTAGGCCGAACGCAGGACGAACCGCACGGCGGTGACCTCGCCCACCCGGAACGCGCGGTGCTGGCCCCCGGCGCCCTGGTCGAGGGTGAGGACCCGGGTGACGGTCTTGCCGTCGGCGGTGGTGACCACGGCGTCGACGCGGTGCGGCAGGGCCGAGCGCGAGAGCTGGTCGGGACGGGTGGAGACACCCGGGGTGATCACGAGGTCCAGGAGGCGCGTGGGGCGGTCGAAGCGGGCTTCGAGCCACTCGCCGTCTCCGGACTGGGTCACTCCCGGCCCCCACCAGGTGTTGTTCAGCTTGTCGAAGGCGAGCTGCGGCGCGTGGCCGGGGAAGGACCGCGAGGCCCTGAAACCGTCCGGTCCGACCGGGGCGCGCTTGGCGAAGTGGTCGCGGACCGCGTTCACGGCCCGTTCCGTGTTCAGTCCGGCGGTGACCAGCAGCGCCAGCACCAGCACGCCCACCACCACGTTCGACACGCGCCCGAAGCCGCGCCGCAGCCGCGGCCGGTCGCCGGCCCAGGGCGCCTCTCCCGCGCCGGGCCCGAACAGCCGCCGCCACCAGGGCCGGTGGGGCCGGCCCGGCGCCTCCGCCGAACGGGACATCGGCATGGCGCAGCGCCCGCAGAAGTGCCGGTCGGGCCGGTTGGGCGTGGCGCACCAGGGGCAGGGCACGCCGCCTTCGGTGCCCGTCTCCTGGCCCGGGGCCCGTACCCGGGGGCGGTTCGCGACCGGGCGGCCCGGCAGGACGGGCTCCACGGACGGCCCCGCGGCGGGCCGGGGGTCCGGCTCGGTGACCGGTACGAGCAGGGACCTGGCCGTGTCGTCGGGGGCGGCCTCGGGAAGCGGCCGGGTGGGGGCGGTGTCGTCCGCCTGTGCCGGTACGGGGGCGGTCCGCTCGTCGGGCGAGGGCTCCGCGGGCCGGGGGACGGTGGAGGCCCGCGGCGCTTCCGTCCGTTCCGGGTCCTGGCCGGCGGGGGCCGGGGCGGGGGTGGTACCGGTGCCGGTGGCCGTGCTCGGCGGTGCGGCGACGTCCCCTCCGGGCCGCGTCCCACCGGCGGCCGGGTCCGGGGTCGTGGCACGCCCGGACCCGGCCGCCGGGGCGGGCCGTTCCGGCGCTTCGGACGTCCAGCCCAGCACCGCGCCGCAGGAGTCGCAGAAGGACTGGCCGGGTTCCGCCCGGGTCCCGCACTCGGCGCAGTTCGCGGCCCCGGGGGTTCGCCTGGTCATCTCTCGGGGTTCCTTTCGGAGACGGTCACCTGGACCGTGTAGGGCATGTGGGCGGGGCGGGCGGCCGCCACGAGGCGGTCGAGCCGGTGCTCGTCCGCCGGGGTCGGGTCGGGCAGCCGCAGGGTGACGTGGAGCCGGGGGCGGCGCTCGCCGGGGACGGGGCCGAGGGGGCGGGCGTGCCAGTCGGCGGCCCCGCTCTCGCTGATCTCCGGTTCCACCCCGAAGGCCAGCCGGACCGCCTCGGACAGGCCGCGGCGGGTGCCCCGTACGCGGTGCAGGTACGCGGCGGCGGCGACGGCCGCGCGCAGCCGCGCCTCCGGCTCCGTCCCGTCGGTCTCGGCGCCGACCCAGCCGCCCAGCCACCGGGTGAAGTCGGCCGGGGCCAGGGCCGGGGTGAAGTAGGCGTCCAGGCAGTCGAGGACGCCGAGGATCGGCGCGATGACCTCGTCGAGCCCGGCGACGAAGCGCTGCGCCAGGTCGTCGTCGGCGAAGACGGCCGGCAGCATCGCGCCGATCGGCGCGGAGGACCCCATTCCGTCGATCGAGCCCCTCACGCGCCGTCCCCGATCACGCGGACCCGGTGGTCGAAGGAGAAGACCAGCGACGGCGCTCGGAGGTCGATGCGGTCCGTCGCCTCGCCGCGCTTCCCGGTCAACGGGTCGGCGGGGTGGAGGCGGACCTCGTCGACGAGTTCGACTCCGGGGACCCGCTGGAGCACGGCGAAGACCTCGCCGGACTGGACCGGGCGGCCGAAGGGCCACCCCGTGCCGTCGGTGCCGCCGGTGAGCGGGTCGAGGTGGCGGTAGAGCGCGTCGTGGGCCCGGCGGCGTACGCGGTCCGTGTCGACCCCGCGGAAGGCGTGCACGGTGGCGACGACCGTGACGCCCTGGTAGAAGGGCGGGCCGACTGCCAGCCGGGTTCCGATGAGCCGCCGTTCGTCGAGGTGCCGGGTGATCCGGTTCAACAGGTCCTTGCCGGGGACGAGCTGTTCGAAGCGCAGCCGTCCGCCCGGGTCCGGCACCGCCTGCGGGACCACCAGGACCCGTACGGCATAGGCGCCGTGCTCGCCCTCGTCGCCCTCCAGGCAGGTGATGCGGGCCGTCTCCGGAGCGGCCCGGCGGGCCAACTCCTCGTAGTCGCGCAGCGTCACGGCCCGTTCCTGCGCCCGCAGGGTGATGGGGGCGCGGACCTTGGCCTCCTCGACCGTCTCGCCGTCGACCCCGCCGCGCGCCGCCTCCCGGTTGACGACCTCGGCCACGTACGGGACGGAGCTGCGCAGCACCTGTACGGCGCCGCGGGCGACGTTCCCGGCCCGCCCCCCGCCGGTGCGGTAGCGGCGCGCCCGGACGACGGCGCCCTTGGGGGGTGCCGCCCCGTACTGCCGCAGGGTGCCGTCGGGTTCCCGTACGGCGGGGCCGAAGGCGATCTCGCCGGTGGCGGCGTCCAGGGTGATGTGGCGGTCGTGCGGTCCGGAGGCGGCGAAGTGCGGCACGACCGTCCAGTCGGCCCACCCGTCGTGCTCGGCGGTCTGCAGGTGCAGCGGCGGGTCGTCGCCGATGACGGGCGCGTGGGCCAGCCGCAGCCGCTGGCCCGGCAGGCCGGTGGACTCGCCGAGGGCCTCGTCGTGGACCGTCTCGGCGTGCACGGCGCGGGTGGTGCCGCCGATGGTGAAGGCATCGGCGGACCGTACGGTCGGTGACGTGGTGTAGAAGGGCTGGCCGGCCAGCGGTTCGGTGACCCGGCAGCGCAGCCAGCCGGCCCGGCGGCCGCCGGTGCGGGAGACCGCGTGGCCGCCCGGGACGTGGAGCACGACCTCGCCCGGCCGGTTGAGGCCGCCGGTGCCGTCCCGGTCGACCTCGCACTCCGCCCAGCCGTCCTCGGTCCACGCCTCCCACACGAGCGGCGGCTGCCGCGGGTCGACGCCGACGCCGTCGACCCGGCTGTCGAGTTCCAGCGCCACCGCGCAGTGCGGCACCGCGGCGCTGAGCCCGAACAGCAGGCAGTCACCGGCCTGCGGGGCCTCGGCGAAGCACCGGACGTCCTTGCCCTCGGCCAGGTCCGCCGTCCGGTCCTCGACGGCGTCCCCGCTCCTCTGCACCACGACGTGCGTCAACTCGCACGACGTGATGTCGAGTTGCCGTTCGGTGGCGAAGACGACGGCCTCCTCGCTTTCGGTGCGCAGCGTGGCGACCTCGGTGCCGGCCGGCAGGACCACCACCTCCTCCTGGGGGGCGGAGAGCCAGAACGTGACGTCGGTGCGGGCGGCCGAGGGCGGGAAGAGGGTGATGCCGACGAGGTCCAGGAACGCCAGGTGGTTCTTCTCGGGGACGCGGTTGAGCCGGTAGACGATCTGGTCGGCCATGTGGGCGACGGTTTCCACGAGGGTGACGCCGGGGTCGGACACGTTGTGGTCGGTCCACTCGGGGGCGCGCTGCTGGATGTAGCGCTTGGCGTCGTCGACGAACTGCTGGAACCGGCGGTCGTCGAGGTTCGGGGAGGGCAGGGCCATCAGTGGTCGCTTTCCGGAAGGGTGCCCGGGTCGCCCGGGCCGGGCTCGCCGTGGGAGGGGATGACGTAGAAGGGGAAGACGAGGCTGCGCGGGTTGTTGGTGCCGCGGATCGAGTAGCGCACGTCGATGTAGAGGACGCCCTGCTCGGCACCGGCCGTCACCTCGACGTCGTTCACCTCGATCCGGGGTTCCCAGCGGTCGAGGCTCGCGTACACCTCGTGCTGGATGCGGCCCGCGGTGGCTTCGTTGACCGGGGCGAAGACCAGGTCGTGGATGGCGCAGCCGAACTCGGGGCGCATGGGCCGCTCGCCCGGTGCGGTGGCCAGCACGAGCCGGATCGCCTCCTCGATCTCCCGTTCCCCGCTGACCAGGGCGATGGCTCCGGTGGGACCGATCCGCAGCGGGAACGCCCAGCCCGATCCGACGAACTGCTCGGCCATCAGCGGTCCACTCTCCTTCCGGGTGGCTTTCCGGCCGTCACGGCAGCGGATACGGCTTGTTGTTGACCAGCACCACGCCCTGCAACAGGAGGGTCGCGGCCCGGATGCCCACGTTGGCGACGGAGTTGACCTGGACGGTTCCGCCCGCACTGACCGTCGCGGCGCCGAGCGCCTTGAGGCTGAGCGCACCCACCGCGTCCACGTTGACCGCGCCGCCGAGCGACTTGAGGTTGACCAGGCCGTGGCCCTCGATGGTGAGGGGCCCGCCGCTCTTGATGGACAGGGCCCGGCGGGCGCTCAGGGTGAGGTCGGTGCCGGCCTCGATCGACACCGAGCGGGAGCCGGTGATGCTGACGGACCCCTTGCTGTCCACGGTGATCTCGGTCTTGGTGCGGTCGAGGTGGATGGTCAGCCGGTCGTTGCCGGTCGCGATCCGTACGCCTTGCTTGCGGGACCCCGTCTGCTGGCTCAGCAGGTCGACGCGGTTGCCCTGCCGGTCGGACAGGGTGTGCCGGATCGCCCGCTTCTTCAGCCCGTCGTGCAGCGGCACGTCCTTGACGACGGTCGGCTGGTCGCGGCCGTTGTAGAGGCCGCCGATGACGAACGGATGGTCCAGGGCGCCACGGTCGAAGGCGACGAGCACCTCGTCGCCGACGTCCAGGGGGAAGAGCCCGCCGCCGCCCTTGCCGCCCAGTTGGACGGTGCGCGTCCAGTCGCTGACGTACGTGTCGTCCAGCCACGGGAACTGGAGCTTCACCCGGCCCTGCTTGAGCGGGTCCTGCACGTCGGTGACCAGGGCGTTCGCCACGCTCGGCAGTCGGGGAGCGGTGGCCGCCGCGCCGCCGGAGGCGAGGCCGAAGAGGGAGCGCCACTGCCGGCCGCTGACGGTCACCCACGTCACGTACTCGCCGTCGTCACCGAAGACGTGCCGCGCCGAGGTGACGGTGTACTTGCCCTCGAACGGGGCGCCCACGTCCCTGAGCGTGACCGGCACACCGGGGCGCAGCCTGGGGTTGCCGCGCACCGTGACCTCCAGTTCCGCGAAGGAGGAGGTGATGTCGTCGGCGAGCGCCCGGGCGGCGAAGCCGACTTCGGACTGGCGGTCGTAGGGGGTGTCGGTCTCGACCAGTTTGGCCGCCTTGAAGCGGGCCCCCGCCTTCCCGGGGGTGGTGCCGATGGCGACGGCCGCGTTGGTCGTGGCGGGCGCGAGGGCCGTGAGCTTCCGTTTCGTCGTGACGTCCCAGCCGCGGGATTCGACCTTGCCGACCTGGTCGGCGGCGGTGACCGCGGCCCGGCAGCGCAGCACGTCCTGTCCCGCGTGCAGCACGAACGGGCTCTTGTCGCCGTCGGTGCTCGTCGGTGGCGCGCCGGACGCCGGGTCGGGCCGGACGAACTGGAACCTGCCCTTGCCGTCGAGCGACATCACCATCTCGTTCTCGTCGGCGAGCCGGGCCAGGAAGTCCCAGTCCGTCACGTTGGCCTGGCTGAGGAACTCGTAGACCGTCTTCGTGGCCTGCACCTCGCCGACCGGGATGCCGCTCGTGCCGGCCAGTTTGCGGGCGATGTCGGAGGCGGTCTGGTTGCGGTACGCGGCGACCCGGCGCTGCCGCATCAGCCGGTGCCCGGGGTCGTAGCCGCGGACGACGGTGAAGGTGCCGGTGCCGTCGTAGTCGGTCTCCATGCCGGTGACCTCGCCGGTGAGCAGGGGGGAGGCGGCGCCCTGCCCGGCGGAGACGGGGGCCAGGACCACGGTGGAGCCGAACTGGACGTTGAGTTTGCCCAGGAGCAGCCCGTGCGGGTCCCGGAAGGTGAGCCGGAAGGCACCGGGCACCCCGGCCCCGAGGTCGACCCAGGCGCCGACGAGGTCGTTGGCGAACTCGTCGGGGAGCCTGGCGCCGTCCAGGGTGAGGTGGATGACGTTGGAGAAGGAAGCCTGCACCATCAGGGACCACCGACCTCTTCGGCCGCGGGGAGCACCAGTTCCGTACCGGTCCGCAGCCGCGACGGGTCGTCGATGCCGTTGGCCTCGGCGATCGCCCGCCAGGCGGTCGCGTCGCCGTACTCCCGCCAGGCCAGCGACTCCAGCGAGTCGCCCGCCACGACGCGGTGCACGCGCTGGGCGGTGAGCGCGCCCGACGTCGGGTTCTGTCCCTTGGTGTTGCTGGGGATCTCGTGCAGGTTCACCCGGCAGGTGGCCCGGATCGGCACGCCGGTCGTCCCGAAGAGGGAGTAGGTGGCGTCCACGGAGGAGACGTACGCGGTGAAGCGCGCGGTGGAGAACGCTCCCCACTGGAAGACCACCCAGGGCGTGGACGGCTGCTTGGCGGCGATGCTCTTCGAGGTCACCTCGCAGCAGGAGAAGAGGGCCTCGACCTTCTTCAGGACCGCGTTCCCGCTCGGGTCGTCCGAGGAGTCGAGGAAGATCTCCACCGTCATCTCCCGGGGCTCCGGCCCCATGAACTCGGGCAGGGCGCCGTCGCGCACGGCGGCGGTGGGGGTCGTCTTCCAGCGTGCGCGGCGGCTCAGCGCGAGCTGGGAGGGGTTGAAGTCGAAACTGAAGTTCTTGATGAGCCCGCCGGGTGTCGTGCTGTGCCCGATCGGCGGCTCGTGAATGGCCAGGGTGGCCCGTACGAGACTCTTGCCCGCGCCACCCCTGGCGCCCTTGCCTGCCATGTGCCGCGACCCCTCAGTCCGTGAACCCGTGGTGCGTGATCTCCAGGACCTCGGTGGCGACACCGGGGTTGGCCGGGTCCAGGGACGGCCCCCGCCAGTTGACGGGCAGCACGTCGATGAGTCCCCAGCGGGCCACCTCGGACCCGTCCGCGCGCAGGGCGGCGATCTGGGCGGTCGGCCGGGTGACCCCGGTGGTGACGGAGGAGATCCAGGCCGCGACCTTGGCGGTGTCCGGGGTGAGGGGCCGGGTCAGCCGGATGGTGGAGAAGGTCACCCGGGACGGAAGCTGCCAGACGAACCCGTTGTTGCCGCCCTCCTGGTGCTGCTCGATCTCCACGGAGGAGGCGAGCCCCTCGCACCCGTTGAAGAACCCGAGGCTCTCGCCGTCGATGGTGAGGGTGAAGAAGACGGTGGATCCCGGGTCGAGATCGCTGGGCATCGGGTGCGCCTTTCAGGGGACGGCGGGTGGGGGTGGGGGCCGGGGCCGGGTCGGGGGCTTCAGTTGCGGGGGTCGCGGAGCCTGCCGACCCGCTCCCGGTCGAGCCGGAGCTCGGTCCGCAGCAGCCGGGTCAGCGGCCCGATGAGCCGATGGGTCAGCTCGTCGACCTGGGCGCCGGTGAGGGCGCGGGCGTCGAAGTCGACGGGGGTGTAGGCGGGCGGGGGCTCGTCGGGGGTGGGAGCGGTCGGCGAGGGAGGGGAGTACGGAGGCGGGGGCTCCGGGCTCCGGGTGCGCTGGACGGTGGGAGGCGCGGTGGTGGTCGACGCGAAGGGCGGGGGTGCGGGGAACGGGAGTCGTGGCTGAGGGGAGTGCGGCACCGGGCGGCCGGGAGCGTGCACGCGCACGGGCCCGGCTTCCGCGGCACGCTGGACCGCAGGCACGGACCCGGACGCAGGCGCGGGCGCAGGCGCGGACCCAGACGCGGACGCAGGCGCGGACGCAGGCGCGACGGGGGGAGCCGGTACGGGAGCCGCTACGGGTGTCGATACGGGTGCGGGGGTGGGCGGCGGGGGCGTCAGGCGCACCGCCGGTCCGGGCGCGGACCCCGAAGCTCGTACGGGAGCGGGCGCGAGCCCCGCCGTCGACGGAGACGGGTGGGCGGCGCTCGCACGCGCCTGACCGGGCACGGCCACAGCACGCTGCACCGAAACCGCCTCCGCGACGCTCCCGCCCCCGGCCGCCGGGGCGGGCGGTGCCGGACGGCCGGACGCGGGCGGGGGCGCCGGGCGCACCGCCGCCCGGGCCTCCGGTCCAGGCCCGCGCCCCGGAGCCGGTACGGGCAGGGGCACACCCGGCGCCGGGTGGCCGGACGGCAGCGGGGGTGCGAGCCCCGGCCTCGGCGGGGGCGTGGCGGCGGTGGTCGCCCGGGCGGGCGCGGCAGCCGCAGCACGCCGTGCCACCGGCGCTGGAGCGGTGACCGGCGCGTGGACGGGCGGGATCGGGGCCCCCTCCGGGGCGGCGGGAGCGGGCGCCGCCGTCGCGGCACGCTGCACCACCGGTACGGGGCCGGACCCCGAAGCCGGGTCCCCGGCAGCGGATCGCCCCGGTGCCGTGGCGGGCGGGACCGGATCGTCACCGGCAGCGGTGAGCGGCCCGCCCGGCGCCGCGTGGCGCTCGGCCACGGCGCGCCGCACCACCGGTGCGGGCCCGTCGCCGTGGCCGGACGCGGCCGGGCGGCCGGGCGGGACCGGTGACGGGGGGTCGGTCTCCTGCGCCACCGCGGGGGAGACGCGCTGCACGTTCGGCGCCTGACGCCCGGGGGCGGCCGGGCCGGTGCCTCCGTCGCGGCCGGAGGCCGGGGAGTGCACGGGCACGACCGGGGAGGCGTCACCGGTCGCCCTACGACGAGGTGCGGGGGCGTTCCCGGCGTCCCGGGCAGTCGGCGCCGGTTCGTCACCGGCGAGCCGGCGCGCCACGGGGGCGCCGAGACCGGGCCGCGGCCGGGGAGGTTCGGCGGAAAGCCGCTGTACGGCCTCGGCAGCGGGGCCGGAGGGACCGCCGCCTCCCGCGACCGGTGACCCGGGCCCCGTGGGCGACACGGCGGGGACGGCAGGCACGGTAGGCACGGCGTCGGGCCGCGGGGCGGGAGAGGTGGCCCCGGGTCGCGAGAGGGCAGACGACTGCGGGCCGGGCGCCCCGGGCGTGTTCGTGCCGGTGCCGCGCCCTGCCGCAGGGGCGGTGGACGCCACAGCGGGGAGGCTCTGCGCGGAGGGCGCGTGCCGCCCCGGGCGGGGCGGCACGGACGGGGATCCCACTGCCGCGCCCGACCCGGCGGGCCGGCGCTGCACGGACGGCCCGGCCACCCCCGGCGGAGGCGACGCGACCCTACCGCCCGGCACCACGCCCGCCCCGGCCGATCCACCCTGTACAGAGGACACGGCCGTCCCCGGCCGAGACGGCCCCGAAGCCGCCGGCGACCCCGATGTGACCGGTCGGCGTCCAGCGGACGGTACGACCGCACCCGGCGGGGGCGACGCGGCCACCCCACCCGGCGCCACGGCCGGCCCGGCGGGCCGGCGCTGCACGGACGGCACGGCCGCGCCCGGCCGAGACGGCCCCGAATCCACCGGCGACCCCGATGTGACCGGCCGACGTCCCACGGACGGTACGACCGCACCCGGCCGGAGCGACTCCGGCACCGAACCCACCGCCGCCCCTGGCACGGACGGTACGGCCGCACCCGGCCGAGGCAGCTCCGGCACCGAACCCACCACCGCCCCCGGGCCCTGCGGCGGACGGGGGGACCCGGCGGCAGGGGAGGCCGCGGTGGGCGTCGTGGGCCGGGCCTGTGCCGGGGGTACTCGACGCAGCGGTACGGCCGCCGGGGTCGACTGCCGGGGCCGCGCGGAGGGCCGGGGCGTGGGCGGCAACGCGGAAGTGAGCGCCCGGGCCGGGGCGAGGGCGCGTACCGGTGGAGGAACCGGCCGCGTCCGGGAGGGCCCGGAGCCCGGGGCCGCGGAGGCGCGCTGGACGGCCGGCACCGGTTCGGTCGGGGCCTGCGGCGCCGCCGGGGGGCCGGCCGCGGGCGGCGTCGCGTCCGCCGGCGCGCCGGACGAGGACGTGCCGGGCGAGGACGCGCCGGGCAGGGGCCGTCGACGTGTCGCTCCCGTCGCCGGTCCGGCATTGGGGCCCCGTTGCGGGCGAGGAGCCAGGGACGCCGGTGCTGCCGCCGCCCCCTCGGGCACCGGGGCACCCGGACCCGCCTCAGGCGCCGGGGCACCGGGGCCCGTCACCGCTCCGGGCTCCGACTCCGACATCGCCGCCGGCACGGGGTTCGCCCCGTCCCGTGCCGGAGCACCCGGCCCCGCGCCGGAGCCGTACCGCCGTACCCGGGCCCCGCCCGCGGCCGGCAGCGTGCGGCGCTGTACGGCGGGGGCGGTCGGGCGCGTGGCCGCGGGGGCGAGCGGGGTGACCGTGACGCCCGGCGGGGACCAGGGCCGCACGGGTGGCGTGTCGTCCGCGTCCTGCGGCGCTGCCACGGGCAGGGAGAGCGAGGGCAGTTCGAGTCCGGAGGCGGGCCGCGCCGCCGCGGTGAGTACGCCGTGGACGAGCCCGCCCGGCGCCCCGTCGAGCACGACGTGCGACAGCGGCCCGGCGAAGGCCGGGCTCTGCCAGGTCGTGAGCCGGGCGCCGAACCCGGTGTCGGCGACGGGTCCCGCCGACGCCGCGGTCACACGCTGGATCGGCGGAAGCGCGGACCAGCCGGCGGGCCGGACCGCACCCGATCCGGCACCGGCACGGACGTTCGTACCCGTACCCGTACCGGCATCCGTGCCCGTACCGGACTGCGGCGGGGCGTCCGCTTCCTCCGCCGCCACCGCGCGTCGCCGCCGGCCGCCGTCCCTGAACCTGCTGAGGAGTCCCACGCCCTACCCCTTCGCCGAGGCGCGCGCGACGAGTCCCGCGATCTGTTCGGCGTACCGGCGGCGGTCGCGGTGTTCGAGGTTCAGGATCTCCTCCTGGCTCCAGTGGAAATGGTAGGCGATGTACGCGATCTCCTCGTGGAGACGGTCGGTCGCGTACGTCACGATTCCCCCAGGCGGCTCCCGCCGAGTTCGACCTCGAACGGCTGCTCGCAGTGAGGGCAGGTGACACCCGCCCTGGTGTGGCCCTCGGCGTTGATCTGGCGGTAGAAGTCCTGCAGGAACGCCAGGTCGGAGGCGAACATGTTCTCCACCACCCCGTCGTGCACCAGCGGCAGCGTGCCGAGCCGGGTGATCACCCGGCCGAGCAGGACCACCGACAGGTAGGCCGGGTTCTCCTGCACGCGCATGTCGCGCAGCGGCACCAGCTCGTCCCGGGCGGTGGCGAGGCGCATGACCCCGTGGCGGTGCACGGTGCCGGACTCGTCGACGTAGCCGCGCGGCAGCTCGAAGGCGAACTCCGTCAGCAGCCGCTCGGCCGCCGGGGCGGGAGCCGGGGCGGCGGCCTGCCGCTCCGCCTCCGTCCCGGTCCCGGGCGGGCCGTCCGCGAGCGCCGCGGCCGGACCCGGACCCGCGCCCGCCCTGGGAGCAGTGCGCCGCATTACTCGATGACCAGTTCTTCGAACGTGATGGTCACGGTCTCGGTGAGCGCGGACGCCTCACCGGCCTTCACGGTGCTGGTGTCAATCTTGCTGCACCACGCGTTGCGCATGTTGTACCGCTTGACCGGGTTGTTCTGGTAGTCCATCACCATGATGGTGGCGTTCTTCCGCGCCGTGGCCATCGCGCCGTTCACCGACTCGTTGATCCACTGGTTGAAGGCCGCCGACTGCGTCATGCCGCGCACGACGGTGCACGTGCCGGCCTTCTTCACACCGGGCAGCTTCTTCGTGACGGGCTTGCCCTGCGCGGAGACCTGCTGGTACTCGATGACGTCCTGTTCGAGGCTGAGGCCGCTGACCTCGGCGAGGTACTCGACCATCACGCCGTCGATCTGGAGGCCGAAGTTGTGTGAGGTGAGGGCGTCACCCGGCTGGAGACTCATCTGTTCTCTGTCCTTCTCAAGGGCTCACGGCCGATCCGGGGCCGGCCGAGCTGGGGGCTTGACTCCTACGGCGGGCGGGGGCGGGAGGGCTACTCCTCCAGCTCGCTGCTGCCGCTGGAGAACTGGGCCAGTCGGAAGATCACGAACTCGGCGGGCTTGACCGGCGCGATGCCGATCTCGCAGATGACCCGCCCGAGGTCGACCGACTCCTGCGGGTTGGACTCCTCGTCGCACTTGACGTAGTACGCCTCTTCCGGCCGGGCCCCGAAGAGGGCGCCGTTGCGCCACTCGTTGACCAGGAAGGCCGAGACGTTGCGGCGGATCCGGGCCCACAGCGCGTGGTCGTTCGGCTCGAACACCACCCACTGGGTGCCGATCAGGATCGACTCCTCCAGGTAGTTGAAGTACCGCCGCACGTTCAGGTAGCGCCAGGCCGGGTCGGAGGAGAGGGTGCGCGCGCCCCAGACGCGGATGCCGCGGCCCGGGAAGGCCCGGATGCAGTTGACCCCGATGGGGTTGAGCAGGTCCTGTTCGCCGCGGGTGATCTGGATCTCCAGGTCCACCGCGCCGCGGACAACCTCGTTCGCGGGGGCCTTGTGCACGCCCCGCTCGAAGTCGTTGCGGGCCCAGACGCCGGCGACGTGGCCGCTCGGCGGGATCGTCCGGGTCTGGCCGGTGGCCGGGTCGAACGCCTTGATCCAGGGGTAGTAGAGGGCGGCGTACTTGGAGTCGTAGCCGGCGGTCTCCTGGCGCCACACCATGACCTGGCGGGCGTTCAGGCCGGGCGGCGGGTCGATGATGGCGACCCGGTCGCCCATCAGTTCGCAGTGTGCGATCAGCCCGAGCTGGACGGCCTTCACGGCCTCCAGGTCGATCGCACCGCGCTGGTAGGCGGCCATCAGGTCGGGCACGGCGACCATCGACACCTCGTCGACCGCCTCCAGGCCGCCGAAGCCGGTGCGGTCGGCCGAGTCGCCGAGGTACTCGGCGGGGCCCGGGTGCGCGGCGGGCGTGCCGGAGGGGACGGCAGGGGCTGCCGGGGCGGGGGCCGGGGCCGGCAGCGCCACGGTCTGGTTGTCGGGCCGGGCGAGCTGCGCGGCGGCCACCGCCTCCTGGACGGCGATGAGCCGGGAGCGCTCCTTGACCTGCGTGACAACGTAGTTGCGCCCGCCCTTCTTCGCCGTCACGTCGAAGGTCTCGGCGACCGTGTCCCCGTCCTTCACGATCAGCTTGAACCGTTCGGCCGGGCCGTCGCCCTCCGGGTCGGCGACCTCGACGCTCAGCGAGCCGGGGGCGACGGCGCTGACGGTGAAGGTGCCGAGCTGCCGGGGCTCCCCCGGCGGCAGTGCGGCCGGGGCCGCGGAGCCGGTCGTCCGGTCGCCGTCCGCGGGGGCCGGGCCGCCGTCGGACGCTCCCCCGGCCGTGCCACCGACGCGTACGACGTAGGCGGCCGTGCCGCCGTTGTTGAAGAAGCCGTAGACGCTGTGCGCGAGGTAGTACCCGTCGGTGAAGTCCCCGAAGGCCGCGACGTACTGGGTCCAGTTGGTCACCAGGGTCGGTGCGTTCAACGGGCCGGTGGGCGCGAGCCCCACGAAGGCCGCTACCGAGGTCCCCACCCCTTCGATGGGACGCGAGCCACTGGCCACCTCCTCGACGTACACGCCGGGCGACAGGTAGGACGGCATGCTCTGCATCTCCTCGGGTACGCGACAGGACGGATTCCACCCTCCCGCGCGCGGCGCGTCACCCGGAACGTCCTGCGGTACCTGCTCGGGGGCACCGCCGTTGCCCGCAGGGGCAGTTCGCCGCGCCCCCGGCACCCCCGCACGGGCCGCACCACCCTCGGGCCTGCCCCCGGGACTGCCCTCAGGGCTCTCCCGCGGACCGCCACGAACGGGTAACGCTGGGATGCCAACCAGCGAGGAGAGCACCGTGCGCGCACACGAACAGCGGGCCGACCAGGCCGGTGACCGGGTCAGGAACCGCCCGAAGGCGCCGTTGACCACACCCGCGCTCCAACTCCTGGCGCTCCAGCGCGCGGCGGGCAACGCGGCCGTGGCACGGGCCGTCGCCGAGGAGCGCCACGAACACGACGCGCACTGCGGGCACGGGTCCGCGGCGCGGGACCCCGCGGTCCAGCGCTCCGCCGTGCACGAGGTGCTCCGCTCCCCGGGCCGGCCGCTGGACGGGCCGCTCAGGAGCGAGATGGAGGCGCGGTTCGGCGGCGACGACTTCAGCGGCGTACGGGTCCACACCGACGCGGTCGCCCAGCGGTCCGCGACGGAGATCGGCGCCAAGGCGTACACCTCGGGCTCGCACGTGGTCTGGGACGGCCAGGACAAGCACACCCTCGCCCACGAGCTGGACCACTACCGCCAGCAGAGCCAGGGCTCCGTCCCCGGCACCGACAACGGCTCGGGCCTGAAGGTCTCCGACCCGTCCGACTGGGCGGAGCGGCAGGCGGAGGAGACCGCCCGGCGGGTGATGAGCGGGGCGCCGCCGGTCCAGCGCGCCCGCGCCACCACCGAGGACCGGGGCGGCGGCGGCAGGGCGGCGGAAGCGGACGGGCACGCTCCCGTGCAGCGCGCCCTGGACACGGAAATGATCGACAGCGCCCGGGAGGCGCTCGGCATCACCGGGACCGTGAAGATCGTGGAGGTGCCGGAGGACGTCCGGGCGGACACCCCGTTCGCCGCCTACCCGGCGGGGCACTGCGTCGGCCTGACCGACCAGGACGGTCAGTTGAGCATCTACGCGCTGAACGGCGGCGATCCGGCGCAGTCCGCCGCCGAGGCGGTCAGGACCGCCGGCGGCGGCGGGTACTTCCCCCAGTACGGCATCATCGTCGCGAACAGCAATCCGTCCCCCGGCTTCACCGTCGCGCAGACCATCCAACACGAGCTGGGCCACCTCCAGCAGCACGAGGCCGGGTTCGACGTCGACATGTCCGGCGGCAGGCGGGCCCTGGTCGAGTACCACAACGTGCTGGTGAACGAGAACCGCCTCACGGGCGAGATGCGCAGCTTCTACACCACCGACGACAACACCACGCCCCAGTCGGTCAGGGAGAAGGCCGTGGCACAGGGGATCAACCTGCGCGATCCCTGGAAGGCGCTCATCGACTACCTCGCCCAACCCGGTGTCGACCCCGAGGGCTCGCAGAAGCGGCTGCTGGACGCGATCGTCGAGGAGCTCAAGGACGAGAAGTACGACGCGATCGAGGGCAGGGGGATGGCGAAGGCGCCGGTGCGCGAGAAGATCAAGGCGCGGATCGGCAGGATGTACTTCAACAAGCTGTTCGCCTAGCAGCCCACCGGCACCGCCCGGACGAGTGATTTCGGTGTTCTCGGTGGCCGTAGGCGGTCAGGGAGCGTCTGACCGGGACCGTTGGTGGTCGCCACGGTCACGACCAGCAACGACATCGGACTCAACCATCTAGCGGGCGGCTGCCGCGATCCGCCGGTGCGGGTCGACCGGGGTGAGGGCTCCCCCCGTTCGCTCCTCGATCCTGCGGGCGGCGGCCAGGCACAGGTCCTCCCGGAAGGCCCGCCCGACGACCTGCACGCCCATGGGGAGGCCGTCGGCCAGCCCGGTGGGAACGGCCACCGCCGGCACGCCGACGAAGCTGGTCACCGTGCACAGGCGCATGGCCGTCGCGACCCGCTCGTGCCCCGCCCGGTCGCGCGACTCCAGTCCCGGTTCGACGGGAGGCTCGGTGAAGACCGGGCCGAGCAGCAGCGGGTAGCGGTCGAGGAACTCGGCCCAGGAGCGGCGGATGCCCAGCCACGTGCCCATCAGCCGCACGAGTTCGGCGGCGGTCGCCGGGCGCGTCCTCGCCATGGCCATCTCGATGTAACGGTCCCCTCCCTCGCCGAGCAGTCCGCGCACCGCCGGCCAGGTGGGGGCGAACTCGGTCATGGTGATCCGGCCGTACGCCTCGATCGCCTCGTCCAGCCTGGGCACGTCCGCCACCTCCCGCACGTCGTGCCCCGCGTCCCGCAGGGCGTCGGCGGCGAGCGCGACGGCCTCGCGGACCGCGGGGTGGACGCCGTGGCCGCCGGGGTCTGCCACGACCGCGACCCGCACCGGTCCGGGCAGCGGCTCTCCGTAGGCGGGTACGGGAACGGCCCGCGGGTCCCGGGGGTCGGTGCCGACCAGAGCCTCGTACGCCAGACGCAGGTCGGTGACGGTGCGGGCGAGCGGGCCGTCGGTCACCAGCATCTGGGAGGCCGCTCCGGGGTCGTCCGGGCCGAGGACGCGGTGGTCGGCGGGGAACCTGCCGGTGGTCGGCTTCAGCCCGGCCACGCCGCAGAAGGAGGCCGGGATCCGCACCGAGCCGCCGGAGTCGTTGCCCAGTCCGAGCGCGGCCATGCCGGTGGCGACGGCCACCCCGTCGCCGCCGCTCGTTCCGCCCGGAGTCCGATCCGGGTCCCACGGGTTGACGGTGTCGCCGAACAGCTCGCTGCGCGTGTGCATCCCGGACAGGATCAGGGTGGGCATGTTGCTGTGGCCGATCGGTATCGCCCCGGCCGCGCGCAACCGTGCCACCGGGGGCGCGTCGGCGGGTGCCACCAGGTCGCGGAACCGCTCGACCCCGAACGTGGTCGGCACCCCTTCGACCGGCGTGGACTCCTTCACGGTGAAGGGCACGCCCGCCAGGGGACCCGGGTCCTGCCCCGCGGCCCTACGGCGGTCGATCCTCGCCGCTGCCTCGCGGGCACGTTCGGCCAGCAGCTGTGTGACCGCGTTGACCTGCGGGTTGACTTCGGCGACGCGCTCCAGGTGGGCGTCGACCAACTCGACCGCCGACACCGTGCCGTCGCGGACCGCCCCGGCCTGTTCCGAAGCCGACATCTTCCACAGGGCGTCCTTCACTGCCCTTCCTCCCCGAACACGTTCCGATGCGCTTGTATCGCAACAGTATCCTGGATCCGATACGAGCGCATCGGAAAGGAGGCGACGAGTCGTGCCCAGACAGGTGGACCACGAAGGGCGACGCCGGCGGATCGCCGAGGCCGTCTGCCGCCTCGCGGACGAAGGCGGGCTGGAGGGCGTGACCCTGCGCGACGTCGCCGCCCGCGCCCAGGTCTCCCTGGGCGCCGTCCAGCGCTGCTTCCGCAGCAAGGAGGAGATGCTCCTGTTCGCCGTCGACCACGTCGGCCGGCGCGTCACCGAACGCGCACGGGCGCGCCTGGTCGGCAGCCCCGCCCAGTCGGCCGCCACCGCTCTGGGCCACTCGGCGGCCGAGGTCGCGCTGCTGCGCGAGGAGCACCACGCCGAGGCCCGCGTCTGGCTCGCCTTCGTCGCCCAGGCCGCCGTCAGCGAGCGGCTCGCCGAGGCACTACGGGTGGGTTACGCGGACCTCCAGGCGCTGTTCACCCGCCTGGTCGCGGAGGCCGCGCGGCAGACGGGAGAAGGAGGCGCACCGCTCGACGCGCGCCGCGAGGCCCGCACCCTGCTCGCCCTGGTGGACGGCCTCACCAGCCACGTGCTGATCGGCCACCTCGCCCCTGACGAGGCCGAGGAGCTCCTGCACACCCATCTGGCCGGCCTCTGGAACCGGCTCGACGCCCGCCCCTCCGAAACGGCCTGACGCGCGCCCGCCCGAAGCGGTCCACGACGCGGCCGTTCGCGACCCGGCCCCGGTCGGCGCCCCGGCGAGGGGGGGCCGACCGGGGCCGCGGCCTCATCCGGACCGGGACGCCTCCGGGGGCGGGCGATCCTGGAGCCCAACCAGCGCTTGAGCCTGCGCGGCGACTCCAGCCGATGGGCGGCCCGGTCGATCGGGCGGTAGAGCCGAGGCGGGCCGTGACGGCCGTCAGGGTGAGCCGATAGGACAGGACGAGCTGTGCCCGATTCGGTAATCGGACACAGCTCCAGCCATGAGGTCAATGAGTGAAGCAGTCGATCAGAGTCAGGGCCATCCCGATGATCCCGATACCGAACCTGATGATGATGGCTTTGGTAACCCTAAGTTGATTCATGAGTCGTAGTCGCAGACGACAGGAAAGGCACTGCCGACAGAGTCAACGTCCCCGCTTCCTTTTGGAACTGTAAAAAGCATAGGACCCCATCACAAGCGATGCTGCGCCGAGAGCCCCAATGATGAACAGCAGTACCTTCCCTGACCCTTCGACGACGGCGCCCTGCACGAATGCTGCGATGGTGACCACCGCGACGATGAGTATAAAGATACGTACCTTTAATTTTTCGTCCACGACCCCTCCCTGCGGTCCCGGTTACAGTCTATCGATATGACCGAGATGGAATCCGGTTTCGGCTCACCGCCCCGGCCGCACGTTACTTCCTCACTTCTCGAAGCTGATTACGGCTGAGGGAGAATAGTAGCTCCCCTTCCCCCTCAGCTTCCCGGGCGATACCGGTTTGCGCCTATTCAGCTGAAAGGATCCCAGCGAATGTGAGTACCCCGAGGACGATGAAGAAGCTGCCAACCACTACCGGCGCGGCAGTGGTGATCCGCGGATGCCGAGAATTGGCTCGCCCGAGCATTCCACCCTGTTCCATGACTCGACGGGAGAAGAGGGTGCGCGCCGCGATAAGGGCCAACCCCACGATGAGACCAAAAGAGCCTACAAAGATTTCCTTCGCCGTCATGACTACTCCCGTCTTCAGATTCTCGCTAGAATGCGACCTGCAGCCCGCCTGAACAGGTGCCGGTCGAAGCTACGCTCCCTAATCCGGCGCTCCCCGTGACGTTTCCGCCTTGTTGCATATGCATGCCTGCACTCGCCATTCCGGCTGAGCACTTCCCATATGCTGACGGACCGGTGGAGGCGTCGCCCGTGCCTCCCTCTATGCCTCCAGAAAACCCGGGCGTGCCGACCCCGATGTTGATGAACCAGCTGCTGTTGCCCTCGGTGTCCTTCTGCCACCCTCCCCCGACACAGACTCCAAAGCACCCTTCTCCGCTGATAGAACCAACCCACCGGCCAGTGGGATCGATGTTGTTGATGGGGTCGCCGCCAGCGTAGGCGTAGCGGTTTCCTTGTGCTGGGTCGGCAAGGAAGGTGAGGGGGGTCTTGGGTGGTGAAGCGGCCGATGGTGGGGTCGTACCAGCGCTGGCCGTATTTGATGTATCCGGTGGTGCGGTCGTAGATACCGCCGACGAAACGGTAGGGGTTTTGGGCTCCTGCGGTGCCGGTTTCCTTCGTGGTGCGGACGGCGCCGTAGGGGTCGTATTCGTACACCGTGGATTGGACGGTGGACTGGTTGATGAACTGGACCGGATTTCCGAGGCCGTCGACGATGTAGTAGGCCTCGTAGCCGTTGGTCGTGCGCAGGGCGAGGGGCTGGCCGGTGGTGGGGTCGTGCTCGATGTATGCGGTGCCGGCGGTGAGCTTGACCTGTTCGACGACGGGCATGCCGTACTGGTCGGTGCGGCCGTGGACGTAGTCGACGCTTTCGCCTTCGTCCGTGGTCTGGTGGACCAACTCGTTTGCGGTGGTGCCTGCGTACGTGTACGCGCCCGTTCCCTTGCTGGTTTTCGCGAAAACCACGCGACCGACTCCGTCAACGCCACCAGCTGCGACAGCTCACCCGGCGCCGCGGCCGCGGCGGGCGTGATCCCCCCACGCCATGTCCGTCGCGGCCACCCCGCCGCGACCGCCACATGCGACCAGCGTCGCCCGACCCGTAAGACAGACATCGAACCCCCACATACAGAAGAAGCCTGCCCCACTAGCGGGCGGATACATCATTTGCACGCCGTGGGCACGGAGGGGAAGTTCCGCAGCAACATAACACAGAGAAACCGAAGACACGGAGAGTGAAGTTGCGGATTTACACAGGCATCACCGAAGCACCTAAGATCCAATCGTCAGTGATCAATAAATTTTGCAAAAAAGCCAAAGGTGGGGCCAAGAAATTACTAAAGAAGACTCCATCATGAACCACGTCACAGAAATACGCGGCACCATCCCGGGCACACGAGTGGGCTGAACACCCATCAGTGAAATGGACACCCTGGTCATGCCCCTTTGGTTAACGCTGCTCACGGTCCTCGTCGGATGGACCCTCGCCTCCACCCTGCTCGGTCTCCTGCTCGCCCGTCAGATCCACCGCGCACCGACCCCGGGCAGACACCCGAGCCGACCGCCCCGACGAGGCAGGCGAACGCCAGCAGCACCGGTGTATCGGGCGGCGGAGGGACTGCGGGGCGTCGAGACGGCGGCACGGCGCGGCCCGGCGCCGGCCACCGGGCGTGGGGACGATGGACGATAAGGCCGCTCAGGTGCGCGAGACGTCTCCGGCTCGCGGGTGCCGACGCCGGTGACGCCGGGCTCGGCACAAGCGGGCCGCTTCCCTCCGCGCCGTCTCCCGGCATCGTGCCCACGGCGTCCTGTTGCTGAAGGCCGCCGGCGTCGCCTCCGCCGAGCTCCCGGGTACCGCGACCACTGGAAGTGGCCGGCCGCCCCCGTCCTCGACCCCGCTCGCTTCCGCACCCCGCCGGCCGCGCAGTACGTCGAGGAAGACCGCATCCGGACCATCTCCTGTGCAGCCACTCCCCCATCGCCGTGCTGACGAGTTGTGGGCGTCCGCGCGAAGGCGGGGCAGGGCGCGCTGCCCCTGCGGGCAGCGACCGTACCCCTGCGGCTCCTGCCCCGGCGTCGGCCCCGCGGCTAGCGTCCGGACGTGAGCCTTTGGACTTCTCTGGAACCCGCGTCGGCCACGGTGGACCCCGGTGGCACGACGACCGTACGCGTACGGTTGCGCAACACCGGGGACATCGTCGACGAGTACCGCTTCGAGCCCGTCGGCGACGTCGCCCCCTGGACGACGGTGGAGCCGCAGACCCTGCGCCTCTACCCCGGCACCACGGGCACGGTGGAGTTGACGTTCTCACCGCCGCGGACGCCCGACGCGGCGGCCGGACCGCATCCGTACGCCGTGCGCATCACGCCGACCGAGCACCCGGAGGCCACGACCGTCCCCGAGGGCAACCTGACGGTCACGCCGTTCACGGAGGTACGCGCGGAGCTGGTGCCGCCGACCGTGAAGGGGCGGCTGCGGGGGCGGCCGAAGCTGGCCATCGACAACCTCGGCAACACGAAGCTGACGGCGTCGGTCAGCGGCAGCGACAACGGCGACGACCTCTCGTACGACATCCACCCCTCCAACGTGCAGATCGAGCCCGGCCGCGCCGCGTTCGTGAACGCGACGCTCAAGCCCCGCGAGATCATCTGGTTCGGCTCGAAGCAGCAGCGGCCGTACACGCTGGCCGTGCAGCGGTCCGGGGTGACACCGCTGGACGTCGAAGGGACCTACGTCCAACGCGGGTTCCTCCCCGGCTGGCTCGCCACCTTCCTCGGCCTCCTCCTGGCACTCCTCATCACCTTCGTCATGCTCTGGATCGCCTACAAGCCCCAAGTGCGCAGCGCCGCCCTGGAGAAGCCGGTGGAGGCCGGTGCCTCCGTACTGCCGAACCCCACCCCGTCGGCCCCGGCCGCGAGCCCTCCGGTGGCGGGGGCCCCCACCCCGTCGGAGCTCCCCGAGGAGGAACCCCCGCCGCAGCCGAGCCAGGACGCGGGCGAGGAACCGGACACGTCGGGCTCGGCATCGGGCGGAGGGGACGAGGGCGGTTCGGGCGGCGCGCCCCAGCCGCCGGAGCCCGACGTGGTCGGTTCCCTGATCATCGGTCAGGGCTCGAACCGCTGCATCGACGTGCCGGACGCGCAGGACGGCATCGGCCGCGACGGCACCAAGCTCCACCTCTGGGACTGCTTGGGCAGCGCCAACCAGAAGTGGGAGTTCCAGGGCGACGGCACGGTCCGGGCGCTCGGCCTGTGCATGGACGTCGCCAACGGTTCCCGTGACGACGGGGCGCCCATCCAGCTGGCCCGGTGCAGCGGCAACCCGGCCCAGCAGTTCGTGCTGAGCGGCGCCGGCGACCTCGTGAACCCGCAGGCGGACAAGTGCGTGGACGCCGACGCCCACGGCACGGACAACGGGACGCGGCTCCTGCTGTGGACGTGCACCGGGCTGCCGAACCAGAAGTGGCGCGTGGAGTAGGCCGGGACACGCGCCCGTCGGGGCGGGGCGGGGGACGGCTACCAGCCGCCCTCGCCCGGCACCAGGCGTCCCGCCTTGCGGTACTCGCGGCGGGCGCCCTCCAGCAGGTCGGCCGTGGTGACCGGCCCGCCGCGGCCCGCGGCGGCGTACGCCGCCGTGACGACGGCGCTGCGGATCGATCCCCCGGCCAGCTCGAAGTCGCGCGCGCACGCCCCGGCGTCGGTGCCGTCCGCGCAGGGCACGCGTGCGAGGGCGTGCCGCCACAGGGCCAGCCGCTGCTCCGCGTCGGGGAACGGGAAGTCGATCACGAGGTCCAGGCGCCGGGTGAACGCCTCGTCGATGTTGGCCCGCAGGTTGGTGGTGAGCACGGCGATGCCGTCGAAGGACTCCAGCCGCTGGAGGAGGTAGGCGCTCTCCATGTTGGCGTAGCGGTCGTGCGCGTCCTTGACCTCGGAACGCTTGCCGAAGACGGAGTCGGCCTCGTCGAAGAGGAGGACGGCGTCGGTCCGGTCGGCCTCCGTGAAGATCCGCTCCAGGTTCTTCTCGGTCTCGCCCACGTACTTGTCGACGACGGACGACAGTTGGACCACGTAGAGGTCGAGCCCGAGTTCGGCGGCGACGACCTCCGCGGAGAGCGTCTTGCCGGTGCCGGACTCGCCGGCGAAGAGCCCCAGCACGCCGCGCCCCCGGCCGCCCCCGGCGCTGAGCCGCCAGTCCCCGAGGACCCGGTCGCGGTGGCGGGCGCGCAGGGCGAGCTCCCGCAGTTGGGCGCGGGGCCGCTCGGGCAGGACGAGGTCCTCCCAGCCGACGTCCGGGCGGATCCGGCGGGCGTGCCGCTCCAGCCCGGACGCGGACTGTCGGCGGGCGGCCAGCCGGACGTGGGCGGCGGTCAGCGGTGTGCCGTCGAACGCGGCGAGGTCCAGGGCGGCGCGCGCGGCCCGGGGGACGCGGTCCGCGCCGAGGCGGTACGGGGCGACCGTGGCCGCCAGGTCGAATCCGGCGTCCCCCGCCGCGTCGCCGAGCGCCGCCGCCCAGACCTCGGCGGCGCCCGCGGGCAGCCTCGGTGCGTCGAGGACCAGCGGGTCGCGGTCACACCACTGGGGGTCGTACGGTCCGGTGCCGGTGAACAGCACCGGCACGTCGTCCGCGGCCAGCGCCCCGAACAGCGGACCGGCCTCGGCCGGGAGCGGTGACACGACGAGCGCCCGGCCCTGCAGCCGGGCCTCGCGCAGCAGCGCGGCGAAGGGCTCCGCGCCGGTGTCGGGGCCGGGGGCGGTGAGGGCGGGCGTGTAGTGCAGGGCGTCGAGACCGGCCGCCGCCAGCGCCGCCGCGGCCCAGACGGGCCCGTCGCCCTCCCGGTGTTCACGCAGGTGGACGGTGAGCGGGCCGGCTGCCAGCCGGTCGGCGAGCCTGCGGGTGAACTCCTCGTCGTACGGGCCGGGGGGAGCCGCGAGCGGGCGTACGCGGCCGGCGAGCGCGGCGTCCGGGGTGTCGTCACCGAGGAGGTGGGCGACGAGCCGGTCGGGGACGCGCAGGGAGCGGCTCAGGAAAGGTCGTTCGGGCTCCTCGACCTCGACCAGCCCGAGGGCGGACAGCGGCGCCGCCGGGTGGAAGAGGCCCCGCGCCCGGGGCCGGTGCGCGGGGAGGCCGCAGAGGTCGAGGGCGAGCCCGATGGTGGCCCGGCGCCTGCTGACGTCGTCGTTGAGGTAGGCGTACAGCGGCTCGAAGTCCCGGTCGAGATCGGGCGCGAGGGCGATGAGCAGCAGTTCCGTCTCCAGCTCCCCGAGCCCGAGCCGCGCGGCGAGCCGTGCCGGCCGGTCCGGGGCGGAGGCGGAGGCGTCGAGGGAGCCCGGGGAGGCGCCGTGGGCGTCCCGCTCCGGGCCGTGTCGTCGCACGTCGGAGCCCAGTACGTGGCGTACGGCCTCCTCGGACAGGTACAGGCCGCGCAGGGGGTCCGTGGCCGTGGGATCGCCGGCGCCGCGGAACTCGACCAGCCGGGCGACCCGCTCGCGCAGCCGGGCCAGGCGGGTCAGGAGCGCGGCGGCCGGGTCCGGCTCCGGGTGGAGGGCGGGGCGGTCCGGCGCGGACCCGGCGGGGTGGGTGGAGGCGTACGTCGTCATCACCGCGACTTCCCGCTCGTGCGCCCGGCGTCCGGGAGACCGGTGCCCGGGAGACCGGCGTCGGCGCCGGGGGTGCCGGACGCCGGTGGCCGGTGCCGCCGCTCCGGCGAGCCTTCCAGGGTGCCGTCGATTCCGCGTACCCGCACCGCCGCGCCCTCGGTGACCGGCGGCCCGGCGTCGTACTCGGGGAACGCCGGGAAGGGTGCGGTCACCACCACGTCCAGGGACGGTTTGAGTTCGCCGCCGAGCGCGGACCAGATCTCGGCCAGCGACCGGGACTCGCTCTGGATCCCGGCGACGGTGAGGGGGACGGACAGCCCCAGCGCGCCCAGCGAGCCGGGCAGTTCCTCGGGGGGCAGGACCTCGCGGGGCAGCAGGGTCGCCAGCACCGCCGACAGCAGGCGGTGTTCGTCCTGGGGCTGCTTCGTCCAGGCGGTGACGAGGTACGACAACCGGAACCAGCGGGGCGGCTGGCGCCGCTTGAGGACCGCGCCGCGTTCGTCCCTGACCGGCATCGTGCCGCGCTGGCGGCGGGTGACGTCTTCGCGGATGTCGTACAAGTAGGCGTTGATGGCGGGGGCGTTGCGCCGGGCGGCCCAGTCGCGGGTCGGGGCCTCCAGGGAGACGTCGATGCCGGATCCGGCGAGTGCGCCGCCACCGAGCATCCCCTTGAGGACGTCGTCCACCTCATGGATCACAGAACGCGCTCCCGCCTCGCCGTGTACGTGCCGTCCCCCGTGCTGACGATTCTTCACCGCTCCGCGCCCTCTGCCGCAGGCGCTCCGGGGAAGGCGAAGGGGCGGACCCGTGGGGCCGCGCGGACCTCCGCGCCTGCCCCCGGGGGCTGCCCGCGCGGTCAGATGTAGCCCTCCCGCAGGGCGTAGGCCACGGCGTGGGCGCGGTTGCGGAGGTGCAGGCGGGTGGTCAGCCCGTGCATGACGTTCTTGACGGTGCGCTCGGAGTAGGAGAGCTTGCCCGCGATCTCGCCGGTGTCCAGGCCCTCCGCGACCAGCCGCAGGACGTCGACCTCGCGTGCCACGAGGCCCGAGGTGGGGGTGCCGGGGTGGCCCGCCGCGCAGCGCTGGAGCATCCCCACCTGGCTCATGAGACGGCCGAGGAGGTCGGCCGGGAGGTCGCCGTCACCGCGGGAGGCGGCGAGCACGGCCTGCAGCAGCCGGTGCGCGGTCGCTTCGTGGCGCCAGACGACGGCGCCGACCCCGCACTCGATGACGTCGAGGAGTTCGGCCTCGCGGACCGCGCTCACGACCAGGACGGCGCGGGCGCCCTCGCTGCGGACCAGCCTGCGCAACTGGGTGAGCATGGGCTCGTCCGGCGTCTCACCGATCAGGACCACCACGGTCCCGGGCCTGACCTCCGTTCCCTCACGGAGCTCGACCATCGGGTGCTGGCGGAGCTGACTGACCGCGCCGGCCCGGGAGATGGGATCCGCGGTGTGGACGACGACCGGTATCCGGCGCTCCGGGTCGGCTCCGCCGACCTCCATGGTCCGCGATGAACTACGCACTCGGATTACCCCCCATATCGGCGTGCCCGCGTCGTGGCGCGGCCTGCCGAACGCAGGCACAAAAGGACTGCGCCTACCCATCAATGGTCTGTTCAATCGTAGGGTCGGGCCGGGCGCCCCAAACAGCCGAACACGCCGCGCCCACAGCGGAACGCCGTCGAAGTGTCCGAAAAAGACCGGGCGTTCGGCTCGATCACGGGGTCGGGCGCCGGGGCCGCAGGGGCTGGGCGCCGGCTCCGCCTCCGGAGCGTTTTTGCTGTTCAGAGGGTTCGCATGCCCGGTCCGACCGGGCCGTGGAGGCCGTCCGCACACCGTGCGGAAGACCGACCGCCTTGGGAGCGCTCCCACCAGGGGTCGTCCGAATGTCGATGCCGGCCGCGCCGAGCCGGGGGCACTCCCGTCCCGGTGCCGGAACCAGGCCGCGAGCACGTGGGGACGGAGCACCGGACGGCAGGACGGGGGGCGTCGGACCGCCCCGGTCCGCGGGACGCCCGAGGTCGTCCCGCTGCACGGGTCACGGCAGCGGGGGCCGACCGCGCCCGCGGACCGCTCACCCGCGCCCGACCGGGGCGGAAGGCCGCGGCCACCGGGCGGGGGCCCGGGTACGGGGTCCGGGGGAACACCGCGCCCGGTCCCACGGGCCCCGGCGCTCAGGACTCGGGGCTCGGGCCCCGGTGCTCAGGGCTCAGGGCGGGGGTCGACGCCCCTGACGCGGCGGGCCGGGGCGGGGTGGCCGCGTCAGCGGCGTGTCAGTCCCGCTCAGGATCGTGGAGGCGACACACAGGACGCGGGGCCTTGGGGGCAGGAAGATGTGGACACAGTGCGTCGAGCCGCGGCCGTTCGCAGACCGGCGGCTGATCTGTTTTCCCCATGCCGGCGGCTCGCCCTACTTCTTCCGGGCCTGGGGCAAGGCGCTCACGGGGTTCGAGGTCCACGCGGTGTGCTATCCGGGCCGTGCCGAACGCATCGCGGAGCCGCCCGCCACGGAGCTCGCCGCGATGGCGGGTGACATCGCCGCGTCGCTGCGCCCGTGGATGGGCGGCCGGCCCACCGTGTTCTTCGGTCACAGCATGGGGGCGATCGTCGCGTACGAGGTGGTGGGGGCGCTGGAGGACGAGGGCGTCCGGGTGGCGCACTTCGTCGCCTCGGGCGCCCGGGCGCCGCACCTGTTGCGGCCGGCTCCCGACGCGGCCACCGCCTGGGACGACGAGTCGATCGTGAAGACGCTCGTGGAACTGGGCGGCACGGACGCCGAACTGCTGCACAACCCGGGCTTCGTGAAGCTGGTCATGCCCTACATCGGCGCCGACTTCCGCATGCTGGCCTCGTACCGGTCGAACAGGAGCACACCGCTGCGGTGCCCCGTCACCGCGCTGGTCGGGGACCGCGACCCCCGGGTCGGGGTCGAGGACGTCGCCGCGTGGCGGGACCGGACGCGGGGGCCGTTCCGGTACCGGACGCTCCCGGGCGACCACTTCTACCTGGCCGCGGAGCCGCCCTACGCGGTCATCGACGGGGCGCCGGCCGGGAGCTGAGCGCACCGGCCCGGTCCCGGTACATCTCGGCGAGGAGGAACGCCAGGTCCAGCGACTGGGTGTGGTTCAGGCGCGGGTCGCAGGCCGTCTCGTAGCGGTGGTGCAGGTTCTCGGGCAGCACCGGGTTGCCGCCCCCGACGCATTCGGTGACGTCGTCGCCGGTGAGTTCGACGTGCACGCCGCCCGGATGGGTGCCCAGTTCCCGGTGGACCTCCACGAAGCCGCGCACCTCGTCGAGGATCGTGTCGAAGCCGCGGGTCTTGTGGCCGCTGGGCGCCGTGACGGTGTTGCCGTGCATCGGGTCGCTGACCCAGCAGACCAGGGCGCCCTCGGCGGTGACCTTCTCGATCAGGTCGGGCAGCACGTCACGGACGCGGTCGGCGCCGGCGCGGACCACGAAGGTCAGCCGGCCGGGTTCGCGCCGCGGATCGAGCCGGTCGACGAGGCCGAGCACGGTGTCGGGGGTGGTGGTCGGGCCGAGCTTGACGGCGACGGGGTTGTGCACGCGGGAGAAATACTCGACGTGGGCGCCGTCGAGGTCGCGGGTCCGCTCGCCGATCCACAACAGGTGGCCGCTGGTGGCGTAGGCGCGGCCGGTGTCCGGCTCGGCGCGGGTCAGGGCCGATTCGTAGTCCAGCAGCAGCCCCTCGTGGCCGACGAAGAACTCGGCCGTCCCCAGCTCGCCGGTGTCCACGCCGCACGCCCGCATGAAGGCGAGGCTGCGGCCGATCTCGTCCGTGAGCTCCTCGTAGCGCTCGCCGGCCCGCGAGTCCGCGACGAAGCCCCGGTTCCAGGCGTGCACCTGCCGCAGGTCGGCGAAACCGCCGGTGGTGAGGGCCCGTACCAGGTTGAGGGTCATGGTGGAGCTCTCGTACATCCGCCGCATGCGCCACGGGTCGGGGCGCCGTGCCTCGGCCGTGAACTCCGGACCGTTGACGGCGTCGCCCCGGTAGGAGGGCAGTTCCGTGCCGTCGCGCCTCTCGACCGGCGACGAACGGGGCTTGGCGTACTGGCCCGCCATCCGACCGATCTTGACGACGGGCAGGGCGGTGGCGTGCGTGAGGACGACGGCCATCTGGAGCAGGGTCCGGAGCTTGCCGCGCATCGCGTCGGCGGTGACCCGCTCGAAGGTCTCGGCGCAGTCACCGCCCTGGAGGAGGACCGCCTCCCCCCGGGCGACCGCCGCCATGCGGCGGCGCAACAGGTCGCACTCGGCGGCGAGGACCAGCGGGGGCGCGGCGGACAGCCACCCGGTCACGGCGCGCAGTTCCGCCCGGTTCGGCCACCGCGGCTGCTGGGCCGCGGGGAAATCCCGCCAGGATTCGGTGGGTGAATTCATCGTTCCCGGTTCCCTTCACTGTTTCTGATCGCCGAGTGGAAACACGGATCAGCTCAGTGCAACCGGCGCACGGGGTCAAGGGCTCGGCCAAGTGGTCCGCACGAAAGGCGATTGATTGGTCTGGCACGGCCGCCACACCCGCTGTTTTGCTGATCGCACTGTTTTCGAGGGGAGTTCACCATGCGAAGAGCGGAACACATCGCGGTGCGGGTCACCGCGACCCGATTGCCCCACCACGATTCCCTTGACGTGTACGAGCGGCTGCGCGCCGCTCGCGGGGAGGAGGACGTCTTCCTCTTCGAGAGCGTGGACGGCGCCGAACCCGACCGCCGGTGGGCCGTGGTCGGGTTCGGGCGCCTGGCGGAGATCCGGGTGTTCGACGGTCACGTCGAGATCGACGGCGCCCCCGGCGTGGTGGGAGCCCTGGTGCCGGCCGCCGAGGAGGCGGGCCTGCGGCCCGAAGGGGCGGCGCCGGGCGGGTCGGGGCACCGGCTCGGCCTGCCCGGTGACGGCGGCCGGGTGTGGGAGCTGCTGGCGCGGGCACAGGGGTTGTTCGACGTCGACACGGACGTCCCCGCCACGTCGTACGCCTTCGGGTTCCTGACCTCGTTCGCGTACGAGTCGGTCTGGCACATGGAGGCGCTGCCCGCCCGGACCAAGGCCCCGAACGGACCCGACATCACGCTCACGCTGTTCCGGGACACCGTCTGGTACGACCTGACGACGGGTGAGGTCCGGCTGTTGCGCGCCGAGAGCGCCGCGTTCCCGCGGCGGGCCGACGGCGCCGTGGGCGCGGTCGTGGCGATGGCCCGCGAAGCGGCCCGGGAGCGGGCCGACGGGCGCCGGGCGGCCGTTCCCGAGGCGTCCGCCCCGCTGTCGGTGAGCGACAGCGTCAGCCGCGAGACGTTCTTGGAGTGGGCCGACACCTGTCTGGAGCACATCAGGGTCGGTGACATCTACCAGATCCAGATCGGCCACCGCATCGACGTGACGACGACGCTGACGCCCGTCGACGTGTACCGGCGGCTGCGCGCCCGCAACCCCTCCCCGTACATGTACCTGATGCCCCGGGCGGGCAACACGCTGATCGGCGCCAGCCCGGAGCTGTTCTTCCGGATCGAGGGCGACGAGATCCTGATGCGCCCGATCGCGGGGACCGCACGGCGCGGCGCGGACGAGGAGGAGAACCAGCGGCGCGTGAAGGAGATGCGCGAGAGCGTCAAGGAGCAGGCCGAGCACGTCATGCTCGTCGATCTGTGCCGCAACGACATCGGCCGGGTGAGCCGGCCCAGCACCCAGCCGGTGGACCGGCTGATGGCGGTGGAGAGCTACTCCCACGTCTTCCACTTGGTCTCGACGGTGTCCGGCCGGCTGGAGGAGGGCGTCGACACCTGGCGGGCGGTACGCGCGACGTTCCCGGCGGGGACGATGACGGGCGCGCCGAAGGTGCGGGCCATGGAGATCATCGACGGCTTGGAGCGGGAGCGGCGCGGGAGCTACGCGGGGGCGGTCGGGCTGGCCGACGTGCGCGGGTGGAGCGAGTTCGCGTTGTGCATCCGCACGGTCGAGTACGACGGGACGACGTACTCGACGCAGAGCTCGGCGGGCATGGTGGCCCAGTCGGAGCCGGAGGCGGAGTGGCGCGAGACGCTGGCGAAGATGGGGGCCGCCCACTGGGCGCTGACCGGTGAGGAGCTGCTGCCGTGAGCGAGCCGAGGATCCTGCTGATCGACGCGTACGACAGCTTCGTCCACATCATCGACCAGTACCTGCGCACCCTGGGCGCCCGGACCGAGGTGGTGCGGTCCCTGACCCGCTCCCCGGAGGCGTTGGCCGCCTCCCGGCCCGACGCGGTGGTCCTCGGGCCCGGGCCCGGGCATCCCGCCGAGTCCGGCCACGTCGAGCTGGTGCACCGGTTCGCCGGGCGGGTGCCGCTGCTCGGGGTGTGCCTGGGCCACCAGGCGATCGCCCTGGCCCACGGCGGGCGGATCGAGGTGGCCGACCAGGTGATGCACGGGCGGACCAGTACGGTGCGGCACGACGGGGCAGGGCTGTTCACGGGGCTGGGCCACACGCTGGAGGCCACCCGGTACCACTCGCTGGTGGTCGCCGAGCCGCTGCCGGACTCCCTGGTGACCACGGCCGTCGCCGTTGACCACGGCTATGTGATGGGCCTGCGGCACCGCACGCTGCCCATCGAGGGCGTGCAGTTCCACCCGGAGAGCATCATGACGACCGGCGGGCTGACCATGATGGAGAACTTCCTGGCGACGGCCCGCGGCAGGGGCGCGACGGCGGCCCTCAGCGGAGGCGGCACGCCTCGCTGAGGGCCCGAACGGCCTCCGTCACCCCGGAGCGCGGCAGGTGCGCGTGGCCCACCACCAGGGCGGGCGCGTCCCACCGGGGGCGGACGTGGAAGGCGGCGGCGCCGCGCACCACGACCGAGCGGCGCGGCGCCGCGGCCACGAGCGCCGCCTCGTCGGTGTGGCGGGGCAACGTGACGTAGGCGTGCAGGCCCGCCGCCCGGCCGATGACCGAGGCGCCCGGCAGGAACCGGCGCACCGCTTCCTCCAGGGTGTCGCGGCGGTCACGGCAGCGGGCGTTGAGGCGGCGCAGGTGGCGGTCGAACAGTCCGCTGCGCAGCAGTTCGGCGAAGGCCGACTGGGTGAGGCTCTCGGTGCCGAGGTCGTGGCGGGCGCGGGCGCGCAGCAGCCGTGCGAGCAGGTCCGGGGGCGCTGCCAGCCAGCCCAGGCGCAGCCCGGGGGCGAGCGACTTGCTGGCCGTGCCCGCGTACACGACGTGGTCGGGGGCGAGGCGCTGGAGGGCGAGGGGGCGCGGGCCGCGCTCGTACCACAGGCCGCCGTCGTAGTCGTCCTCGACGACCAGGCCGCCGGTGTCGCGCGCCCAGCGGACGAGCGCCTCGCGGCGGTGCGCGGAGAGGGCGGCGCCGGTGGGGAACTGGTGCGCGGGGGTGACCAGGACCGCGCGCACCCCGGTCGCGGCGAGCGCCTCGACGTCGATGCCCTCCTCGTCGACCGGGACGGGCACGGGGCGCAGCCCGGTCTCCCGGACGAACTGCCGCTGGCCGGGGTGGCCCGGGTCCTCGATGCCGATGGCGTCGACGCCGTCCTGGCGCAGCACGGTGCACAGCAGTCCCAGCGCCTGCGAGAACCCGGCGACGACCATGACCTGGTCGGCGGTCGCGCACACGCCGCGCGCCCGGCCGAGGTAGTGGGCGAGTTCGACGCGCAGGCCCGGTTCGCCGGCGAGCGGGGGGTAGCCGTGGTCGGCGGGGGCCGCGGACTGGAGGGCGCGCTGGTAGCAGCCGAGCCATTCGCGGCGCGGGAAGGCGGGCAGGTTGCGGCCGCCGGTGCGCAGGTCCCAGCGGACGGCGGGCACATGGCCCTCGTCCAGCAGCGTCGGTACGACGGACGGCGCGGCGTCGATGTGGGCGACGACCCGGGTGCCGGCGCCCTGGGTGGCCTCCAGGTAGCCCTCGGCGACGAGTTGGCCGTACGCCTCCACGACGACGCTGCGCGAGACGTCCAGGTCGCGGGCGAGCCTGCGGCTGGACGGCAGGCGGGTGCCGGGATGGAGGATTCCCTCGGAGATCTGCCTCTTGATGAAGCTCTGGATCTGGGCGGTCAGGGATTTCCCGGAATCTCTGACGACCTCGACGGCCATGTGCAGGGCCATGGGCCCTTCCCCCTTCGAATTGGACCGTAATTCTCGACGGACAGTGGTCTGGTGGGTGCTCGTCGTCATGCGGAGACTGGACGGAGAAATTCCCTCAGGTGCCGTCCAAGGAGAATTCGCGTGACCGCCGAACCGCAGGTTTCCCCGAGCTGGCCGGAATTGCTGAACGCGCTGCTGGAGCGCAGGAATCTGTCCGCCGACGACACCGACTGGGCGATGGACGAAGTGATGTCTGGCGCCGCCGGGCCGGTGCGGCTGGCCGGGCTGCTGGTGGCGCTGCGCGCCAAGGGCGAGACCGTCGAGGAGATCGAGGGCCTGGTACGGGCCATGGGGCGGCACGCCGTACCGCTCGTCGTGCCCGGGCCGGCGGTGGACATCGTGGGGACCGGCGGGGACGGTTCCCACAGCGTCAACATCTCCACGATGTCGGCCGTCGTGGCGGCCGGGGCCGGGGCGCGGGTGGTGAAGCACGGCAACCGGTCCGCGTCGTCGGCGTGCGGATCGGCGGACGTGCTGGAGGAGTTGGGCGTGGCGCTGAGCCTCCCCCCGGCCGACGTCGCGGAGGTGGCGGAGGAGGCCGGCATCACGTTCTGCTTCGCGCCGGAGTTCCACCCGGCGATGCGGCACGCGGCCGGGCCGCGCCGGGAGCTCGGCGTGCGCACGGTCTTCAACGCGCTGGGGCCGCTGGTCAACCCGGCTTCCCCGGCGGCCCTCGCGCTGGGCGTGGCGGACGCGCGGCTGGCGCCCCTGCTGGCGGGCGTGCTGGCGCGGCGAGGAGTTTCGGCGTTGGTGTTCCGGGGCGACGACGGCATGGACGAGCTGACGGTCACCACGACCTCCACGGTCTGGTCGGTGAGCGGTTCGGCGGTGCGCACGGAGGTGTTCGACCCGCGGGACCTCGGCATGGCGCTCGCGCGCCCGGACGCCCTGCGGGGCGGCGACCGGGTCCACAACGCCCGCGTGGCCCGCGAGGTCCTCGCCGGCGCACGCGGCCCGGTCAGGGACGCGGTCCTCCTGTCCGCCGCGGCGGGCCTCGCGGCGCTCGCCCCGCCGGACGGGCGGGGCGCCGGCCCGGTCACCGAGCGGCTGGCGGCCGGTGTCGAACGGGCCGCCGAATCCATCGACTCGGGTGCGGCGGCCGCGGTCCTGGAACGGTGGGCCGCCCTCACGACGAAGCGGTCGGAGGCGGTCGGGGTGGCGGGCTGAAGGACGGGTGCGGGTGCCGGTGGGCCCCCCGCCGGCCGGGCTCGGCCCCGGAACGGCGGTCCGACCGGGCAGGCGGGCGCGTACGGGGACGGTGGTGGGCGGGCGGGGCGGGCCGCCCGGGGGCGGGACCCGCACGGGGCCGCCCCGGCGCGCGGGGCCCCGGGCGGCGGGCCGCCCCGGTGCGCGGGCCCCCGCCGGCGGGGGTTCCGGCGCCGGGCCGCCCGCCCCGGCGTCAGCGCACGCCGAGGACCGGGCGGGTGGCGGTGAGGAGGGCGGCGAGCGTGGCACGGGGATCGGGGCCCGTGACGAGGGCTTCGCCGACCAGGACCGCGTCGGCACCGGCCATCGCGTACCCGGCGACATCGACCGGGCCGCGCACCCCCGACTCGGCGACCTTGACGACGCCGCCCGGGAGGTACGGCGCCACCCGCGCGAACGTCCCCCGGTCCACGTCCAGGGTCCGCAGGTCGCGCGCGTTGACGCCGACCACCCGGGCCCCGGCGGCGGCGGCCCGCTCCGCCTCCGCCTCGTCGTGCACCTCCACGAGCGGCGTCAGGCCGATCTCCACGGCCAGCGCCACGAGGTCGGCCAACCGGGGCTGGTCCAGCGCGGCGACGATCAGCAGCGCCAGGTCGGCACCGTGCGCCCGGGCCTCCCAGAGCTGGTAGGCACCGACGATGAAGTCCTTGCGCAGCACGGGGACGGAGACCCGCGCCCGGACCGCGTCCAGGTCGTCCAGCGAACCGCCGAAGCGGCGCCGTTCCGTCAGGACGCTGATCGCGGCGGCGCCACCGGCCGCGTACTCGGCCGCGAGGGCCGCCGGGTCGGCGATCTCGGCGAGCGCGCCCCTGGAGGGGCTGGCCCGCTTCACCTCGGCGATGACCGCGGGTCCCTCCCCCGCGCGCAGCAGGGCGGCGCAGTCCACCGGGGGGCCGGCAGCGACCGCCCGTTCGCGCAGTGCCGCCTCCGGCACCTTCTTCCGGCGTACCGCCAGATCGGCACGCACTCCTTCGACGATCTCGTCGAGAACGCTCATCGTGTCTCCCCCGACCGGTTGGTTGAGGACCGACCCTAGGGAGGCGGCCAGGGCTCGACCACCTCCTTAAGGGCCCGGCGAAAAACCCTGGTGGCGGCGGTGATCGGGGCGTGACCGGCATCAGCCCGCCGTCAGCGCGCTTCGGCACGCTGGCACGTGCCGTACGTCCGCGACCAGTCAGGAGAGCGCCATGGGGATCGACCCGAGCCGGATCGCCGGCGTCAACGCACACGAGACCGCGTTCCTCTACGAGGAGATCTTCGTCCGCCGGGCCTACCTCCCCGACGGGATGACCCTCCCGCCGGACGCCGTGGTCTTCGACGTGGGGGCGAACATCGGGCTCTACTCGCTGTTCGTGCGCACGGTGTGCCCGGACGCCACGATCCACGCCTTCGAGCCGCTGCCGCCGGTCTTCGAGAAGCTGGAGCGGAACATGGCCGCGTACGGCGTGCCGGCGAAGCTCCACCGGTGCGCGCTGTCCGACGCCGACGGCGAGGCGGACTTCACCTTCTACCCCGGCTACACGACGATGTCGGCGCGCTCCTCGCACGCCGAGACCGCGGCGGACCGGGAGTTCGTCAAGCGCCAGGTGCTGGACGAGCCGGCCGCCGCGGAACTGGGCGAGGACGTGGACCTGCTGGACGAGATGCTGGCGTTCCAGTTCCGGGAGGTGCCGTACGTGTGCCCGATCCGGCGGCTGTCGGACGTGATCGCGGAGGAGGGCGTGGACCGCGTCGACATGCTGAAGGTGGACGTCCAGCGGGCCGAGGTCGAGGTGCTGCGCGGGGTGGACGAGGCGCACTGGCCGCTGATCCGGCGGATCGCGCTGGAGGTGCACGACGAGCCGGGCACCGCCACGGAGGGCCGGCTGGACGTACTGTGCGGCGAACTGCGCGACCGGGGGTTCACGGTCGCCCCGCTCGGGGACGACGGCCTGGTGGAGTCGGGCCGCTACGCGGTCTTCGCCTCCCGCCGCCCCTGACGACGCCGTACGGCGGGCCCGGTCGCGGTGACCTGGCCCGCCGTACGCGACACCGGCGCGTGTCACGTCATCGAGACGACGACCTTGCGGGGTCCCGTGTACGCCTCCCGCCCGTGCAGCACCGACATGTTGGCGACGATCATGATGTCGCCGCGCCGCCACGGTTCGACGAGCCTGTTGCGCCGCGCGGCCGCGCGCACCTCGGCGAGGTCCTCCTCCGGGATGGGCGTGCCGTCGCCGTAGGTCACCCAGTGCGGCAGGTCGTCGACGTCGTCGATCAGCGACAGCAGCGTCTCGCCCTCGTCGCCGGGCAGGTTCGACGGGTGCCACTGGTCGGCCTGGTTGAACCAGACGCCCCGGCCGCTGAGCGGGTTCGTGCGGATGCCCGGGCGGTGCTGGCTGACGCGCAGGCCGCCCTCGGCGGTCCACCGGTACTCCGCCTCCGACGCCTCCAGGAACTCCTCGACCACACCGCGGTCGCCGGTTTCGAAGGTGTCCTGCCACGACTTGCCGAGCCCCAACCCGCCGTGCAGGTGCTGCCGGTAGACGACCCCCGACTCGAAGCGCTCCCTGACCTTCGGGTCGAGGTCCTCCAGCAGGGCGTGGCCGTCGCAGACCGGGGTGGCCCCGCCGGTCTCCGGCGCCACCAGGCAGCAGAAGAACAGCCGGCTGGGCCAGCGGTGGGCGTAGGACAGCTCGTTGTGCAGCGAGATGTCGAAGCGCGCCGGGTACTCGGTCGACGTGAACACGCCGTCGGAGACCGTCACGCGCGGGGTGTTCCCGCCCCGGTAGCTGCCGATCAGCGGGTCGCCGAAGACGGTGACGGCCCGGTGGAACTCGTCGGCGTCCGCCACACCGGGCCCGCGCAGCATCACCGCGCCGCACGCGGCCAGCAGCTCCTCCACCCGGTGGCGGACCTCGCCCAGCGTGCCGGCGTCCCACGACTCGACGCGCCCCTCGATGTGCAGGACGGCGAGGGTGGTGCCGCCCTTCGTCCGCCTCTCCTCCCGCATGCCGGCCACCCCCATGTCACCCCGTCACCTTCCCCGCCGCGGCCGGCGTCGCCGGTTCGGCGGTGAGGGCGACGGGCAGTCCGCTGTACCCGTGCACGAAGTTGGAGTAGAGGCGCTGCGGCGGGCCCTGGAGCCGGATGCCCGAGACCATGGTGCGCAGCGCGTCGACCATGGCGTTCACGTGGACCCGGCCGAGGAAGGCCCCGAGGCAGAAGTGCGGCCCGTGTCCGAACGCCACGTGCTTGTTGGGGGTGCGGCCGATGTCGAAGCGGTACGGGTCGTCGAAGACGTCCTCGTCGAAGTTGGCCGAGCTGTTCCACAGGGTGACGACGTCCCCGGCTCGGATCACCTGGTCGCGGAGGGGTACGTCGACGAGGGCGCGGCGTCCGAAGTGCATGGCGGGGGTGGTCCAGCGCAGCACCTCCTCGGTGGCGCTGTCGACGGAGACCTCGCCGTCCTTGAGCCTGCGCCATTCCCCGGGGTGCTCGGAGAACGCGATGAGGCCACCGATGGAGGACATGCGGCTCGATTCGTCACCGCCGAGGATGAGGCTGTAGCAGTTGAAGACGACCTCCTCCTCCGACAGCGGCTCGCCGTCGACGGTGGCGGTGGCGAGGGCGCTGATGACGTCGTCGCCGGGGTTGCGGCGACGTTCGGCGGCCAGTTCGGAGAAGTAGAGCAGGATTTCGTTCCGGGCCACCACCTCGTCCAGCGTGCTGTCCTCGGAGCTGTGCCGGGACAGGGTCCGGGTGTTCCACTCGACGAGCTGTTCGCGGTCGGCGGCGGGGACGTCCATGAGGTCGCCGATCGTGTTGATCGGGATGTGGTCGGCGACGTCGGTGACGAAGTCCATCTCGCCGCGTTCCAGGGCCTGGGCGACGAGTTCCCGGGTGCGGCGGTGGACGCCGGCGACGACGGGTTCCAGGACGCGCGGCGAGAACGACTTGAGCATCACGTTGCGGATCTCGGCGTGGCGCGGCCCGTCGGTGACGGCGAGCATCTTGCGGGAGGCGGAGTCCCCGCCCTGGAGCAGGGTGGCCAGCACGTTGCCCTGCTCGGAGGTGAACTGCTGGTTGTCCCGGTAGAGGGTGACGACGTCGGCGTACCTGGAAACGGCCCAGAAGCCGGGGACCGGGGTGTCGGTCGCGTGCCAGTGGACGGGGCTCTCGGCACGGAACCGGCGCCACAGGACGTGCGGATCGGTGTCGAGGAACGTCTGCGGGTCGGTGAGGTCGTACGCGCCGAGCGGGGGTGGCGGTGGGGTGCCGGTCGCGCCCGCGGGCGCGGGCTGGTGCGTGGTCATGGCTGGTTTCCTCCAGGCGGCGGGGTCAGGAGCCCGCGGTGCGGTAGCGGCGAAGGCTCACGGCGGAGCAGACGGCGAACAGCGCGCCCAGCGTCACGACGGCCACGGCCACCGGGTGCTCGGCGGGGAAGCCGCCCCCCGGCGCCACCGGGTTGCCCCACAGGTCGCGGCAGGCCGCGATGACGGCGCTGAGCGGGTTCCACTCCGCGAGGGGGCGGATCGGCGCGGGCATGGACTGCGGGGCGAGGAAGGCGTTGGACAGGAACGGCAGGACCACGACGATGAACGGGGTGACGACGCTGATGGTCTCCACGTTGCGCAGCGTCGTCGCCAGCAGGACGCCGAGCCACAGCATCGCGTACACGAAGAGCACGATGAGCCCGAACGCGGCGAGCGTCGGCAGGACCCCGGTGCGGGTCCGCCAGCCGAGCAGCAGCCCGGCGCCGGTGACCACGGCCAGCCCGAGGAGCCCCACCAGCAGGTCCGCGAGGGTGTGCCCGAAGAGCACCGCGGACCGGCTGATGGGCAGGGACCGGAACCGGTCGACCAGTCCCCCCTTGAAGTCCATGGCGACCGAGATCGCGGTGGGCCCGACACAGGCGAGGGCGACCTGGACGGCGCCGCCGGCGAAGACGTACTCGCCGTACTCGCCGCCCGTCGGGAGCCTGATGGCGTCCCGGAAGAGGTAGCCGAGCATCACCATCGACACGAGCGGGCTGAGCGCCACGCCGATGACGCGTCCCGGCGCCCGGCCCAGGTGGCGCAGCCGGCGGCCGGTGACGGCGAGGACCTCGGTGAGCAGGGCGACCGGAGCGCCGGGGCGGCCGGTCTCGGTGTACGTCGCGGTCGTCATGCCCCGTCACGTCCTTCCCGCTGCTGGTGGAGCCGGTCCAGTTCGGCGGCGACGACCGGGCCGAGCTCGGCGAGCGGGCCGGGGTCGAGGATGTCGTCGTGGGTGCAGGCGAGCCGGTGGACGCGCAGGTCGCCGCTGAAGTACGGCTTCCAGAGCCGGTCCTTGTCGGGGCCCTTCTCCACCTGGCCGACGCCGGCCTCGCCCCACGCCGACCGCTCGGCGAGGAAGAGCTGCATCGTGCCGTCGAAGTCGCGGGGCCGGTAGCGGGTGTTGAGCGACTGGTGGCGGATCATCAGGTCCACCATGCGGGTCATGCGCTGCTCCCCCATGCGGGCCATCGGGCTGTCGTCGCGCCGCAACGCGTCGAGGACGTCCCCGACGACGAGGTCGCGGTCGCCGAACTCGGACCGGTGGTGCCCGACGCCCTCCAGGAGCCAGGCGAGCAGGCTCTGTTCGTCCCGCTCGTCGCTGACGCCGGTGCGCGGGTAGGCGTCCAGGTTGGCGACCAGGCCGACCTCGTCCCCGGCCAGCCGGAGCTGGACGGCGATCTCGTAGGCGAGCAGTCCGCCGAAGGACCAGCCGAGCAGGTGGTAGGGGCCTTCGGGCCGCACCTCCTTGATCATCCGGATGTAGTCGGTCGCGATCTCCTCGATGCTGCCGGGCAGCGGCGCGCCGGCGACGACGCAGGGCGCCTGGATGCCGTACAGCGGGTACTCCTCGCCGAGGTGGCGGGCGAGCGGCAGGTACGACAGGGCGAACCCGACGCCGCTGTGCAGGCAGAAGACGGGCGGGCGACTGCCGGTCGGCTTGATGCACAGCACCGGGGCGAACGGGTCGGCGTGGCCGAGGCGGTCGGTCTCGTCGATGGCGTCCGCCATGACGCGGGTGCTGTGGCGGGGGGCGGGCGCCGGGGCCGGTTCCGGCGCGGGCGCCGGGGCCGTCGGCGGCTTCGCCGTCAGGGTGGCCGCCAGGGCGCGGACCGTCTGGTGGACGAAGACGTCCGCGATGCTGACCTCCAGCCCCGCCTTGCGCGCCAGGCTCACCAGCCGCAGCGACTTCATGCTGTCCATGCTCGCCCCCCGCGCCTCGAAGAAGTTCTCCTCGGCACCGAACGACTCCACGTCCAGCACGTCCGCCACGATTCCGCACAGCACCTCTTCCGCCGGGCTGAGTCGCTGTTCGGCCGTCCCGGCGGACCTGTCCGCACGGGACGGCGGGGCGGTGGGCGCGTCGGGCGCCAGCAGGTTCCCCTCCGTGTCCCACTTCACGCGCACGCCGGTCCGGTGGAGCCGCGAGCCCGCCGGGCCGAACGGGTCGGCCACGAACCGCTCCGCGGTGGCGCCCGGACGGTTCGCGTAGCCGCGGGCGAGGTGGGGGCCACCGACGTACAGCTCGCCGGTCACGCCGGGCGGCACGGGGGCGAGCCACTCGTCCAGGACGTACGCCCGGGCGTTCCGGGCTCCCCGGCCGGGGGTGAACGTCGGCGGCGTCGCCCAGTCCAGCGGCAGCGGCTCCGCGGCCGGTGCGCCGGTACCGGCGAGCAGCGGGGCGAGCAGGTCGGGCGCCGACGCGGCCCGTCCGGTCTCCAACGCCCAGGCCAGGTGGCCGGCGGCCGCCCGGTGCTCCACCACGGTGCCGCGCGGGCGGCCCGCCGCGTCCTCGGTCCGGATGAGGTAGGCGGCGTGCTCGGGCCGCAGCGGGCTCGTGCGGTCGGCGTCGGTCACCGGCGCGGCCGAGCCGGCGCGCACCTCCGGCCCGTCGAGGACCACGGTGGTCACGCCGGTGCTGCGGAGCCGGCCCGCGAGGCCCGCCGTGGTCAGGACGCACACCGGGCGGACGTCGGCGAACAGCGCCTTGATCCGGCCGGCCGGCTCGTCCGCCGCCAGCGGTACGTGGGCCGCGCCCGCCTTGAGCACCGCCAGCACGGCCACGGCCCGGTCGGCGGGCCGGGGCGCCGCGACGGCGACGACCTGCTCGGGGCCGACACCCGACGCGATCAGGTGGCGGGCCAGCCGGTGGGAGCGGGCGTCGAGGTCGGCGTAGGTCAGGGCGTGGGCGCCCGTCCCGACGGCGGGCGCGTCCGGGGTGCGGCCGACCCGGTCGGCGAACAGGTCGGGCACCGTCATCGGCCGCACCTCGTGGGCGGTGTCGTCGTTCCACGTGTGCAGCACCCGCTCCCGCTCCTCGCCGGTCAGCAGCTCCAGGCCGCTGAGCCGGACGTCGGGGTCGGCCGCCACCGTGCGCAGCACCTGCTGGAACTGCGCGACCATGCGCTCGGCGGTGGCCCGGGTGAACAGGTCGGTGCTGTAGTTGAACAGGCCGCGCATGCCGTCCTCGCCGGGCCACGGCAGCAGCTCCATGACCAGGTCGAGCTTGGCCCGGTCGGAGCCGACGTACTCGGGCTTCACGGTGAGGCCGGGCAGCGCCAGCGGCTGGTCGCCGTGGCTCTGCACGCTCAGCACGACCTGGAACAGCGGGTGCCTGGACAGCGAACGGGCCGGCTTGAGCGCGTCGACGACCTGGTCGAACGGCACGTCCTGGTGGGAGTAGGCGGCGAGGTCGGTCTCCCGGAGCCGGTCGAGCAGCTCGCGGAAGGTGGGGTCGCCGCTGGTGTCGCCGCGCAGGACCAGGGAGTTGATGAACATGCCGACGAGGTCGTTGAGCGCTTCGTCGGTGCGTCCGGCGACCGAGACGCCCAGCGGGATGTCGGTGCCGGCGCCCAGCCGGGTCAGCAGCGCCGACAGGGCGGCCTGGAAGACGATGAACTCGGTCGTCCCGGTCTGCCGGGCGATCTCGACCAGCGCGCCGTGCAGTTCGGGCTCCAGGTCGAACATCACCACGTCCCCGGCGGACCCGGCCACCTCGGGGCGCGGGAAGTCCCTGGGCAGGGCCAGCTCCTCCGGCAGGCCCGCGAGCGCGTCCCGCCAGAAGGCCAACTGCCCCGACACGACGCTGTCCGGGTCGTCCTCGGAGCCGAGCAGCTCCCGCTGCCAGACCGCGTAGTCCCCGTACTGCACCGGCAGCGGCGCCCACTGCGGGGCGCGCCCGGCGCACCGGGCCCGGTAGGCGGTGGACACGTCGGTGAGCAGCGGCACGATCGACCAGCCGTCGAACACGATGTGGTGGAAGACCAGCAGCAGCACGCACTCGTCCGGTCCGGTGGACAGCAGCCGTACCCGCAGCGGCGGTTCGACGGTGAGGTCGAAGCCCCGGTCGACCTCGGCGGCCAGCGCGTCGGCCAGCCCCTCCTCGGTGACGGTGCGGGCCTTGAGCGCGGGCCCGCCGGTGCGCGCGTCGAGCACCCGCAGCGACGGCACGCCGTCGGTGTCGGGGATGACGGTCCGCAGGACCTCGTGCCGCTCGGCCACGTCGGTCAGGGCGGCCTGGAGGGCGGCGGTGTCCAGCCGGCCCGTCAGGCGGAAGGCCATCGGCGTGTTGTACGCGCCGTCGGCGCGCTCCTGGCGGCGGTTGAGGAACCACTGCCGCCGCTGGGTGAAGGACAGGGGGCGTTCGGTGTCCTTCGGCGCGGGCCGCAGGGGCGGCCGGGCGTGGGCGGCGGCCTCGACGACGGCCGCGAGGGCGCTGGCGGTCCGCGCCTCGAACAGGGCGCGGATCGGCAGCTCCACTCCGAGGGCGGTGCGGGCGCGGCTGATCAGCCGGGTCGCCAGCAGCGAGTGTCCGCCGATCTCGAAGAAGTCGTCGTCGACGGAGACGTGCGGTACGGACAGGATGTCGGCGAACAGGCCGCAGAGGATCTCCTCGACGGGGGTGCGCGGGCTCCGGCCGCGCGCCGCTCCGGCGAGGTCGGGCGCGGGCAGCGCCTTGCGGTCGAGCTTGCCCTGCGGGGTGAGCGGCAGGGCCTCCAGGGCGATGACCGCCGAGGGCACCATGTAGTCGGGCAGGAACCGGGCGAGCCGTTCGCGCAGGGTGCCGCTGAGCGAGGAGTCGGACAGCGCGGCCGGGTCGGCGGCCACGACGTAGGCCACCAGGCGGCGGTCGCCCGCCTCGTCCTCGCGGACGATCGCGGTGGCCTGTTCGATGCCGTCCTGCGCCAGCAGCGCCGAGGTGATCTCGCCGAGCTCGATGCGGAAGCCGCGGAGCTGGATCTGGTCGTCGGCGCGGCCGACGTAGTCCAGTTCGCCGTCCGGCAGCCAGCGCACCAGGTCGCCGGTGCGGTACATGCGCTCCCCGGCGGGGCCGAACGGGTCGGCCACGAACCGCTGGGCGGTGAGCCCGGGGCGGGCCAGGTAGCCGCGGGCGAGGCCGCCGCCGACGTAGAGCTCCCCGACGACCCCGATGGGCGCGGGCCTCAGGTGCCGGTCCAGGACGTAGGCGCGGTGGGCGGTGGTGGGCCGGCCGATGGGCGGGCGTCCGGTGCCCGTGAGCGGGCCGCTGACGGTGGAGCTGACGACGGCTTCGGTGGGGCCGTAGCCGTTGTAGAGCCGGACGTGGGCCGACCAGCGCTCGACGATCTCGGCGGGGACGGCCTCGCCCGCCACGGCCAGCCGCAGGTCGGCGGGGAGGGTGCTGCCCTCGGGCAGTCCGCCGACGACGACGGGCGGCAGGCCGGCGAGGTTGACGCGGGCCCGGTTGATCAGGTCGACCAGCGGTGCGCCGGGGGTGCGGCACTCCTCGTCGGCGATCACCAGGGTGCCGCCGGTGAGCAGCGCCAGCATGATCTCCCAGACGGAGGCGTCGAAGCTGAAGGACGCGAACTGGAGCACGCGGGTGTCGGTGTCGAGTCCGAAGCGCTCGACGAGGCTGTGGACCATGCCCAGCAGCCCGGTGTGCGCCACGACGACGCCCTTGGGCCGGCCGGTGGAGCCGGAGGTGTAGATGATGTACGCCGGGTGCTCGGGGCGCAGCGGGCCCGCCCGGTCGGCGTCGGTGAGGGCCGTGCCGGGCAGTGCGGCAAGCCGCTGGGCGGTGCCGGGTTCGTCGAGGACCAGGGCGTCGACCCCCAGGTCGGCCGCGCGTCCGGCGGTCGCCGTGTCGGTGAGCAGGGCGACCGGGTGGGCGTCGTCGAGCATGTGGGCGACACGGTCGACGGGGTAGGCGGGGTCGACGGGCAGGTACGCGGCGCCCGCCTTGAGGACCGCGAGGGCGGTCACCACCATCTCGGGGGTGCGCGGCAGCATCACGGCGACGACCTGCTCGGGACCCACGCCCCGGTCCGCGAGGAGCCGCGCGAGGCGGTTGGCGCGGGCGTCGAGCTCCGCGTAGCCGACCCGCTCGTCACCGAGGACGACGGCCTCCTTGTCCGGCGCGGCGGCGGCGCGCGCCTCGAAGACGTCGGTGGCCCGCGTGGTGGCCGCCACGGCCGTGGTGGCCGCGCCGGACCAGTCGTCGAGCAGCAGGCGGCGCTCGTCGGTGCCGAGCACGTCGAGGGTGCCGAGCGTGGTGTCGGGTGCGGCGGCGAGGGTCTCCAGGACGCGGACGAACCTCCGGAGGACCGCGTCGGCCTCGCCGGCGTCGAAGACGTCGGGCCGGTACTGGGCCTCCAGGCGCATCGGCTCACCGGTCCGCGTGGCGGGGAACACCCCCAGAGCGAACGGGTATTCGGCGATGACCCGGGACTCCCAGGCGCGCGTGCTCAGCCCGGGGATGCGCTCGCCGATGCGGTCGAGCACCCCGGAGGGGTAGTTGTGGAAGCTGACGACCGTGTCGAACAGCTCGCCGATCCCGGCGCCCTGCTGGACGTCGACGAGGCCGAGGTGCTGGTGCCGCTCCAGACGGAGTTGGCGTTCCTGGAGGTCGGCCAGCATCGCCCCGAGCGTCAGCGACGGGTCCAGCTTCACCCGTACGGGAAGGGTGTGCATGAAGGCGCCGACCATCCGCTCGACGTCCGGGAGTTCCTCGGGACGTCCGGAGGCCACGGCGCCGAACGTGACGTCCTGCCGGCCGGTGAGCCGCCCGAGGGCGACGGCCCAGCAGCCCTGCGCGACGGTGTTCACTGTCAGGTCGTTGGCGTGGGCCCAGGCGGTGACGGCGTCGGTCAGTGGCTGGGGCAGGTCGACGGAGAGGGTCGCGGGCAGGACGGAGACGCGACTCCGGTCGGCGGGGCCGAGCCGGGTCGGCTCGTCGATGCCGGCCAACTCCTTCTGCCAGGCCTCCCGCGCGGCCTCCTTGTCCTGGGCGGCGGACCATTCCAGATAGTCCCGTACGGGTGCGACGGGCGGCAGCGCGGACGGGTCGGCGCCGTTGGACCAGAGGGTGACCAGCTCTTCGGCGAGGACGGCGGACAGCGACCAGCCGTCGACCAGGATGTGGTGCGTGGTCCACACGACGCGGTGCCGCGCGTCGCCGAGCCGGTAGACCGTGAAGCGGGTCAGCGGGGCGCGGGTGACGTCGAAGCGGTGCAGCCACTCCTCGTCGGTGCGCCGCTTCGCCTCGGCGTCGGCGTCCGCCGCCGGGACGCCGGTCAGGTCGACCTCGGTCCAGGGCAGTTCGACGGCGGCGGGGACGAGCTGGACCGGGTCGCCGGCGTCCCGCTCGCGGAACGCGGCCCGCAGGCCGGGGTGGCGGTCGAGGAGGGCGGCGACGGCGGCGCGCAGCGCGGACCGGTCGAGCGGACCGTCGACGTCCATGACGACCTGGAGCGTGTAGGCGTCCGTGCCGTGCCGGTCGAACTGCGCCTGGAAGAGCAGGCCGCGCTGGAGCGGGGAGAGCGGCAGGATGTCCTGGAGCCCGTCGGTGTCGTTCTCGTACGCCTCGATCTCCGCTTGGGCGACGGTGACCAGCGGGAACTCGGAGGGGGTGCGGCCGCCCGCGCCGGGCCGGCCGGCGTGCGCGGCGAGGGCGTCGAGGGCGCGGAACCAGTCGTCGGCGACGCGCCGGACGTCGTCCTCGGCGAGGAGGCCGCCCGCCCAGGTCCATTCGGCGACGAGCACGGGCCCTTCGGGGCGGTCCTCGGTCATCGAGACGACTTCCAGGACGTGCCGCAGCGGGGTGTCGGGCGCGGCGGTGAGGCCGGACGCACCGGCCCGCATGGACCAGTCGCCGCCCGCGTCCGTGCTGAAGCGGCCCAGGTAGTTGAAGCCGGTGCGGGGGGTGGCGCGGCGGGCGAGGGCACCGGCGGTCTGGGGGTTGAGGTGGCGCAGCAGCCCGTGGCCGAAGCCGTGGTCGGGCAGGGTGCGCAGGGCCTCCTTGACCCGCTTGAGCGCGGTGCCGCAGGCGTCGCCGCCGTTCCACGCGGACGCCCGGTCGAGGTCACCGACGTCGAGGCCGACGGGGAAGACGCTGGTGAACCAGCCGACCGTGCGGGACAGGTCGGTGTCGTCCCCGAGGTGTTCGCGGCCGTGGCCCTCCAGTTCGACCAGGGCCCGGGTCGCGGGCCGGCCGGTGCGGCGGCGGTCGTGGTCGGTGAGGGCGAGGGCGAGGGCGGTGAGCAGGACCTCGTTGACCTCGGCGTGGAAGGCGGTGGGTACGCGGCCGAGGACGGCCGCCGTGCGGTCGGCGGGCAGTTCGACCCGCAGCTTGCCGGCGGTGCCGTGGACGTCGCGGGCGGGGTCGAGGGGACGCTCGCCGAGCTCGACGGCGTCGCCGTCGTACTGGGCGCTCCACAGGGGGAGTTCGGCGACGCGCGCGGCGGTGCGCGCGTGGTCGGTGAGGATGCGTGCCCAGCGCCGGTACGAGGTGGGGACCGGGTCGAGGCGGATGTCCCGTCCCGCGGTGACGGCGTGCCAGGCGGCCTCCAGGTCACCGAGCAGGATGCGCCAGGACACCCCGTCGACGGCCAGGTGGTGGATGACGAGCAGGAGGCTGCGGGGCTCGGCGGGGCCGGCGTCGAGGAGCACGGCCCGCACCAGCCTGGCGTCCTCGGGGCTCAGCTCGGCGCGGGCGGCCTCGACCTGCTCGGCGAGGACCGCGTCCGGGTCGGCGCCGGCCGGCACCCGGACCGTGCCGAACACGTCGGAGGCGGCCACGGCGCCCGGCGGGAGCGCCTCCAGGTTCCACAGGCCCGGCACGGGCGCGGTGAGCCGCATGCGCAGCGCGTCGTGCCGGTCGAGGAGGGCGCCGATGACGGTCTCCAGGCGGGCGGGGTCGGCGCCGTCGGGGACGGAGACGGTCACGTACTGGGCGTACTGGCGGGTGGCGGCGGGGAGGTGGGAGACCTCCTCGCGGAACTGGTCGATGACGGGCGTCAGCGGGATCTCGCCGACGCCGTCCTCGACGACCGCCTCCGCCCGCCGGCCCGACAGGTGGGCGACGGCCGCGATGGCGGCGGGGGTGCGGTGCTGGAAGACGTCCCGGGAGGTGACGGTCAGCCCCGCCTTCCGGGCGCGGCTGACGACCTGGATGGCGCTGATGCTGTCCCCGCCGAGGGCGAAGAAGCTGTCGTCCACGCCGACCCGGGGCAGGCCGAGGACCTCGGCGAGCACCTCGCACAGGACGCGTTCCGCGTCGGAGCGGGGCGCGCCCGCGGTGTGGGCGGTGGCGAAGTCGGGGGCGGGCAGCGCCTTGCGGTCGACCTTGCCGTGCGGGGTCAGCGGCAGCTCGGGCAGGGGGAGCAGCAGTGACGGCACCATGTGCTCGGGCAGTGCTTCGGCGAGCCGCTCGCGCACGACGGCCGCGTCGGCGTCGGTCACGACGTAGCCGACCAGCCTTTGGTGCCCGGCCGGGTCGGTGACGGCGGCGGCCACGGCGTCCGAGACCGTCGGCAGCGCGCGGAGGGCGGACTCGACCTCGCCCAACTCGATGCGCTGGCCCCGGATCTTGACCTGGTGGTCGCGGCGCCCGGTGAACAGCAGTTGCCCGTCGGCGAGGAGCACCACCCGGTCGCCGGTGCGGTACATGCGGGTGCCGTCGGCGGCGAACGGGTCGGGCACGAAGGTGGTGGCCGTCCGGCCGGGGTCGCCGAGGTAGCCGCGGCCGACGCCCGCGCCCGCGACGAACAGTTCGCCGGGAACGCCCTGCGGGACGGGGCGCAGGTCGTCGCCGAGGACGTACAGCCGGGTGTTGCGCAGCGGCCGGCCGATGGGCATGGAGGGCTCGTCGGCCCGCACGTCGGCCGCGGTGCGCGCGTAGGCGTGGGTGACGTCGTCGGAGCACTCGGTGGGGCCGTAGACGTTGGCCAGCGCGATGTGCGGGTGGCGGGCGAACCAGCGGGTGCACAGGTCGGCGGGGAGCGCCTCGCCGTTGGAGATCATCCAGCGCAGGGCGGGCAGTTCGGGCGCGTTCCCGGTGGTGTCCCAGGCGTCCAGGGTGGCGCGCAGCAGGGAGGGCACGACCTCCAGGACGGTGAGGCGCTCGTCCGCGATGACGCCGAACAGGGCGTCCGGGTCGGCGGCGGCGTCCCGGGGGACGGCACGGACGCGACCGCCGACGAGCAGGGCCGTCAGGGTCTGCCAGACGGTGACGTCGAAGGTGACGGGCGCGTTGTGGACGAGCGCGTCGGTGTGGTCCAGGCCCAGTTCCTCGACCTTGGCGAGCAGGTGGTTGACCATGCCGCCGCGCTGCACCATGGCGCCCTTGGGCCGGCCCGTGGAGCCGGAGGTGTAGATCACGTACGCGAGGTCCAGCGGCCCGCCCGCGACGGGGGCGAGGTCGTCGGCGGGGTCCTCGGCGCCGTCGAGGAGGAGCACGGGGAGGGTGCCGGCCGCCCGCCGGGCGAGGGCGTGGTGCGTCGTGTCGGCCAGCACGCAGGTGGCGCCGCTGTCGGCGAGCAGGCCGGTGAGGCGGGCGAGCGGGGCGCGCGGGTCGAGCGGCACGAAGGCACGGCCGGAGCCGAGCACGCCGAGCTCGGCGGTGACGAAGTCGCGTCCCGGTTCGGTGAGCAGGGCCACCGGCCCGGTGCCGCCGGTGAGGCGGCGGGACAGGGCGCTGGAGGCGCCGGCGAGCTGCGCGTACGTCAGGGTGCCGCCGTCGTCGGTGACGGCCGGTGCGCCGGGGCGGTCGGCGGCGTGGTCCCGTACGCGCTCGACGACGCCGCGGTGGGGCTCGGCGCGTACCGGGCCGGTCAGGGCCGCGTCGAGCTGTTCGGCCTCGCCGGGCGCCAGCAGGTCGAGGGCGTCCAGGGGCGCGTCGGCGGCCACGGTGACGAAGCGGTCGAGGAAGTCCGTGAAGCGGCGCAGGTGGGCGCGCACTTCGGCCTGTCCGTACCGGGACTCGTTGCCGCTGAGGTCGATGCCGATGCCGTCGGCGCCCTTGTCGGCGACGGTGAACTCCAGGTCGTCGACGAGGCCGGTGGAAAGGTTGTACAGGGTGGCGTCGCAGGGGCCGATGGCCAACTTCTCGACCTGCGGCATCATGTTGATGAACGGGCCGAACGGCCGCCGGTCGTCGCTGGACAGGCCCATGGCGCGGCGGATGCGGCTGACCCTGTGGCGCTGGTGCCTGAGCGCCTGGGAGAAGGCTCGGTACGTCGCGGTGAGCAGGTCGCCGCGGGTCATGCCGGGCGTCACGGAAAGCCGCAGCGGCACGTAGTTGACGACCATGCCGGGTATCCCCTGCATCGTGCCGCCGACCCGGGCGGTCACGGGCAGGGAGAGGAGGACGTCGCCGGTGCCGACCGTCCGCCGGGTGTAGGCACCGAGCGCGGCGACCAGGACGGTCTGCCAGGTGACCCGGGCGTCCCAGGCGACGCCGCGCAGCCGGTCGGTGGTCCGCTCCGGCAGGACGGTCTCCTCGCGCCGGAAGGCCTGGGCCGGTTCGGCGTCGCGGGTGGCGAGGCTGACGGGCTCGGGGCGGTCGGCGAACCGCTCCTCCCAGTAGGCGCGGTCGCGCTCGGCGCGCGGCGAGTCGCCGTAGGCGGCCTCGGCGTCGATCAGGGTGCTCAGCGGCGGGAAGCGGCCCTCGTCGAGGGAGGTGCCGGCGAGCATCGCCTCGTAGAGGGCGGACAGCCGCCGCCAGTAGATGACGTAGCTGAACCCGTCGGAGACGAGGTGGTGGTTGAGGAGGCAGAAGAACGTGCGGTCCTCGGCGAGGGTGAACGCGCTCAGCCGGAACAGCGGCACGTACGGGTCGGCCGTCGGCACGAGCGGGACGCGGAGGTCGGCGCGGATCGCCTCCCGCGCCGCCTCCACGGGGTCGTCGGCGCCGCTGACGTCGGTGACGGTCAGCGGCAGTTCGGTGAGCTCCTCGACGAACTGCCGGGGCTCGCCGTCCACGTCGGCGAAGCGGACGCGCAGGCACTCGGACTCCTCCACGAGCCGTTCCAGCGCGGCGCGGAAGAGCCGCTGGTCGAGGGGGCCGCGGATGTCCCAGTAGATGGCGGTGTTGTAGGTGGCACCGCCACCGGACAGCTTCTCGTCGAACCAGATGTCCTTCTGCCCGGCGGTGAGCGGCAGGCCGGCCGTGTGGACGTGAGTCGTCATACCAATCCCCTAGCGAAGGTCATCGAGTTCACCCGTCGATCGTCGACGAGCGCGCTGACAGCGGGCTGACTGCGAGCTGACGCCCACCCCGGCCCGGTGGGTCAGCCGCAGCCGCCCGCGTGCCCGTCGTCGGCCGACCGGCCGAGGCCGACCGCGCCGACGACCGGTTCCGGTACGGAGGTGGCGGGCAGGGCCTTGGTGCGGAGGTGCTCGACGAAGGCGTCGAACCGGTCCAGGCCCCAGAAGCGGGTGTAGCCGTGCACGAAGAACGGCACCCCGAAGACGCCGTCCTCGTACACGTCGAGCAGGGCGCGCACGCCCTCGGCGCGCACCTCGGGGTCGTCGCTCGCGTCGGCGAGCCGCCGCCCGTCGAGGCCGAGCCCGGCGCCGATGGCGGCGATGACGGCGCGGTCGCAGATGTCGCGGCCCTCGCCGAAGCGGGCCCGGTAGCAGGCCGCGACGTACTCCTGGCCGCGCCCCTCGCGGGCGGCGACCAGGTAGCCGAGGTGGGGCACCTCCCACACGGGCTTGCGGTCGACGGGCCAGGTCACGGTGATGCCGCGGGCCTTGGTGAGCCGGCCCACGTCCTGGAGGACGTAACGGTTCTTCTCGCGGGACATCTCGGAGTACGGGAAGGTGCCGCCCTGCTCGGCGAGGAGGCGGGTGCTCTCGGCGTCCGGTTCGAAGCACGGCACCCAGCGGAGCCGGTCGACCAGCTCGGGGTGGCGGTGGGACAGTTCCCGGTGCGTGAGCCAGGAGTAGGGGCTGCGCAGGGAGAAGTAGAAGCGCGGCGTCTTGTTCTTCTTGGGCATGGCGGTGTTCCGCTTTCCTCGTGGGGTGGTGACTCAGACGACGAGGCCCCCGTCGACGCCGAGGACCTGGCCGGTGATGTAGGAGGCGCGGTCCGAGGCCAGGAAGGCGACCAGGTCGGCGACCTCCTCGGGCCGGCCGAACCGGCCGAGCGGGATGCGTTCGGTCATCTTCGCGACGTGGTCGTCGGCGAGGCCGGAGAGCATGTCGGTCTCGATGAAGCCGGGGGCGACGGCGTTGGCGCGGATGCCGTAGCGGCCGGACTCCTTGGCCAGCGCCTTGGTGAACCCGATGATCCCGGCCTTGGTGGCCGAGTAGTTCGTCTGCGCGGCGTTGCCGTACACGCCGGAGACGGAGGACAGGGTGACCACCGATCCGGTACGGCGCTTCATCATGGCGAAGACGGCCGCCTTGCAGACGTTGTACGTGCCGTCGAGGTTGACCCGCAGCACCGCGTCCCAGTCGGCCTCGGAGAGCATCACCAGCGGGTTGTCGCGGACGATGCCGGCGCAGGAGACGACCGTGCGCAGCGGGCCGAGCGCCTTCTCGCCGTCGCGCACGAAGCCGCGCACGGCGTCGTGCCGGGCCACGTCGACCTGCGCCGTGTACACCCGTGCCCCGGCCGCGCCGGCCTCTTCGGCCACGGCGTCGGCGGCCTCCTTGTTCGACTGGTAGCAGAACGCCACGTCGTACCCGTCCCGGGCGAGCCGGGTCACCACGTGACGGCCGATCCCCCGGGAGCCTCCGGTCACCAGGGCGACGGGACGGTCGTTTGCGGACATTGCTGATGCCTCCACGTTGGCTGGGAGTGCTGGGGACGGTGGCTGCCGGGCCCCGGCCCGGCCCGCTCGCGGCCCCGCTGCGGGCCCCGTGACGCGGCGGGCCGGTGTGTGACCGGGGCCGGCGTGGTGCCGGGGTGCGGCCTACACGCCCGTGATCAGGGCGCAGCCGACGGTGCCGTCGCGTTCGACGCCGGTGACCAGGGCGGCTTCGCCGGGGGCCAGGCCCGACTCGCCGACGGTGGCGAGGACGGCGGCGAGTTGCAGGCTGGTGGAGGCGGCGGAGGTGTCGCCGAGCAGGGGGCGGCAGCGGATCCAGCGGGGGTCCGTCGCGCCGAGCGCGTCGGTGACGCCTGCCTCCTCCAGGGCGGCGAGTTCGCCGCCGGCCCCGAGCGGGGCCACCAGGCGGACGGCCTCGGCGGCCACGCCGGTCGTCTCCAGGGCGTCGCGTACGCAGGTGGCGAGGGCCGCGCGGGCCTCGCCCTGCTCCCCGAACGCCCGGAAGCGGGTCGTCCGGATGCCGGCCAGCGGTGACCGTCCGGCTGCCGCCGCGTCCTCGGGCGTCTCCAACAGGAACACCGCGCTGCCCTCGCCGAGCGGTGCCGACCGCTCCTCGGCGGTGCGGCCGTGCCATTCGAGCCAGGCCCGCTGGGTGGAGTACTCCTCGGCGGCGCCGCACAGCACCCTGGCGCAGTGCCCGCCGCGGTGCAGCCGCACCGCGTAGCTCAGGGCGAGCAACCCGGTGAGCCAGCCGCCCGCGATCGTGGTGTTCGGCCCCTTGATGCCGTGCCAGATGGCGCTCTGCCCGGCCGCCCGGTTCATCACGGTGTTCGGGAGGCGGGCCGGGTCGACGTGGTACGGCCGCTCGCCGGCGAAGGAGTCGCGGGTGAAGTCCATGATGCTCTGGACGCTGCCGGAGCCGGTGCCCAGGACGAGGGCGGTCTGCTCGGGCCGCCGGGTCGGTTCGGCGTCGCAGGACGCCAGCAGCCGGCCGACCGCGGTGACGGCGAGGGCGGTCACCCGGTCCATCGTCCGGGTGCCCTTCCTGCCGACGTGCTCGGCGGCGGAGAAGTCCGGGACCAGGGCGCCGCGCTCGAAGGGCCCGGGGTGCGCGGTGCGGTCCAGCGCCCCGACGGCGCTGCGTCCGGCGGTGATCCCTTCGCTGAAGGAGGCGCTGCCGACCCCGTACGGAGAGACCGCCGACCAGGCGGAGAGGACCAGTGGGGACATCACTCCGCCTCCCGGTGGCGGCCGAGGATCAGCACGGCGTTGTTGCCCGCGAACGCGAGCGCGTTGTTCTGGACGACGTTCAGCTCGGCGGGCCGCGCCTCGTTCGGTACGCAGTCCAGGCCGCACTCCGGGTCGGTCTCCCGGTGGTTGATGGTGGGCGGGATGAAGCCCTCGGTGATGGCCAGCGCGCAGGCGGCGGAGGCGAGGGCACTGGCCGCGCCCATGGAGTGACCGATCATGGACTTGATGGAGACCGTCGGCGGGGGCTCGGCGAAGACCTGCCGGATGGCCCCGGCCTCCGTCACGTCGTTGGCCCGGGTGCCGGTGCCGTGCGCCGAGATGAAGTCGATGTCCTCGGGCTTCACCCCGGCGTTGCGGTGCGCGACCTCCATGCACCGGGCGAGGCTGCCCTGGTCGGGTGCGACCGGGTGGTGGGCGTCGCAGTTGAGCCCGTACCCGAGCACCTCGGCATAGACCCGGGCGCCGCGCGCCCGCGCCGATTCGAGGCTCTCCATCAGCAGGATGCCGGCGCCTTCGCCGGTGAGGAGGCCCTTGCGGTCCTTGTCGAACGGCTGGCACACCTCGGGCGCGATGGTGCCGAGCCGGTAGAACCCGGCGAACGTCTTGCGGCACACCGCGTCGGCGCCGCCGCACAGCGCGACCTCCACCTCGCCGCCGCGGATGGCGTCGAACCCGTTGCCGATGGCGTAGTTGCCGGCCGCGCAGGCGGTGGGGATGGTGAGGGCCTCGACGTCGGTGAGGCCCAGCTCCCGCACGATGCCGGTGGACAGCCGGCCCGCCTGCGCCCGGCGCACCACGCCGGGCGGCAGCTGCTCGGGGCCTTCCCTGAGCTGTACGTCCACGAGGGCGTCCAGGTCGCGGGCCTCCGCGTCGGTGGTACCGACGGAGACCAGCGCCCGGCGCTCCCTGAGCTCCTCCAGGGACAGGCCCGCGTCCGCCACCGCGAGGTGGGCGGCGGCGACCGAGAACTGGGTGGCCCGCCCCAGCTCGTCGGGGTCGACCCGCCGGATCCACTCGGCCGGGTCGAAGTCGTCCACCTCGCACCCGTTGGCGTGCGCGAAACCGGTCGTGTCGAAGGCCGTGATCGGCTTGACCCCGCTGCGTCCGGACCGCAGTCCGTCCAGGAAGGCCGCGACACCGAGTCCGATGCTGCTGATCGTGCCGAGCCCGGTGATCACCACTCGGCGCGGCGGCCGCTGGTCGTTGTCGTACACGTTGCGCTCCCGTCGTCCGGTGTCGATGCCTAGCGGGAGGCCGCCTTGGCCACCACGGCTTCGTCGACGACGGTGACGACGCCTTCGAGGTTCACCATCCGGGCCAGTTCGGCCTGGTCGATGTCGATCCCGAAGGCGCGTTCGAGCTGGGAGAGGATCTCGATGGCGCCCATCGAGTCCGCTTCGTGGTCCTCCTTGAAGCGACTGGTGTCGGTCATCTCGTCTGCGTCGATCTCCAGGATGTCGCAGATGATTTCCTTGATCGTGGCGCGGCCGTCGGCGTCCACGCGGTTCGCTGTCGTCATGCCGACGATGCTGGCGAACCCCCCTGACAGCGGGCTGATGACCGACTGACGGCCCTCAAGCGGTCCTGAGGTAGCGGTGCAGCTCCGGGAAGTCGGCGGGGTGCTCCTTCATCCAGGCCCAGTAGCGCGGGATCGTCCGGGCGTACTCGCTGTAGTAGCAGCGGACCGTCTCCACCAGTCCGGCCAGGGTGGCGCGGCCGAAGGAGCCGCTGCGCCAGATCATCACCATCTCGGTGCTCTCCGTGCCGGAGATCGGCACCAGGGACACGTCGCGGGTGGCGCCGGTGGGGGTGGTCAGGGCGGCCGCGTTGGCGTCCCGTACCCAGTTCATCGCCTCGTGGTGGCCGTCCGCGTAGTGCAGCACCTCGGGTTCCGGGTGCGGGAACCTGGCGAACAGCAGCTTCTCGATGGGGTGGAACCAGTGGTCCTGGGCGTAGCGGACCCAGTTGAGGGAGGCGAGGTGGCGGCTCTCCAGGGCCGGCTCGTCGGACAGCGGATGGCCCTGGGGGACGGCGAGCCAGACCGGTTCGCGCGCGATGACGGCGGTGTCGAGGGCGAGTTCGGCCTTGTCGCCCGGCTCGATGAGCGTCGCGCACGGCACCAGCGCCGCGCTGAGCCAGCCGCGGCGCACCGCGTCCACGGCGGCGGTGGGGCTGAGCGTCTCGGTCTGCACCTCCGTGCGGGGCAGCGAGGACTGGAGGGCGCTGTGCAGGGACGGTGGCGTCCACTCCGAGTTGCCGAACCGGAACACCTTGGAGGCGTGGGCCGCCGCCTCGACGACGACCATGTCGGCACGCCGGACGAGTTCGGCGAGCATGGGGATGAGCCGTTCACCGAGCGAGGTGGGAACGACACCGGAGGAGGATCTGACGAAAAGCCGGCCGCCCACCGCATCTTCTATGCGTTTCAACTGCGCGGTGAGGCTGGATTGCGGAACACTTAATTCCGACGCCGCCTTGGATATGCTCCCGACCTGGTCTATGACGGTCACTATCCTGGCATGGCGCAACTCTATGTTCACAATGCCCCCGTGGCACCCGGCTGCCCAACATGTGAAATCCCGGCATGAAACGCCCAAAGATGATTCACACGTTAACAGGGCCCCCCGGTGGCGTCCACCACATTCTCGCCACGGATGGTTTATAAATCTTGCCCCGAATAATGGTGCGTGAACACGTATCGGAGGGAAAAATCCGTTGGGCGGGGATCGTCCTATTGTCCCGCGTGGAGCAGGGCCTGACGCGGCTCCCCCAGGACGTCGTCCTGGGTCAGGATCGCCTGGTACGCGCGGTGCAGTCCGCGCCCCGGCTCGAGGCCGAGATCGTCGGCCAGCCGGCGGCGCGCGCCGTGGAAGACCTCCAGGGCCTCCGCCTGTCGGCCGTCGCGGTAGAGCGCGAGCATCAGCAGTTCGCTGAGCCGTTCGCGGCCGGAGTGCTCAAGGGCCAACTGCCGCAACTCGGCCAGGGGGACGCGCTCCGCGTCGATCCGCAGCCTGGCCGCCGTCAGGTCCTCGTACGCGGTGATCCGGCGCTCCTCCAGATATGCCGCCTGGACACGGCACCGCAGGCCGTCGCACGTGTCGAGGAGCGCGGGCCCGCGCCACAGCAGGAGCGCCGATTCGAGCTGCGCGACGGCCTCGACCGGGTTGTACCGGACGAGTGCGGCGCCCGTGTCGGCCAACTCGACGAACCTGTGCGTGTCCACAGCACTGGCCGGAACGTCGAGCACGTAACCGCTGCCCACGGTGCGGACGAGCGAGTCGCCGTCCAGGCCCGTCACCATCTTCAGGAATTTGCGCAGTCGTCCGACGTTGGCCTGGAGGGCGTTGCGCGCATTGGTCATCGACCGGTCCGCCCACAACTCGTCCGCGATCTGGTCGAAGAGGACCGGCGCCCCGGGCGAGAGCGCCAGCAGCGTCAATACGACGCTCGCCCGCTTCGACACCATGGTGTACTGCTCCCGCCCTTGCTTCAGATAGAGCGATCCCAGCAGGTTGATCTCCACGGCCTGAACCCCCGTAACTGTCGGCGACTGCTGGGAATTCTGTCAGCCATCACTCGACCGGAGGAAATACCATCTCGGTGGCGTTCGCGCACCGAAATGGTATGGGGGCAAGGGGAAAGGGCGCCGAACCGGCGGGGGATCCGGTCCGGCGCCCGTCCTGGGCCGGCGGCTAGCCGAGACGAGCCGCCGGGGCGGTCGTGGTGGCCGACCGGCCACCACTGGTTCCGGATGCGGCGGCGCTCCGCGCGCGCCGCATCTTCTTCGAGGGCCACCAGCTCGCGTCACCCAGCAGGATCAGGGCCGAGGGCAGGATCATGACCCGGATGATGAAGGCGTCCAGCACGACGGCGACCGCGAGGCTGAAGCCGATCTGCTTCATCTCGGCCAGGTGCAGGAACATGAAGCTGGCGAACACCGTGACCATGACGATGGCCGCGCTGGTCACGACCTTGGCCGACCTCTCGATGCCCTCGACGACCGCCTGACGGGTGGGCACCCCGTTCATCGCCGCCTCCTTGATGCGGCTGACGACGAAGACCTGGTAGTCCATCGACAGGCCGAAGAGGATCACGAAGAGGAACAGGGGCACCCGCGAGCCGATGGCGCTCGTGGCGCTCTCGTCGAACCCGAAGACGGTCGAGGCCAGGCCCCACTGGAAGAAGACGACCACCAGGCCGAAGGCCGCGCCGACGGACAGGAGGTTGAGCAGGACGCCCACCAGGCCGATGACCACCGAGCCGAAGACCAGCACGGTCATCAGGAAGGTCAGCAGCAGGAGGAACCCGACGACGACCGGCAGCTTGTCGTCCTGGTGGGCGAGGTAGTCGGCGTCGACCGCGACCGGCCCGTCCACGCCGTACTCGGCGCCCCGCACCTTTCCGAGCGTGGCCGGCAGGTAGTCCTGGCGCAGGTGCTCCAGGGAACCGGTCGCCTCGGGGGAACTGAGCCGGTGCGGCACGGCCAGGGTCATCACGCTGACCCGCCCGTCCGTCGACGTCTGCACGGCCGGCGGGTTCTTGGAGAACATCGGGTCGCCCTTGGCCCGCTGGGCGAGCGCGTCCAGGGCCGTGGCGACCTCGCCCCGCCGGTCGCCTTCGGCGCGGACGACGACCCAGTGCTCGGAACGACGGTCCGGGAAGGCGTCGTTGAGCTTGTCGTAGGTCTGCATCGCGGGGATCGCCCGGGAGTGCGTGTCCTTGTTCAGTACGCGCAGCTCCATGCCGAGCGCGGGGAGCGCCAGCCCCACCATGACCAGCGTGGACAGGACCAGGGTGGCCACCGGGCGCTTGCGTGCCGGGTTCAGCAGGGCGGTGAACATCCGGCCGGTGCGCTCCGGGCGGCGCTGGCGCAGCCGCTTGCCGCGGTCCGCGGCGCGGGAGGCGCGGCGGTCGGCGCGCCGGCCGATCGTGACCAGCAGGCCGGGCAGGGCGGTCACCGAGCTCACCATCGCGACGAAGACGACGAGGATGGTCGCGGTGGCCAGCGAGGAGAAGATGATGTCGGTGGCCAGGAACAGGGTGGCGCTGGAGACGATCACCGCGAGGCCGGAGACGACGATGGCGCGTCCGGCGGTCGCCGCGGCGATGCCGACCAGGGCCTCGGGGCTGAGGCCGCCGGCCGCCTTGTCCCGTTCCTCGCGTTCCCGCTTGAGGTAGAAGAGCGTGTAGTCGACGCCGACCGCCATGCCGATGAGCAGGATGACGTTCATGCCGACGCCGGCGTCGGGGATCAGGTGCGAGACCACCATGGACAGGCCGACCGCGGCGGCGATCGAGGAGACCGCCAGCAGCAGCGGGACGCCGACCATCACCAGCGAGCCGAACACGATCAGCAGGGTGACCAGGGTGATCGGGAAGGTGATCATCTCGGTCTTGGCGAGGTCGTCGCTGCGCTGCTTGTTGAGGCCCTTGCTGACCGAGGCGTCGCCGGTTTCCTCGACGACCAGGTCGGGGTGGGCCTCCTGCACGGCGGCCGTCTGCTCCTGCAGCGGGTCGACGTGCTCCATCGCCTCGCGCTTGGGGCCCTTCATGGTCACCTCGACCATGAGCATCCGGCCGTTCTCGGAGAGGACCGGTTCCTCGACCTCGAGGACCTCGGGCAGCCCCTTCATCCGGCTGCTGAGGTCCCGGGCCGCCTCGCGGGCCTTCGCCTCGTCGAGCTCGCCGGACCCGGCGCTGAACATGACCTGCTCGGTCGGCTTGCGCTCCAGGCCCGCCTCGGCCGCGATGGCTTCGGCCCGGCCGGACTCGCCCACCCGGTAGTCCTCGGCGACCGCGCTGTTGGTGCCGACCCCGATGCCCACGGCGAGGCACAGGACCACGAACGCGAACCATGCGGCGATCGCACGCCCCGGGTGTAAGGCGCTCCAACTGGCCACCCTCACGGTGATCGGCTGCTTCTTCACTGTCCCAGCTCCTTCAGGGTCGTCATCACCGCCCAACGGGTGTAAGTCAAAGATGACAGGTGATGGTGAGGTACGTCAACCGTAAGTCCGGACGGTGGCCGGATCGGTGTCCGTGTGGCGCGGTCCCGACGACCGGGTTCCGGTCGCCCGGCGGACACGACGGCACGGCTCCCGACACCGGTGGGTGCCGGGAGCCGTGCCGACCTGCGGAGGGCGGTCGTCAGCTGGACCGGATCGCGTCCCGGTCCAACGCGTGGGCGCCGTAGATGTCACTGACCCAATTGGTCTGGTACACCGAGTCCAGGTACCGCTCCCCCAGGTCCGGCGAGATCGCCACCGCCGTGGCCCGCCCGTCCGGACGGTGCTCGGCCAGCCAGCCCGAGGCCCCCGCGACGACCGTCCCCGTGGAGCCGCCGAACAGGAAGCCGACCGTCGCCAGCCGGTGGGCGACCCGGATCGCCTCCACTTCCGGTACGTGCACCACGTCGTCCACGAACGACTCGTCGAGCAGTTGCGGCCGCACGCCGGCACCGAGGCCCGGGATCATCCGCAGCCCCGCCGGCCCGCCGAAGGTGACGGAGCCGACCGAGTCGACGGCCACCACCGTCACCGGGCGGCCGGACTCCTTGAAGTAGCGCGCGCAGCCCATCAGCGTGCCCGTCGTGCCGGCGCCGACGAACAGCACGTCGAGGTCGGGGAAGTGCGCCGCGATGGAGGGGGCCGTCGTCCGGTAGTGGGCCAGCCAGTTGTAGGGGTTGGCGTGCTGGTTCAACCACAGGTGGCGGTCGTCGGTCGCGCAGAGCTGGCGTACGTAGTCGAGTCTGGCGCCCAGGAACCCGGTCTCCGGATGGGGTTCGGTGATGATGTGCACCTGGGCGCCCATCGCCTCCATCAGCCGCCGGGTGACCAGGTTGCAGCGGGTGTCCGTGACGCACAGGAAGCGGTAGCCCTTGTCGGCTGCGATCATGCTCAGCGCGACGCCGAGGTTCCCCGACGAGGACTCCACGATGACCGAGTTGCCGGTGAGCGCCCCCCTCCTCTCGGCGTCGGCGATCATCGACGCCGCCGCCTTGAGCTTGATGGAGCCGGCGAAGTTGAAGCCCTCGCACTTCAGGTAGACCGACGTGTCGAGGGTCGACCGGAGGTCCACGTAGAGATCGTCCACGTGGAAGTCCTCCGGCGCGGAGATCACGGTCACTGCGACCACCCCCGTCTCAGGTACGGCCGCCGGCCTCGCCGGCGCGCCCGTAGCGGTCGATCTCGTGGAAGAAGCCCTCGACGACGTGCAGGTCCCCGTCGGCGCGAACCGTGTCGTACACGTGCTTGCCGACCGCGAGGTCGAGGACGCCGAGCCCGAACGGGGAGAAGACCACGGGCCGGTCGGCGGGCATCCGGACCCGTCCGGTCAGCACGTCGTACAGCGTCCCGTCGATGAAGTCCCGGCTGCCGGTGAGCCTTTCGGTCAGGTGCGGGGAGGTGTCGGCCTTCAGGCAGTGCTCGACGTCGTCGACCACGTTCGCCGAGGCGAGCAGCACCTCGGGGGCGAGGTCGCGCAGCGAGACGTTGAGGACGAGCGGGTTGTGCGCGAACCAGTCCGGGTCGGTGACGTGCGGGGCCGGGGCGACGGTCGCGAACACCACCAGGTCGCTGGAGCGCACCAGGTCCTCGGCGCGCTCGTGCACGGTGATCCGGCCGCCGGCGCCGCTGCCCTCCAGGTACGAGCGGAAGCCGGCGGCGTGTTCGGCGGACAGGTCGTGCACGCCCACCTCGTCGAATTCCCAGCCGGTCCGGGTCAGGTACGTGTGGATGTGGCGGGCGATGAGCCCGGTCCCGACGAAGCCCACCCGGGCCGGCCGGGCGCGGCCGCGGGAGAGCCGGTCGGCCGCCAGCGCCGCCGAGGCGGCGGTGCGCGCCGCGCTGATGATGGAGCTCTCCAGGCAGGCGAACGGATAACCCGTGTCGTAGTCGTTGAGCACCAGCACCGCGGAGGCCCGGGGAACGCCCCGGCCCACGTTCTGCGGGAAGCTGGATATCCACTTCAGCCCCTCGACCCGCGTACTGCCGCCGATCGACGCGGGAAGGGCGATGATGCGTGCGGAGGGCCGGTCGGGGAAGCGCAGGAAGTACGAGGGCGGGTTGACCGTGTCGCCCTCGCCGTGCACCCGGTACGCCGTTTCCACCAGGTCGACGGTGCCCTTCTCGCTGCCGGACAGCACACGGTCCACCTGGGCGCCGGGAATCACGGCGAACGGCGGGACATGGACTTGCTGTGTCATGCACGACTCCATTGCATAGGCGGGCGACCCGTTGCCACCCCCGGGCGGAACGTCGCTCGGACGACGCCCGCCACCATTCGCGCGGCAATGCTGCCGCTTCCCGCTGACACAGTGCTGACGTCGCGACAACCACCATGGCGGCCTGCAATTTTCATCCAACGCTTAATGACCTGTCCCGCCCTTCCGCGCCTGCCTAGGGTTCTTCATCAGTGGCGCCACCCCGGGGAATACACGGACGGGCCGGTGCCATCGACGACCGGAAGTCCGGCCCTCTGGAACCGGAACTCGTGGAGCTACCGGCAGGAGTAATCAATGCTCAACAACGTAGTCATCGTGGGCGGCGGAACGGCGGGCTGGATGACGGCCTCCTACCTCAAGGCCGCGTTCGGCGACCGCATGGACATCACGCTCGTGGAATCCGGGAACATCGGCGCCGTCGGCGTCGGCGAGGCCACGTTCAGCGACATCCGCCACTTCTTCGAGTTCTTGGGACTCAAGGAGAAGGACTGGATGCCGGCGTGCAACGCCACGTACAAGCTCGCCGTCCGGTTCGAGAACTGGCGCGAGAAGGGGCACTACTTCTACCACCCCTTCGAGCAGATGCGGTCGGTCAACGGCTTCCCGCTCACCGACTGGTGGCTCAAGCAGGGCCCGACGGACCGGTTCGACAAGGACTGCTTCGTGATGGCGTCCGTCATCGACGCCGGTCTCAGCCCGCGCCACCTGGACGGCACGCTGATCGACCAGCCCTTCGACGAGGGCGCGGACGAGATGCAGGGCCTGACGATGTCCGAGCACCAGGGCAAGACGCAGTTCCCCTACGCCTACCAGTTCGAGGCCGCGCTGCTCGCCAAGTACCTGACGACGTACTCGGTCGAGCGCGGCGTCAAGCACATCGTGGACGACGTCCGCGAGGTCTCCCTGGACGACCGGGGCTGGATCACCGGGGTGCGCACGGGCGAGCACGGCGACCTCACCGGCGACCTGTTCATCGACTGCACCGGATTCCGCGGGCTGCTGCTGAACCAGGCCCTGGAGGAGCCGTTCGTCTCCTACCAGGACACCCTTCCCAATGACAGCGCGGTCGCCCTCCAGGTGCCCATGGACATGGAACGCCGCGGCATTCTGCCGTGCACGACGGCGACCGCCCAGGACGCCGGCTGGATCTGGACGATTCCGCTGACGGGCCGCGTCGGAACCGGGTACGTGTACGCGAAGGACTACCTCTCCCCGGAAGAGGCCGAGCGCACTCTGCGGGAATTCGTCGGCCCGTCCGCCGCCGACGTCGAGGCCAATCACATCCGTATGCGCATCGGCCGCAGCCGGAATTCCTGGGTCAAGAACTGCGTGGCCATCGGCCTGTCCAGCGGATTCGTCGAGCCGCTGGAATCGACCGGCATCTTCTTCATCCACCACGCCATCGAGCAGTTGGTGAAGAACTTCCCGTCCGCGGACTGGAATTCCATGCACCGCGATCTGTACAACAGCGCCGTCTCCCACGTCATGGACGGCGTACGGGAATTCCTGGTGCTGCACTACGTGGCGGCCAAGCGGAACGACACGCAGTACTGGCGTGACACCAAGACCCGGAAGATCCCCGATTCCCTGGCCGAGCGCATCGAGAAGTGGAAGGTGCAGCTCCCCGACTCGGAGACGGTCTACCCGTACTACCACGGACTGCCGCCGTACTCGTACATGTGCGTCCTCCTCGGCATGGGCGGCATCGACCTCAAGCCGTCGCCCGCGTTGGCCCTGACCGACGGCGTCGCCGCACAGCTGGAGTTCGAGCAGATCCGGAAGAAGACGCAGCGGCTGACCGAGGTGCTGCCCAAGGCCTACGACTACTTCACGCAGCTGCGCTGACCGACGTCGGCCGCGCCGAGCCGATCGTGGTGGCCGTGGTGCTCGGTCGCGCCGGCGGGGCGGTCGACGGTTGTGCCGGCGCCCGCCCCGACGGCCTGCCGCGCGGGACCGCGGCACCGGACCGGCATGCCGGTGGACGCCCGGGGCCCGACCGGGCTCATCGTGCTCCGGGCGGGACCGGGCGCGGGCATCCCGTCCGCGCCCCTGGTGCCGGCGCCGGTGGCGTCGGCCCCGGTGACGACCTCCATGACCGGCCCGCCACCGAACCGAACCGGGCTCGACCGCCGTGACGAACGCCGCGTACGGCACCACACGGAGCGCCTCACCGGCACCACCGCTCCGACCGCGACAAGCTTCCCGTAGAGAGAGAAAGCGGTACGTGATGACCGACCCCGCGACACGGACCTCGACCCCCACTGCCCCGCCGGTGTCCGCTCCGGCCACCCCCGACGGGTTCCGCGCCATGATGAGCGGATTCCCCACCGGTGTCTGCGTGGTGACCACCACCGACCACGAGGGTGCGCCGCGCGGGATGACGTGCTCCTCGGTGTGCAGCGTGTCGCTCGATCCGCCGACACTGCTGGTCTGCCTCCGCGACGGCAGCCCCACGCTGGAGGCGGTCGTGAAGAGCGGCACGTTCGCGGTCAACCTCCTGCACGAGGGCGCCCGGGAGGCCGCCGAACTCTTCGCCTCGGGCAACCCGCACCGCTTCGACCTCCTCCCCTGGGAGCAGACCCCGGACATGGCGGGCCCCCACCTGTCCAGGGACGCGCACACCGTCGCGGACTGCGACGTCGTCCTGACCCGGAAGATCGGCAGCCACGTCACCGTGTTCGGCACCGCGCGCCACATCGTCGAGCGGCACGGCCACCCCCCGCTCCTGTACGGGCTGCGGCAGTTCCGTTCCTGGTCCGCCATGTGACGGTCCGTCGCGCACCAGGCCCGGTTCCCCTCCCGGGGGCCGGGCCTTCGCGCTGCCCGGACAGGAGAAGGTCCAGCATGACCTTTGACAGTCCCTCAAGGCACGTGTAAGTCTTAACTTACATACTTCCGGCAGTGAGAGGGCGTGGACCGTGACGAGCGAGGAGCTGCTGACCGTGCTCGCCGCCGTGGGCCACGCACAACGCCTCCGGGTCATCGCGGAGGTCGCCGGGGGGCGGATGTACGTGAGCGAGCTGGCCCGCCGCCTGGGGATTTCCCGACCGCTGCTGTACATGCACCTGGAACGGCTGGAGAAGGCCGGTCTGGTGGTCGGCAGCCTGGAGTTGTCGAAGAGCGGCAAGGCGCTGAAGTACTTCGAACTGGCGCCGTTCGACCTGCGCGTGAACGCCGAGACGATAACCGCGGCCGTGGCGGCGGACGCGGAAGGCACAGACAGTGACGTGAAGGGAAACCCCACATGACCGGCGCCGTCATCACGATCGCCATCATCCTGATCATTGCCGGTGGCAGCACCTTCGGTGTGGTCGCCTACTTCCGGCTCCAGCGGCACCGCGCCGACGCCGTCGCCATGGCCTCCTACCGCAAGCTCGCCGAGGACGCGAGCGCCGGGCACGAGGCCCTCCACCGGCAGTTGGGCGCGCTCGACGACCGCCTCAAGTCGATCGAGACCCTGCTGCGGAGCGTGGGATGACGCCGTCCGAAGCGCCGCCGCCCGGCGCCGTCCCCCGCACTCCGCCCGGTCCCCTGCCCGGCACCGCGCCGGAAGCCCGGCCGGCCGCGCCGTGGACGCCCCCGAGAACCGCCTGCGGTGCCGCGTCGGGCACTCCGTACGAAGCAGCGCCGGGGGCTCCGCACGGCTCCCCGGCCGGCGCCGCGCCGGGAGCCCCGTTCGAAGCCGCGCCCGCCCACCCGCCGGGTGCCGCGCCGGGGGCCCCGGTGGCCGCCGCCAAAGACCCGTTCGGGCCCGCGCCGGGAACGCTCCCCGGGCCCGCCCCGGGCGGGCCGTCCGCCCCGCCGGCGACCGCGGGCCCGTCCGGGGGTTCCGCCCCGGACCCGGCCCGCGGTCCGGGCCCGCACCGGGGCGGGGCCGCGTCCGCGCCGCCCGTGGCGGCCTTCAGGGCCTCGCTGCTGCCCGCGCGCCGGACGCCCCGGCAGGACAACCCGCTGCGCATGTTGGTGTCCGCCGCCCCGTGGCGGGCGACCGCGTACCTCGCCGGGTACGTCGTGGCCGGCAGCGCGTTCTTCGCGGTGGCGACCGCCGCCGTCCTCGTCGGCGTCGTCTTCAGCCAGCTCACCGTGACGGTGGCGCTCACCATCGGCTCGGTGTGGGTGGTCCGGTGCTGCGCCCAGGTCGAGCGCGGCCGGGCCGCGCTGGTCGACGCGCCGATCCCGTACGCCTATCAGGAGGTCACGGAACCGGGGCTCGTCGGACACCTGAAGGCCCGCTGCACCGACCCCGCCTTCTACCGCGACTGCTGCTACCTGATCCTCCTCCACCCGTTCCTGCTGCTCCTCGACGCGCTCGCGCTGGCGGTCTGGCTGACCCCGCTCGCCGGGGTCTCGCTGCCCCTGTGGTTCTGGGCCGTCGACTCCCGGCAGGCGGACGGGAGTTTCGCGGACGGGGTGCGGATCGGCCGTTCGGACGGCACGGGCCCCGGGATCTGGATCGACACGTGGCCGGCCGCGCTGACCGCCTCGGCCGTCTTCCTCGCCCTGGCCGCGTACGCCTCGTACGCCGTGGTGGCGGCCGCCCGGCTCCACCTGACCGTCGCCCACACCCTGCTCCGCCCCCCGCCGGACCCGCTCGCCGAGGCCAAGCGGGTGCTCGCCGCGCCCGGCCCGCTCCGCCCCACCCCAACACGTCCGGTCGCCGGGCCCACCACACACGAAGGACACCGCCCATGAACGGGACACCGAGCCCGCACGGTCACGGAGGACACGGCGGCCACGAGGTCGTCGTGCTCGACTCCGTGCGCAAGGTCTACGGCGGCGCGAAGAACCGGGTGGCCGCCCTCGACGGCGTGACCGTCGGCTTGACGCGCGGCAGCTTCACGGCGGTCATGGGCCCGTCCGGTTCCGGCAAGAGCACCTTCCTGCACTGCGCGGCCGGGCTGGACCGGCCGACGTCGGGGACCGTGCTGCTCGACGGCGTGGACCTCTCCCCGCTGGGCGAGAAGGAACTGACCAAGCTCCGCCGGGAGCGCATCGGCTTCATCTTCCAGGCGTTCAACCTGCTCCCCGCGTTGAACGTCGTCGACAACGTCACCCTCCCGCTGCGCCTCGCCGGCCGCCGGGCCAAGCGGGCCGAGGTCGACGAGGTCATCGACCGCGTCGGCCTGTCGGACCGGCGGGGCAACCGTCCCGGTGAACTCTCCGGCGGCCAGCAGCAGCGCGTCGCCATCGCGCGGGCACTGATCACCAAGCCCGCCGTCATCTTCGCCGACGAGCCGACCGGCGCCCTGGACACGTACACCGCGCGCGAGGTGCTCACGCTGTTGCGCGAGGCCGTCCAGCGGGCCGGGCAGACCATCGTGATGGTCACCCACGACCCGGTGGCCGCCGCGCACGCGGACCGCGTCCTGTTCCTGGCCGACGGACGGATCGTCAGCTCCCTGGACCGGGCGACCGCCGACCAGGTCGCCGAGCGGATGACCCACCTCGGGGCCTGGGGCAACGAGCACGCCGCCGCCCACGGCGCCCCCCACGGCCGGGGAGCACGCCGATGATCAGGCTCGCGCTCAAGACCCTGCGGTTCCACAAGGGCGGCCTCATCGCGACGTTCATCGCGCTGTTCTTCGGCGCCGCGATCGTCGTGGGATGCGGCGGCCTCTTCGAGACGGGCCTGCACAAGGCCGCCCCGCCCGAGCGCCTCGCCGCCGCGCAGGTCGTCGTCACCGGCGACCAGCGCTACCCCGGCACCCGGCGCGACGTCTTCCCCGAACGCATCCGCGTCGACACCGCGCTGATGGAGCGGATCGAGGCGGTGCCGGGCGTGACCGGCACCGCCGCGGACGTCTCGTTCCCGGCCGCCGTGCTGGACGACCGGCAGGGCGGCGCCCCGCTGACCGGCCACGGCTGGTCGTCTGCCGCACTGGCCCCGTACCGCGTCGAGCAGGGCGAGGCGCCGTCGGCGGCGGGCGAGATCGCCCTGGACGCACGGTTCGCCCGGCAGAACGGCGTACGCGTCGGGCAGGAACTGCGCCTGGCGCTGCGCGGCACGCCCGGCACCTACCGCGTCACCGCGCTGGTCTCCGGCCCCGGTTCCCTCGACCCGGCGACGGTGTTCCTGACCGACACCGAGGCGGCCGAGGCCACCGGGCGGCCCGGCCGGGCGGACGCGATCGGCGTGTTCACCGCGCCGGGCACGGCCCTCGGACCGGTCCAGCAGGCGATCGAGGAGGTGGTGGGGGATGGACCGGCACAGGTGCTGTCCGGGGACGAGCGCGGCTGGGCGGAGAACCCCGACGTCATCGCCGAGGGCGGCAAACTCGTCACCCTGGCCTCCGTGTTCGGCGGCCTGTCCGCCGCGGTCACCGTCTTCGTCGTCGCCAGCACGGTCGGCCTGTCGCTGAACCAGCGGCAGCGGGAGTCGGCGCTGCTGCGGGCGATCGGCGCCACCCCCGCCCAACTGCGGCGAATGGTGCTGGGCGAGACGCTGTTCATCGCCGTGTTCGCCACCGCGCTCGCGTGCTTCCCCGGCCCGGTGATCGGCCGGTGGCTGCTGGACGCCTTCGCCCGTGGCGGAGTCGTCCCCGAGACGATCGCCTTCCGCGCGGGCTTCGTCCCCATGGCCGTCGGCGTCGCCACCGCGCTGCTCACGGCGCTCGGCGCGGCGTTCCTCGGCGCACGGGTCGCGACCCGCACCCGGCCGACCGAGGCGCTGGCCGAAGCCTCCCTCCAGCAGCGCTGGTTCAGCAGGTCCCGGCTGGTCTTCGCGCTGCTCTTCCTCGGTGGCGGCACCGCGCTCGCCCTGGTCACCGCGAACATCGCCGGCCCGTCGGCGGGCAGCACGGCGATCCCGGCGACGATGCTGTGGACGGCCGGTTTCGGCCTGCTCGGCCCGGGCCTCGCCAAGGTGATCACCGCGGCGCTGCGAGGGCCGCTGAGCGCCGTCACGGGCCTCGCCGGCTGGCTCGCCTCGCTCAACGCCAAGGCCCGTACGAGCCGTTTCACCGGTGCGGTGATGCCCGTCATGCTCGCCAGCGGTCTGGCCATGGCGCTGATCTACCTCCAGACCACCCAGTCCAGCGGCGCGGAGCGGGCGTTCCGGGAGAACCTGCGGGCCGACCTGGTCGTCACCTCCGTCAGCGGCGGCCTGCCGCTGGACCTGGTCGGGACCGTCGCCCGCCAGCCCGGCGTCGAAGCCGCGTCCGCCCAGGTCTCCACCATCGGCTACATCGACCCGCCCGCCCCCGCGAAGCCGGCGCCCGGCAGCGGGGACGAGGACGACGAGCCCGACGAGCCGGAGCCCACCGAGGTGCCGATGCTGGGCGTCACCCCGGACGGCCTGGACCGGACCACCGCGTTCCGTGCCTCCAGCGGCAGCCTGGCGGAGCTGACCGGCGACACCGTCGCCCTGCCGACGGCGTTCGCCGAGGCGTCCGGGCACGAGCTGGGCGACGAGGTGCCGATGCGGCTGGGCGACGGCACCCGCACCGAACTGACCCTGGTGGCCACGCTCGACGGCCGGCGCGGGTACGAGACCGCACTGCTGCCCGCCGCCGTCCTGGTGCCGCACACCGACTCCGGTCTTCTGCCGCAGATCATGGTGAAGGCCGAGCCGGGAGCGGACCGGGCCGAGCTCGCCGGGACGCTGTCCGCGCTGGCAGCCGACCACCCCGGCCTCCGGGTCGCCGACCGTGCGGCGTTGACGGTCGTCCAGGCGGAGGCGGACGAGACGCAGACGTGGATGTCGTACCTGCTGCTCGGCATGGTCGTGGGGTACGCGACGATCGCCCTGGTGAACACCCAGGTCATCGCCACGACCGAGCGGCGGCGGGAGTTCATGCTCCAGCGGCTGATCGGCTCCACGCGCCGCCAGGTGATGCAGATGATGGCGGTCGAGGCGTTCCTCGTGGCCGTCGCCGGCATCGTCCTCGGCGTGGTGGTCGCGGCGCTCACGCTCGTACCGCTGAGCATCAGCGTGCTGGGCTCTCCGGTCCCGGACGGCTCCCCGTGGATCTTCGTCGCGGTGGCCGGTGCCGCTCTGGGCCTGACCCTCGCCACCACGCTGCTGTCGGCGAGGCTGGTCCTGCGCGGCAAGCCCGGCGAGATGGCGGGCGTGCGCGAGTAGCGGACGCCGGGCGGGAGAAGGCCCCGGTGCGCTGCCGGACACCGCCGCCGGTGGGGGGCCTCGCACGACGTCGGCCTCCACGGCCCGGTGTGGTCGTGGAGGCCGACGTCGTCGTGGGGAGGGGGTGCGGGGCATCCGCGGACCCGTTCCCGCCACGGACCGAACCCGCCGGACCGCCAGGGCGGCTGCCGTGGGCGCCGGTGTCGCGGCTCGTCCGCGGCACGGCCCCTCCGGGCCCGTCCACCCGGGCCCGGCCACCCGGGTCCGGCCGCCTCGGGAACGGGCCCGGGGGCCCTCCCCCTCGCCGTCAACCCCCGTGGGAACGCCCCCGCACGGCCCCGTCCCGTGCCGCCGGCCGCCTGCGGGCCGCGCCGGACCCTGGCGCGAAATCCCAGGTGACCTGCGATTTTCGCCCCGAACTTAAGAGTGTCGCCGGGTCACACCCGGCTTCCTAGACTCGTGTCATTCCCATTGGGCACGCCACCAAGCCAGTTGACGCACGACCAGAAGCCGAACACGTCCCATGGTGCCGCCGCGCTTCCGGCGGTGTCACTCCGTCGGGCAGACCGAAGCGGCCTCGGACGAGGCGCGGCCGGTGCCTGCGACCACGAGAGGAAGGGATGGTCGGGAATGTTCGGTCCTGGCGTCTCATTCAACGACGAGATCTATCCGCCCCTGCTCCGGTGCGAGACACCGGGCCTCGACGCGGTGGAGTGGGCGGCACGGCACCGCCCGGCCATCGACGGTCTGCTCCTCACCCACGGCGCGGTCGTCCTGCGCGGCTTCGGCATCGCGGACGCCGACGCGTTCGAGGCGGTGGCCTCCTCCCTGGTGAACGCCCTGTACGGCGATTACGGGGACCTGCCGCACGAGAAGGACGCCGAACGGGTCTACAAGTCGACGCCGTACCCGGCCCAGCAGTCGATCCTGTTCCACCACGAGAGCTCCCACATGCCGCAGTGGCCCAGCCGCCAGTTCTTCTGCTGCGTACAGCCGTCGGACCGGGGCGGTGCGACGCCGATCGTCGACGGGCGCAGGGTGTGGGAGGCGCTCCCGGACGAGTTGCGCGACCGTTTCCAGGCGCTCGGCATCCGCTATGTGCGCAACTTCATCCCCGGGCTCGACGTCGGCTGGGAGCAGATGTTCGGCACCGGCGACCGCGGCGAGGTGGAGGAGCGCTGCCGCGCCCAGGGCGTGGAGTGCGAGTGGCTGCCCGACGGCGTCCTGCGGACGGTGCAGAACGCGCCGGCCGTCGTCCAGCACCCCGACACGGGTGAGCAGGTCTTCTTCAACCAGCTCTTCCTGCACCACACGGCCTGCCTGGAGCCGTCCGTCCGGGAGGTCATGAGGTCGCTGTTCGGCGACGACGAGACCGCCTACCCCCGCAGCGCGTCCTTCGGCGACGGCTCCCCGATCGACGGCGCCACCATCAGCCTGCTGCGTTCGCTCTACGACTCCCTGGCACGGCGGTTCCCCTGGGAGCGGGGTGACGTGGCGGTCATCGACAACATGCTCGTCTCGCACGGCCGGGACCCCTTCGAGGGCGAACGGAAGATCATCGTGGCCATGGGCGACATGGTCAGCCGTGCCGCACTGAGCTGACCCGCCGCCCCGCCCCGCCGGGCGCGGGCGCCCACACCCGGCCCCGACAGCCGACAGCCGACAACAGGAGCAGCGATGACCTCGTCAGTGGCGCACCCCGGCATGCTCTCCGGTGAGGTGCGCGACATCGAAACGGACTCGATGGTACGACTCGTACGGGCGCACGCGCACGTGCGGCCGGACGCCGTGGCCGTCCGGTCCGGTGACACGTCCTGGACGTACCGGCGGCTGTGGCACCGCGCCCTCGTCGTGGCCGCCGTGTTGCGGGAGGCCGGGGTGGGCCCCGGCGACCGGGTGGCCGTGTGGGCCGACCGGACCGCCGGGGTGATCGCCGCCGCGCTCGGCGTCATGTCCCTCCGCGCCGCCTACGTGCCCCTCGATCCGACCCACCCCGCCGAACGCGTCGGCACGGTGCTCGCCGGCGCCCGGCCGACCGCCCTCGTCCACGACGGCCCGGTGGCCACGGACCGGCTGCCCGCCCTCGACGTACCCGTCATCGACGTGGCGGAGCTCGCGGACGTCCGCACCCCGCCGGAACACGAGCTGCCGCGCGGCGAGGACATCGCGTACGTCGTGTTCACCTCCGGCTCGACCGGCATGCCCAAGGGCGTCATGGTCCCGCACGCGTCGCTCGCCAACTACGCGGCCTGGTGCGGGTCGCTCGTCGGGGCGGGCGGGAGCGGCAGCCCGCTGTTCGCCAGCCTCGGCTACGACCTGGCCATGACGTCCCTGTGGGTGCCGCTCGCCAGGGGTGCGCGGGTGGTGACCGTGCCCGGGCTGTGGGACCAGGCCACGCTGTTCGGCGCCGGGGCGGACCCGTACACCTTCATCAAGCTCACCCCCTCCCACGCCCGGTTCTTCGAGGCCCTCGCCGAGCCGCCCCGCTACGACCGGACGACCCGGCTGCTGATGTTCGGGGGCGAGGCGCTCGATCCGGCGCTCATCACCGCGCTGGGCTCCCGGCTCGACGGCGTGCGGCTCGTCAACCACTACGGCCCGACCGAGACGACGATCGGCTGCTGCGCCCACCGCTTCGACAACACCGCCCTGCCCGGCACGCCGACCGTGCCCATCGGCACACCCGCCTGGAACACCCGCGCCTACGTGGTGGACGAGCAGCTACGGCCCCTGCCACCCGGCCGGCCCGGCGAACTGGTGATCGCCGGGCGCGCCGTCGCCGCCGGATACCTGGGCGGCGCGGGCGCCGGTGACCGATTCGTCGACGAGCGGGAACTGGGCGGTGCGCCGGGCCCGGCGTACCGCACCGGCGACATGGCCGAGCTGCTCCCCGAGCGGCTCCTGCTCCACCTCGGGCGCCGGGACGACCAGTGGAAGGTCAACGGCTACCGCGTCGAGCTGGGCGAGCTGCGCCATCACGTGCTGGCCGTGCCCGGCGTCGCCGACGCGGCCTTCGACGTCGTGCGGGGCCCCGTGGACGGCCTGGAGCTGTTCGTCCGCGCCACGGACCCGGCGCGCACCGACGGCGAGGCGCTCGCCGGGACGCTGCGCAGGGCGCTCTCCGGGGCACTGCCCTCGGGCCTGGTCCCCCACGAGGTGCACGTCGTCCGGGAGATCGTCTTCAACTCCAACGGCAAGTGCGACGTCGCCGCCACGCGGCGGCAGTCGAAGCGCCCGGCCCGATAGCGGGGGCACCGCGCATCAGAGGACGGTCAGTGACGTGTCAGTGGAATCCGACAGCATGGCCATGCGTCGGACACACGGCGCGCACGACATACGACTCGGATACGGGAGTGAGTGGGCGACGTGTCGAACCCCTTTGACGACCAGGACGGAACGTTTCTCGTACTCGTGAACGGCGAGGGCCAGCACTCCTTGTGGCCGGCCTTCGCCCAGCGGCCGGACGGCTGGACGGTCGCCCTCGACGAGGGCCCGCGCGACGCGGCGCTCGCGTACGTCGAGGAGAACTGGACGGACATGCGCCCCCTGAGCCTGCGCGGGTCCAGTGCGCCGCAGGCGTCCTGAAGGACCCCGAACCGTGGACATGGCGATTCAGGCGGAGGGGCTGCGCAAGGGGTACGGGCGGACCCAGGCGCTGCGCGGGGTCGACCTCGCGGTGCCGGCCGGTACGGTGCTGGGTCTGCTCGGGCCGAACGGCGCCGGCAAGACCACCACGGTACGCACGCTGGCGACCCTGCTCGTCCCGGACGGCGGTCGCGCCGAGGTCGCCGGGTACGACGTGGTGCGCCGGCCCCGCGAGGTGCGCCGACGGATCGGCCTGGCAGGCCAGTACGCGGCCGTGGACGAACTCCTCACCGGGCGCGAGAACCTGGTGCTGATCGGCACGCTCCTGCACCTGGGCAGGCGGGCCGCGCGGGAGCGGGCGGCGGAGCTGCTCGACCGGTTCGACCTGACGGGCGCGGGCGACCGCCCGGCCCGTACCTACTCGGGCGGCATGCGGCGGCGCCTGGACCTGGCGGCCTGCCTGGTCGCGCGGCCCTCGGTGCTCTTCCTCGACGAGCCCACCACGGGTCTGGACCCGGTGAGCCGGATGGGCCTGTGGTCGGCGGTGCGGGAGCTCGTCTCCGACGGCGTCACCGTCCTGCTGACCACCCAGTACCTGGAGGAGGCCGACTACCTCGCCGACCGGATCGTGGTCGTGGACGCGGGCCGGGTGATCGCCGACGGCACGCCCAACGAGCTCAAGCGCAAGGTCGGCGAGGAGCGCCTGGAAATCGTTGTCACGCATCCGGACCGGGTGGCGGCGGCGGTGTCGGCGCTGCGCCGGGCGACCGCCACCGAGCCGGTGGTGGACCGCGACAAGGGCATCGTCTCCATCGCCGTCGGCGACGGCATGGACGGCATCGCCACGGCGGCCGCCGCGCTGCGCCGGGAGAAGGTGGAGGTCGCCGATTTCGCACTGCGGCGGCCGACCCTCGACGACGTCTTCGTCTCCCTGACGGGCCGCTCTGCCTGAACGTCTCTCCGCGTCTTCTCTTCTCTTTTTCTCTTCCCCGCCTGTCCGCGGGGACTACGGGGGCCACCATGCAGAGAATCCACTTCGGCGCCGCCGACTTCGCCAGAACCCGGTTGCGGCCCACCGTGGGGCCGCTCGTGGAGACGGCCTTCGCGGCCGGCCTCCTCAGCCGCAGCGTCGGCGCGCCCTACGCGCGGTGGCGCAGCCAGGTCGCCAAACGGCTGCCCGGGTGGTCGTCGCCACCCGCGCACGGCGGTGGCACCCTCGACCCGGAGCTGCTCGTCGCGCACGCCGAGCGGTACGGCGACGACCCGGGCGCGGCGGACCGGCACACCGGGTTGCCGGAGGTCTGGCGCGCGGCGGTGGCCCCGTACTGGGACCAACTGCGCGCCTACCTGGAGGCCGAGTGCGAGGCGCGCGGCAGGATCGTCATGGCGGGGGGAGTGGAGCAGCTCCTGGCCACGCTGCACCCCCGGACGATCTGGCGCGCCCCCGTCCTGGAGATACCGGGCGGGCCCGACGAGGACGTCCACCTCGACGGGCGGGGACTGGTCCTCACCCCGTCGGTGTTCCTCAACCACCGGCCCGGCCGGCTCATGGCGGCCACGGCGGAGAACGGCCAGGCGGTGCTGGCGTTCGCCGCGCCGCCCGACCCCGCTCGTGCCGCCGCGCTGTGGGAGGAGCCCGACGGCCGGGCGCAGTCGCTCGGCGCCCTGGTCGGCCAGACCCGGGCTGCCGCGCTGCGCGTGCTGCGGGCCACCTGCACCACCAGTCAACTCGCCGACCAGCTCGGCATCTCCGCGGCCGGCGCCAGCCAACACACGGCAGTGCTGCGCGAGACCGGCCTGATCACCACGCGCCGCATCCGCAACACGGTGCTGCACACGGTGACCCCGCTGGGCGTGGCCCTGCTGGACGGCCGGGTCGTCCGGACGCTCCCGCCCCAGAACGTCGTCCGCCGGCGGGGCCGGCCGGCCCTGGAGGCCGCCCCCGGGCAGCGACGCGCCTCGTAACCGCGCACACCCCACCGGCAAGGACTCCGGGTGCGGGCGGCGGGCGCGGTCACCCGACGCGACGTCCCCGATGACGGAGTCGATCGACCGGCAAGGGCTCCGGTACGGGCGGCGGGCGCGGTCGCCCGGCCCGGGACCTCGCGCCTCTTCCGCCCTGTCGATCGTTCGGTGACCCCGCCCGGCGATCCGCGCGCTCGCAGCGGGCCGCGGCTCGTGGACCGTGCCGCGGGGCGCCCTGCGCCCGGTGTCGGGGACGACGCCGCCCGGCGGGCACGCGATCCGGCCGTCGTACGGCGACCCCTGGCGTGCCCCGCCGGAACACCCCGCCCCCGCCGACAGCGCGCCGAGGGGTCAACGGACCCGCAACCCCCGCGCCCGGGTCGAGGAACGAGCTAGTCGACGCTGCGGAGCAGCGCTTCGACGGCCTTGACGCGGTCACCGAGCTCGGCGAGCTGGCTGCGCAGGGACTCCTGCTGGGCGACCGCTTCCTCGGCGAGCTTGCGGTACGAGGCCATGGCCACGGCGTCGGCACGGTGGCGCTGCAGTCTGAAGTACGCGACCACGCTCGCTGTGATGCCGCCGACAACGATCAGGACGACGGCGACGGCGATGACGGCCCCGGTCATGTGCGTTTCCCCTTCACGTCTTTCAGGTTCTTCCGGTCTTCCGGGCCCTTCGCGCCCGCCCGCTCCGGGGCGGCACCCACGTCCACCGCCCGGGCGTCGTCGGCCCGTACGGCCGCGAGGATCGTATCGACATTCACGTGCAGGTCGAACGGGGCCAGTTCGAAGTACTTCAGCGCCTTGCCGTCGTCGGACAGCTCCAGGTTGCCCACGACCAGACCGGCCTTCTCCAGCCGTTCCAGGTGCATGTACAGCAGGGGGCGGGACATCCCGAGGCGGCGGGCCAGCTCGCTGACGTACATCCGTCCCTCGGCGAGCTCCGCGATGACCCGCAGGCGCTGTGCGTGGCCGACGGCAGCGAGAACAGCCAGAAGCTCCTCGCTGGTCATGGCCCACCTCTGACATCCCGGGAAACTTTACGAGGAGACTTTCCCACGACCTGCACCGATGTCAAACGACGGCAGGGCCACCGCGGCGGCGGCCACCCCGTGGCCGACGACCCACCGACCGGTCAGCCGTCCGCAGGAGAACGAGGGCTCGTTCACCGGCCCCTGCCCGGCCGCCCCGCCCCCCACGACCCGGGCCCGGAACACGTCGGTACGGGGCTCGAAGACGACGTCCACGTCGTGGAAGCCCAACCGCACGCGGGTGAGCGGGAACCACGCCTTGTACACGGCTTCCTTGGCGCAGAACAGCAGCCGGTCCCAGCACACCGCCGCGCCGGCGCGTTCGAGCCCCGCCAGCCGGGCGCGTTCGCCGGGGCGGGCGACGCTCGCCAGTACCCCCTCCCGCAGCGGCCGGTGCGGTTCGGCGTCCACCCCGACGGCCCGCGCGGCGGTGCGCGGGGCCACGGCAGCGGCGCGGTAGCCGCCCCGGCAGTGCGTCATGCTGCCGACCACCCCGTCCGGCCACCGGGGGGCGCCGTCGGCGTCGGGCAGGAGCGGTACCGGCGGCCGGCCCAGTTCGGCGAGGGCGAGCCGGGCGCAGTGCCGTACGGTCGTGAACTCGCGCCGGCGCCCTTCCGCGGCGCCTGCCACGACGGCCCGTTCCTCGGGGAGGAGCCGGGCGCCCGGAGGGTCGGAGAACGCCTCGACCGCGACGACGTACGGTGGCAGGATCCGCTCGATCACGCCGGGGTCAGCCCGTCACGAACAGCTCGCCGCCGTCGAAGAAGCCCAGGTCCCCGGTACGGCCGGCGGCGCCCCCCGGCGCGTCCACCCAGATCTCGCCGACGACCCGCTCCGGGACCGCCCGGCGCGACGCCGGGTCGACGACCCGCACACCGACGCCCGGCAACGGCGTTCCCCGGCCGACCAGTTCGACCCCGCCGCGATCGGCCCGGGACACCGGCACCGCCTCCCCCCGGGTGAGGGCGGCGCGGTCGTAGTGCCCGGCCACCGTCGGGTGGAGCGGCCGTGCCAGCGTGGCCCCGAGGGCTCCCCCGCCGGTGCCGTAGCCCGCGGCGAACACCTCCTCGCGGAAGAAACCGGGCCGGAACGCGTCGGCGAACCGGTGCAGCGTCCGGGCCCTGACCGGCCGCCCGCCCCCGGCGCCGCCACCGCCACCGCCACCGACGGCGGCCACCCGCCACGTCGACAGGTCGATGCGCATCCGCTCGGCCGCCGGGACGCGCCTGACGCACAGCTCGTACGCGGCGTCCGGCGCCGCGGCAAAGACGTCCTCCTCCGCCTCGATGGCGCGCAGCCACACGCGCGGGTCCCGCACGAACGCGGCGGGCTCCAGGGTCACGGCGGTCGCCCCCGACACGAGCGGAAGGACGAGCGCCGTGGCCAGTCCCGTGCCGTGCCAGAGGGGCAGCCAGCTCACGACGGTCGTGCCGGGGTCGACGTCGCACCGGTCGCGCACCGCCGCCTGGCCGGCCACCAGCGCACCGTGGCCGACGACGACACCGGCCGGCCCCCGCCGGCCGGTCCGGGCGGCGTACTGGAGCAGCGCCGGGGCCGCGGGGCCCGGGGCCAAGGGGTCCGGAGCTACGGAGCTCGGGGCCAGGGGGCCCGGGGCTGCTGGGCCCGGGGCCAGGGCGTCCGGAGTTACGGAGCTCGGGGCCAGGGAGGCCAGGGCCACGGGGCCACCGCGCCAGTGGCGGGACGCGCGCACCTGCCCCCGTACGGCGACCCGGGGCACGCCCGGCACGGGTCCCGGAGTTGTGGCATCCGGCACCAGTACCGCACCGGGACGGCAGTCCCGGGCGATGGCGGCGACAACCGGTCCGGTCGCGTCCGCCACCGGCACGGCGACCATCCCGGCGTACAGGCAGCCGAAGAACGCGACGTGGAAGTCCAGGCCCGGCATCGGCGGGACGATCACCCGGTCACCGGGCCGTCCGGTCCGACGCAGGGCGGCCGCGACCGCACGGGCACGCGCGTCGAGCTCGGCCGGCGTGAGGTGCGCCATCCGTTCGCCCGCCGCCCCCAGGGCGGTGAACAGGGGCCGGTCGGCATCCGGGCCCGTGGCGCGGTCGCGCATCATGTCCACGACCGTCCGGGCCGGTGGCGGGGCGGCCACCAGGAGGTCCTCGACGACGCTCTCTTTCGGCGGTGCGCTGCTCATCGGTTCGTCCCCCTGTCCAGCCACTCGTCCCACCGTCATGCTGCCGGGTCGCGCTGACGTGTCACTGACAGCGATCCGAACCGTTGCCCACCGGCCCCGGCACGGCCGTGTCCCCCTGCCCAGTCCCCCTCTGCCCACTGGCTTTTGGCGTCTCAAACCCTCCAGGTCTGATCACCGACCGCGCACCACCATGCTCGACCTGCGCCCCTGGTACCTGTTCCGAACCCTCCAGGGTTGATCACCGACTCGCCACCGTCCACCGCCTCGCCGCGCACGTTTCCGGGTTCCGAACCCTCCAGGGTTGATCACCGGCCCGAGGGTAAAGCCGCAGCTCACACCATGCCTCTCATGGCTTGCGCCGAGGCGAATTGCAGCGATCTGCCGGTAGTGGGACTACGCAGGTCAGCACGCTTCTGAGCACGGCCACTGGCCGTCCCCCACCTCTCATGCAACGAGCCTGTCCGGTCGGAGGCTACCGTTGTGGGCTCGCAAGAGCGGCGCATTCGCGGATGAAGCGACCAACGTACAGGTCGATCCACCCCTTATCAGCACCCTCGTTCCCCTCGTGCTCTTCGAAGACGGGCCGGGCCACAACAACAGCGCCGACAACAGCACCGGCACCGGCACCAGCACCAAAAGCGGGAGGAACCCCGGCCGTCGTACGGCTGGGGTTCCTCAAGGCGGTGGGCGTCGGTCAGCGGGTGGACTCGCCCGCGCCGCAAACCGCTCGTTCACACGCCCGCGGACCGCGCCACCTCACGGTGACCGCGCGTCAGGGAGGTCAGCGCCGCAGGGTGAGGACGCCCGGCCGCCACGGCAGTTGGTCGTACGGGCCGCCCGCGGTGGGGGACTTGCCCTGGTAGAGGAACTGCAGGTTGCAGGGGTCGATGGTCATGGTCTGGTCGGGGTTGTTGCGGACCAGGTCACCGTGGCTGATGTCGTTGGTCCAGGTGGCGCCGCTGTTGGCCTTGCCCGCGAAGGGGTTGCTCTCGGTGGCGGCCTGCGGGGTCCACGTGCCGTTCAGGCTGGAGGCCGTGAAGGAGCGGAAGTAGCGCCCGTTCGCGCCCATCGCCTCGACGATCATGAGGTACTGGTTCTGGCCCTGGACCTTGTAGACCTGTACGCCCTCGAAGAGGTTGGCCTTCGTGTCGCTCATGATCGTCGTGTACGACGAGCCGAAGTTGCCCGGGAAGTTCCCGATCGGCATGCTCGCCCGGTAGATCTTGCCGTTGTCACCGGCGAAGAACAGGTACATGTTCTGGCCGTCGGCGATCAGGGTCTGGTCGATCGGGCCGGTGTCCGAGCCGGAGATGCTCCCGGTGAACAGCGGCTGCGGAGCGGACCAGCCGTTGGGGTTGGTGGGGTCGCTCGACGTGCGGTAGATGAAGGGCCACGCACCCCACTGGTACGCCAGCACCCAGATGTTCTTGGGCGCGAAGTAGAACAGCGTGGGCGCCACCGCGGACTGGTTCATCCCGGTCTGGCGGGCCGACGCCATGTCCGACCAGTTCGTGAAGGGGCTGAACATCATCGAGCCGTACGACGATCCCGACACGTTCGACGCGTAGACCAGGTGCTTGCCGTTGTGCGTCACGGTGGTGAAGTCCTTCACCGCGGCCCACCCGTTCGCCGGCTGCGCCAGCACACCCGTCGACGTCCACCGGTACGTCGACGGAAGGGAACACGGGCCGTCCGTCGGCGGCGTCCCGGACAGGCCGGTCCACTTCTGGTTGCTGCCGCCGTTGCACGTCCCGATCTGCACCGCCGTGCCGTTGGCCGTACCGGCGCCCGCGACCTCCAGGCACAGCCCGGACTCCACGCCGACGACCGTGCCGTCGGAGTTCACCCGCCACTGCTGGTTCGCACCGCCGGAACAGCCCCAGATCTGCACCCGGGTGCCGGCCGTGGTGGCGTGGCCCGGAACGTCCAGGCACTTGCTGCCGTACACGGTCAGCTGGTTGCTGTCCGTCAACGTCCACTGCTGGTTGGTCCCGCTCCAGCAGTCGTAGATCTGCAGGTACGTGCCGTCGGTCTGGCTGGCGCCCGGCACGTCGAGGCACCGGTTCGAACCAACACCGCGCAAGGCGCCGCTGGTGGCCGCCTGCGCCGGGGTGACGACGAGCATCGCCGCCAACGCGGCCAGGACCGCGATGGCGGCGGCGAACACCGCAGACGGATGCCTGCGGCTGAAACTTCCTCTGTACATGGGGGTTTTCCAACCTTGAGTAGGTGGTTCCGGTTGGCCTCGTCGGAGGTTGCCCGGACTGACGGTGCAGTGCGGTGTGCAGCGGCCCGTGCGCACCACGACAGACCGCTTGTGACTTCCCGGTCCTTCACGACCTCCTGGAAGATCGGTGGCGCCCGGCGCCTTCGGACCTCACGGGTGCCCGGGGTGGGGGCTCGGACGGCGTCGGGTGGGCCCGTCGCCGTCCCGGGCGTCACCGGGGCGGTCGCGGGCGGCGGGCCCGAAACCGGGGACCGGCGGCGTCCGAAGCGTTGGAGCGGGTTCATGCAACTCCTCGTACGGCCGGGTCCGGTGGGCGGTCGGCCGATGTCGGACTCGGTTCAGGGGGTGGACAGTTCGAACCGTGTGACGCGGACGGCACCGCCGAGTGCCTGTGTGGCGTGGTTGAAGAGGGCGTAGCGGTAGCCCATGAAGAAGCGCCAGTCGTTGCCCAGGGTGAAGGCGGGTCCCAGGCGGGTGAAGGTGGTGCCGTCGGTGCTGTAGGAGAAGGTCGCGGAGCGCGGAGCGCCGGGGCGGATGTCGGCGTTCGCGCGGAGCCAGACGCGTCCGCTCGGGGCGGGTGCGCTGGCGACTTCGGTACCGGTGTGGGTGGTGTTCCAGTTGGTGTCCATGGTCAGGCCGTTGACCATGACGAGCCGGGTGGTGCCGTTGTCGCGTTTGAGGCCGATCCAGGCGGAGGAGTCCCGCAGCAGTGCGAGTCCGGCTCGGTCGCCGTCGCGCATCGCGGTGTGGTCGAGCAGGACTGTGGCGGTGGAGGTGGGGCCCTGGATGCGGTGGGTGAGGGTGTTGCGGGCCCAGTACAGGTCGTGGGTGACGGTCGCGGTCCGTAGGGTCAGGCCGTTGTTGACCGACCACTTGGTGTTGTCCGGGTTGTGGTTCCACTCCCATCGCGGTTTGAGGGCCGTGCCGTCGAAGGTGTCGACGCCGGTCATCGGGGTGACCTGACGGGGCGGAGGGGGCACGGCCGGGGTGGGGTACGTGGTGCCCCATGCACCGTTGACCAGTTGCACGACGGGCCAGCCGTCCGCGGTCCAGGTGATCGGTGCCAGGGCCGGCACGCGGCCGCCGGGGTAGGCGTCGACGAAGGCCAGGTAGTACCAGGCGCCGCTCTGCGTGCGCACCAGCCCGCCTTGGTGGGGGACGCCGCCGCCGGGGATCGGTCCGCGCAAGTCGAGCAGGACCTGCCGCATCGTGTAGGGGCCGAAGGGGCCGCTGGAGGACTTCAGGATGTACTGGCCGTTGGCGGGGCGGGTGAGGAAGATGTAGTACTGCCCGTTGATCTTGTAGAAGCGGGCGCCTTCCAGGGTGCCGACACTGGACGGTGTCCTGAACACCTCCTGCGTACGGACCTGGGTGCGGCCGTCGGGTGAGAGCTGGGCCACGCTGATGGTGGTGTTGCCGTACGCCACGTACAGGGAGTCGTCGCTGTCGACGAGCAGCCCGGCGTCGTAGTAGGGGGTGCTGATCGTCGCCAGCCGGGTCCACGGCCCCTCCACCGCGGTGGCGGTGTAGAGGTAGCTGCGGGCGAAGTCGATCTGGCCGAGCCAGTAGAAGGTCCTGTTGCTGGGGCGGTAGGCCAGGGACGACGCCCAGATTCCCCTGACGTAGCCGCGGGCGCCGTTCAGGTCGTACTTGGCACCGAAGTCGAGCACCGGCACCGAATGGCCGGCGATCTCCCAGTTCACCAGGTCGTACGACCGCAGGACGGGCGCGCCCGGCGAGTAGTGCATCGTCGAGGCCGAAGCGTAATAGGTGTCACCGACACGGATCACGTCGATGTCCGCGAAGTCCTGCCAGACCACCGGATTCGTGAAGCTCCCGGCCGCCGCGGGGACAGGCCCCCGACCAGGAACACCCGCGGCACGAGAGGCACCCGCCAACGGAAGGACCGCCCCCGCGGCCAGACCGGCACCGGCCGCCAACGCGCGACGACGGGAGAACTCTTGATGAGAACATGACATATCCATGCACGAACTCCTTGCGGCTCGGCGTTCGAGGGGTGCGCCCCGGGGATGCCCTGCTGTGCGATGGAGCGACTCCGGATCGTTCGGAATACCGAACGGCGATCGGAGTGTCGAGCAACCTGAATGATAGGGAACCGGCGAACAGCGTCAACCCCTCTCGCATGTACCGCTATCAATCTCGAAACATTTCGTAGGGTCTGTGCGTTGAAAGACGCGCGTGACATCGACAAACTGCCTGGTCACGCTGCCACTCGGCACCGGAGCGGGGCTGCCTCGCGAGCAGTGCCGGCATCCGGCCGACCGTGTCCCCGGCATCTCCGAGAGGCCGATTTTCCGAACAGTGTCAGAAATTTCGACCTCCTCTTCAGGCGATCGACGGTCAGCCGCCCCGCCTCCCCGCGACCGCCGCGCCGAGGGTCACCGCCTCCCCACGACCGCCGTGCCGAGGGTCACCGCCTCCTCGCGCCCGCCATGCCGAGGGTCACCGCCTCCCCACGACCGCCGTGCCGAGGAACACCGCGTCCGCGCCCGCCCCCTCCCACTCCGCTGCCACGGCCGCGCCGGGCAGCCCGGCGTTCAGCCCACCGGCCGAGGTGGCACAGCCGGAACGGCCGCATGGGACGGGTCGGTCTCACCGCACGACCGTCGCCCTTCTTCCTGAAGTCGGCTCCGCTCGCCTCCCCGGGCCCCGACGTGCGGCCCGGGTGACGGCCTCAGCGTGATCGACGGTTGTCCACGGACCCCGCACGGCCGGGCCCGCCCACGCTCGCGCACGACCTCCCCGCACCTGACGGACGTTCAGAACGACCGTCATCCGTGCATCGAGAAGGCACCGTGGCTGGGCGGCGACAGCCCGCGCACCACCTCGAACCACTGAAAACCGCAACCCGGGCGGGGTTCCCCGCATCCACCTGCCGCGTCGAGTGGATTCGCTGCTCCGTCCCGCGAAGGCATACGAACCAACCCGCTGGACGAACAATCCCCACAGAACGGGATCAGTCTGCCCAGCGGGCCGCCGGGAACAAGCACCGCCTGCTCAACCTCTCTCCGCCCCCCGCCGCACGACGTCGAACGTCAGGAAACGGGGAACCAGGACGAGAGACGCTTGGCGATGGCCGGTACGTCGATGCTGTCCTGTGCGACTTCCTCGACGAACGGGCCGGCAACGGAGACGGGTGGCGGGACGGTACTGGCGCTGACGCCGTTGAACCGCAGGAAGACGCGCATGGCGAGCCAGGCGGTGCGCTTGTTGCCGTCGATCAACGCGTGGTTGCGGGCGACGGAGTGCAGCAGAGCCGCCGCCTTCTCGTGCAGCGTGGGATACGGCTCCGCCCCGAACACGTTCGTCCGGGGCCGTTCGATCGCTGACACCAAAAGTCCCATGTCACGCACGCTGTGCTCAGTACCGTTGACCGTGCGGGCGATGGCCAGGATCTCGTCGATATGGATGTAGCGCACTTGGGTCACTTCAGATAGTCCAGGATCTCCGCATCGCTGTCCATCAGCTCGGCCAGGACGTCATCGACCTTCAGCTCGGCCCGGTGCTGGGCGTCACGGATGGCCTCGATGGCAAGTTCCTGCTTGCTGCGACCCTCCCGACGAGCCCGCTCGGTGAGCTTCGCGTCAAGGTCGTCGGGGAGTCGGAGTGTCATCGCCATCCAGGAATGATACCGGACTGGTATCTGGGTGGCGAGGTGGTACCAGCCACTCAAGACCTCGGACCACGACGCCGTCCTTCGTGGCCCAGTCGGGCCGCGGTCTCGGTTCCGAGATGCGTGCGACGAGGTAGCAGCACGCGCCGCCGCTGGCGAGGTGCAGTCGCCCCCGAACCGGAGTCCTTGCCCCGCGCCGATGGCCCTGGTCTGCGGCCCAGGGCCGGAGAGGTCCGAGGTTGAGGCTTCCGATATTCGAGCGTCATCCGAGCGTCAAAAATGCTGCATTGCGCATCGCCACGTCGCCGCGAGACCCACGCCGGCCCTTGAACCTGCAGCTCAGAGCGTTCTGCACAAGCGAACCTCAGTCGACGCGTTCCGCGAGCGAAAACAGGTCGAGCTGACCACCTGAAATGCAAAACGGCAGGTCAGCGAGCCTTCTCGGCAGGTTCCAGAATCGCCACGCACTCCACATGATGCGTCATCGGGAACAGGTCGAAGGCCCGCAGTGTGCGGGGCTTGTAGCCGGCCTCGCGGAAGTACGCCAGGTCGCGGGCGAGGGCTGCCGGGTCGCAGGCGACGTAGGCGATGCGGCGGGCGCCCAGGGCGGCGAGGTGGTGGACGACGGACTTGCCGGCGCCCGCGCGGGGCGGGTCCAGGACGACGAGGTCGACCTCCGTGATGCCCGTGCGCGGCAGGACCTGCTCCACCTTGCCCTGCTCGATGCGCACCCGGTCGAAGTCCCGCAGGTTGTGGCGGGCGTCCTCCACCGCGCGCTTGCCCGACTCGATGCCGAGGACCGCCCCCTTGTCGCCGACGCGGTCCGCGAGGGCGCCCGCGAAGAGGCCGACGCCGCAGTACAGGTCCAGGGCCGTGTCGCCCTTGCGGGGCAGGAGGCCCTGCATGACGGCGCGGACCAGGGTGTCGGCGGCCTTCGGGTGGACCTGCCAGAAGCCGCCGTTGCCGACGCGGTAGGTGCGGTCGTCGGCGCGTTCGCGGACGAAGGGGCGGCCGTGGACGCGGTGGACGCCGCCGTCCTTCTCCTCCACGCGCAGCACCGACACCGGCTTGTCGAGTTCGACGAGCGGCAGGCGGGCGCCGGGGCGCGGGGTGAGGACGACCTGGCGGTCCTGCGAGCCGGTCGCGGCGATCGCCTCGACCGACGCCATGCCCGGCCACTCCCGCTTCTCGACGCCCAGCTCGCTCACGCCCTCGGCGGCGATCATGCAGTGGTCGATCGGCTCGACCTCGTGGGAGCGGTGGCGGCGCAGGCCCGCGCGGCCGGACGCGTCGACGGCGTACTGGACGCGCGTGCGCCACTGCGGGACCTCGCCGGCCGGCAGCTTGTCGCCCTCGGCGGGGACGACCGTGCCGTCCCAGCCGGCCTCCTCGGGGGTGAGGCCCGCGAGGCGGCGCAGTTGCTCCGCGACGACCTCGCCCTTGAGGCGGCGCTGGGCGCCCGGCTTGGCGTGCTGCCAGTCGCAGCCGCCGCAGCGGCCGGGCCCGGCGTACGGGCAGGGCGCCTCGATGCGGTCCTTCGACGCGTCGAGGACGGTGACCGCGTCGGCCCGCAGGAAGCGGGACGTCTCGTCGCCCTCGGTCACGCGGGCGACGACCCGCTCGCCCGGCAGCGCGTGCCGGACGAACAGGACGCGGCCCTCCCCGGTGCGGGCGATGCAGTGGCCGCCATGCGCGACGGGGCCGACCTCGACCTCGTACTCCTCGCCGACCAGCGAGGACTCGGGTGCGTTCTTCGGCATGGCGGGGTGACTCCAAGGAGAGAAAGGAGGGAAGGGGTTCTCGCGGCGGTCGGACGACCGGGCCGGTCGGACGACCAGCCCACCAGTCTACGTCCCTTCTCCGCGTCCCTTCGCCGTCACTCCTTGCCGTTCGGCGGGGTGGGCCGCTTCGCGCCCGTCTCGACCAGGCCGCGGCGCACCGAGCCGGGCGCGTTCCACTCCAGGTTCTTCTTCGCCCGTTGCTTCGCCGCCTCCGAGGAGCGCAGCTGGTACGGGACGGAGGTCACCATCACGCCGGGCGTGAACAGCAGGCGGCCCTTGAGGCGCAGGGCGCTCTGGTTGTGGAGGAGCTGCTCGTACCAGTGGCCGACGACGTACTCGGGGATGATCACGCTGATGACGTCGCGGGGGCTCTCGCGGCGCAGGCTCTTGACGTACTCGACGACGGGCCGGGTGATCTCCCGGTACGGGGAGTCGAGGATCTTCAGCGGGACGTCGAGGCCGCGGCGCTCCCAGTCCTCGGTGAGGGCCTTGGTCTCGGCCGGGTCGACGTTGATGCTGAGCGCCTCCAGCTTGTCGGAGCGCATCAGCTTGGCGTAGGCGACCGCGCGGAGCGTCGGGCGGTGGATCTTGGAGACGAGGACGATGGAGTGGACGCGGGCCGGGCGGACGCTGTCCTCGCTGGGGCCCTCGGGGGCGGCGAGCTCCTCCGCGACACGGTCGTAGTGCTTGCGGATCGCGGTCATCGTCACGTAGAAGATCGCCATGCCGAGCAGCGCCACCCAGGCGCCGTGGGTGAACTTGGTGATGAGGACGACGATCAGGACGAGGCCGGTGAAGAACGCGCCGAACGTGTTGATCGCGCGGGAGCGGACCATGCGGCGCCGGGCGGCCGGGTCGCCCTCGGTGCTCAGGAGCCGGTTCCAGTGGCGGACCATGCCGGTCTGGCTGAGCGTGAAGGAGACGAAGACGCCGACGATGTAGAGCTGGATGAGCCGGGTGACCTCGGCGTCGTAGAGGTAGACGAGGACCGCGGCGGCGGCGGCGAGCAGCACGATGCCGTTGGAGAAGGCGAGCCGGTCGCCGCGGGTGTGGAGCTGGCGCGGCAGGTAGCGGTCCTGGGCGAGGATCGAGCCGAGGAGCGGGAATCCGTTGTACGCGGTGTTCGCGGCGAGGAAGAGGACGAGCGCGGTCGCGGCGGCGAGGACGACGAAGAGGAAGCTGCCGTCACCGAAGACGGCGGCGGCGACCTGGGAGATCACCGGTTCCTGGGTGTACTCGGGGCCGACCGGGGCGCCGTCGCGGAGCAGGTCGTGGGCCGGGTTCTCGGCCATCTTGACGTCGGTGGCGAGGGCGAGGCCGATGATGCCGCAGAACATGGTGACGGCGAAGCCGCCCATGAGCGCGAGGGTGGTGGCGGCGTTGCGGCTCTTGGGCTTGCGGAAGGCGGGCACGCCGTTGCTGATCGCCTCGACGCCGGTGAGCGCGGCGCAGCCGGACGAGAAGGCGCGCAGCAGCAGGAAGAAGAGGGCGAACCCGGCGAGGCCCTGGTGTTCGGCCTGGATCTCCAGGTCGGCGGTGGGCGCCTCCATCGTGTCGCCGAGGACCAGGCCGCGGAAGGCGCCCCAGACGATGAGGGCGAAGACGCCGGTGACGAAGACGTACGTGGGGATGGCGAAGAGGCGGCCGGACTCCTTGACGCCGCGGAGGTTCATCAGGGTGAGGAGCACGATGATCGCGACGGCGGACGCCGTCTTGTGCTCGACGACGAACGGGATGGCGGAGCCGAGGTTCTCCACGCCGGAGGAGATCGACACGGCGACGGTGAGCACGTAGTCGACGAGGAGCGCGCTGGCGACGCCGAGTCCGGCGCGCGGACCGAGGTTGGTCTGGGCGACCTCGTAGTCGCCGCCGCCGCTGGGGTAGGCGTGGACGTTCTGCCGGTACGAGGCGACGACCGTGAACATGAGGATCACGACGGCGGCCGCGATCCACGGGCTGAACGCGTACGCCGAGGCACCCGCGATGGACAGGACCAGCAGGACCTCGCCCGGTGCGTACGCCACCGAGGAGAGCGGGTCGGAGGCGAAGACGGGGAGCGCGATGCGCTTGGAGAGGAGCGTCTCCCCCAGCCTGTCGCTACGCAGGGCCCGGCCGATCAGGATCCGTTTGGGCACGTCGGTCAGTTTGGACACGCAGAGGATCGTAAGCGTTCGAAATGGGTGCCGCTCGCCCGCGGGTGGCGTGTTCGACGCGTCGTCGGCTCCCGGACGCGGATGAGGGCAACCGCCTGGTCGGGGCATAAGCTCATTCCGAGACAGCACCGCACGCAGGCTGAGAGAGAAGAGTGAGCAGGGTGTTTTCGCAGGTCAGCAAGGTGACCAGGAGCGCGGGGTAGTCGAACGTGCATATTGTGATCATGGGCTGCGGCCGTGTCGGCGCCGAACTGGCGCAGACCTTGGAGCGGCAGGGTCACACGGTCGCCGTCGTCGACCAGGACCCCACGGCCTTCCGGCGCCTCGGTTCCGGCTTCGGTGGACGGCGTGTCACCGGCGTCGGGTTCGACCAGGACACCCTGCGCGAGGCGGGCATCGAGGAGGCCGGGGCGTTCGCCGCGGTCAGCAGCGGTGACAATTCCAACATCATCGCGGCGCGGGTGGCGCGCGAGATGTTCGGCGTCGAGAACGTCGCCGCCCGGATCTACGACCCCCGGCGCGCCGAGGTGTACCAGCGGCTCGGCATCCCCACGGTCGCCACGGTGCGGTGGACCGCCGACCAGATGCTGCGGCGGCTGCTGCCGTCCGGCGCCGAGGAGCTGTGGCGGGACCCGAGCGGCGGGGTGCAGCTCGCGGAGGTGTACATCTCCCCCGCGTGGATCGGCCACAAGGTGAGCACGATCCAGGAGGAGACGGGGGTCCGCGTGGCGTTCCTGACGCGGCTGGGCGAGGCGATCCTGCCGACGTCGCAGACGGTGCTGCAGGACGGCGATCTGGTGCACGTGATGATGCGGACGGACGAGGTCGAGCAGGTCGAGGCGGCCTTCGCCCACGGCCCCGAGGGGAGCGGTCACTGATGCGGGTCGCCATCGCCGGCGCGGGCGCGGTGGGTCGTTCCATCGCGGGCGAGCTGCTGGAGAACGGGCACGAGGTGCTGCTCGTCGACAAGGCGCCGACCGCCATCTCGGTGGAGCGGGTGCCGCAGGCGGAGTGGCTGCTGGCCGACGCCTGTGAGATCACGTCCCTGGACGAGGCGGCGCTGCAGCGGTGCCACGTCGTGATCGCGGCGACGGGTGACGACAAGGTGAACCTCGTCGTGTCGCTGCTCGCGAAGACCGAGTACGGGGTTCCCCGGGTCGTCGCGCGGGTCAACAACCCGAAGAACGAGTGGCTGTTCACCGAGGCGTGGGGCGTGGACGTCGCCGTGTCGACGCCGCGCCTGATGTCGGCGCTGGTGGAGGAGGCGGTGAGCGTCGGCGACCTGGTCCGGCTGCTGCGCTTCAGCCACGGCGACGCGAACCTGGTCGAGCTGACCCTGCCGCCGGAGTCGGCGATCGCCGGTACGCGCGTCGGGGACGTGGCGTGGCCGCAGGACACGTCGCTGGTGACGATCATCCGTGGTTCGCGGGTCCTCACGCCGGGCGCGGAGGAGACGCTGGAGGCCGGTGACGAGCTGCTGTTCGTGGCCGCGCAGGCGCGCGAGGAGCAGTTGGAGGACCTGCTGTCGGTCCGCCGCGAGGACGCCGCGGGCTGACGCGGGCCGCTCCGACACGGGCGCGCGGGCGCCCCGTGCCGGGATTCCGGTCTCCGTACGAGGAGGGCCGGGGACCGCGATCGGTCCCCGGCCCTCCTCGTGCGCGTCCGGTGTCAGGCCCCCCTGGCCTCGCGCTCCTTCTCGGCGCGCTCGGCCTCCTCCATCTCCGCGAAGACGTCGATCGGCGGCGGCGCCTTCGCGAGGAACACCCACGTCAGGTAGACGGCGAGCAGGAAGGGCGGGATCTTCAGCGCGATGAGGACCCAGCCGAGCTGGGTCGTGTCGGCCCACCAGTACAGGGGGAAGAGGATCGCGCACTTGCCCAGCAGGATGAAGCCCCAGGCGTAGCTGGCCTTGGCGTACGCCTTCTTGCGGCCGGGGTTGCGGGTGCGCCAGGAGAGGTTCTCCTTGAAGACCGGGCCGAGGATCAGCCCGATCAGCGGGACACCGGCCAGCGTCGTGACGACGTACGCGAGGCCCAGGCCCAGCGTGTACAGCATGCCGGGCAGGTAGAAGTCCTTGGCGTTGCCCGTCATCATCGCGAAGACGACGCCGAAGGCGACGCCGAAGACGCCGCTGAAGGCGTGCTTGACGGTGTCGCGGCGGACCAGCCGGATGACGACGAGCAGCAGGGACACCGCGAGCGCCGCGAGGGCGGAGGCGTGCAGGTCCTTGTTGACGGTGAAGATCGTGACGAAGAGGAGGCCGGGCACGACGGTCTCCACCATGCCGCGGACCCCGCCGAACGCGTCGAACAGCGCGGCCTCGGTCACGGCCTTGGCGTCGTCCCGGCCGGCCCGCGCCTCGGCAGCGTCCTGGGCGCGGGGGCCGTCCGGGCCGTCCGGGGCGGTGCCGTGGCCGTCGGGCCCCCAGGGGCCGCCTTCGTCGGTGGTCGGCTTGTCGAGTGACGTCACCGGCTACTCCTGTCCGAGCGGTCGGAGCTCGTATTTCGGATTGAAGAGGACCCTGCGCCCCTGGCTCATGGAGATCCGGCCCGAGGCTATGAGCCTGCGGCCCGGCTCGATGCCCAGGATGGACCGCCGGCCCAGCCACACCACGTCCAGCGGGGCGGTGCCGTCGAAGAGTTCCGCCTCCAGGGCCGGCACTCCGGCCCGCGGGCGCAGGGTGACCGTCCGCAAGGTACCAGTCACCTTCACGATCTGGCGGTCACCGCAGTCCGAGATGCGGGTGCAGCCCGTCGCCTCCGCGTCCTCCTGGAGCTCCTCGGACTCGAGTTCGCCCTGCGAGCTGGACAGGCGGTCCAGCATGCGGCGGAAGCGGCCGCCGGGCCTCTCTGTACGCGGTGCAGCACTCATACGGAAAGCCTACCGGGGCGTTGTTCCGGCGACCCGGTTCCGCCGCCCCGCCGCGCGGTACGCCGCAGGTCAGCGTTCGAACCGGTAGCCCATGCCGGGCTCGGTGACGAAGTGCCTCGGGTGCGACGGGTCGGCCTCCAGCTTGCGCCGCAACTGCGCCATGTAGACGCGCAGGTAGTTCGTCTCGGTGCCGTACGAGGGGCCCCAGACCTCCTGGAGGAGCTGCTTCTGGCCGACGAGCCGTCCGGCGTTGCGGACCAGGACCTCCAGCAGGTGCCACTCGGTCGGGGTGAGCCGGACGTCCTTGCCGCCCCGGTTGACCTTCTTCGCGGCGAGGTCGACGGTGAAGCCCGCGGTCTCCACGACGGCCACGTCCCCGTCCCCGCCGCCGACCGGCTCGGCGCGGCGCACGGCGGCCCGCAGCCGGGCCAGCAGCTCGTCCATGCCGAACGGCTTGGTGACGTAGTCGTCGGCGCCCGCGTCGAGGGCCTCGACCTTCTCGTCGGAGGTGTGGCGGGCGGAGAGCACGAGGATGGGCACGCGGGACCAGCCGCGCAGGCCCTTGATGACGTCGACGCCGTCCATGTCGGGCAGCCCGAGGTCGAGGACGACCACGTCGGGGTGGCGGTGGGCGGCGAGGGTGAGGGCGGTCGCCCCGTCGGATGCGGAGTCGACCTCGTACCTGCGTGCCTTCAGGTTGATCACGAGGGCGCGTACGATCTGCGGCTCGTCGTCGACCACGAGCACCCGCGTCATGAGGGGCCTGCTTTCTGTAGGGGGCGGGGATCGGCACGGCCGTCCGCGGTACGGGCCCGCGCGGCGCGGAGGGTGAGGACCATGGTGAGCCCGCCGCCGGGGGTGTCCTCCGCGGTCAGGGTGCCGTGCATGGCCTCGGCGAAGCCGCGGGCGACGGCGAGGCCGAGGCCCACTCCGGCGCCGCGCGGGGCGTCGCCGTACCGCTGGAAGGGGGCGAAGATCCGTTCCTTCGCCTCGTCGGGGACGCCGGGGCCGCGGTCGATGACGCGCAGCTCGACGCGGTCGGCGTGGGCGCTGGCGGAGACGAGGACGCGGCTGTGGTCGGGGGCGTACTTCACGGCGTTCTCGACGAGGTTGGCGACGGCCCGTTCGAGCAGGCCGCGGTCGACGGTGACCATGGGCAGCGACTCGGGGACGTCGAGGTCGACGCTGCCCTCGGGGACGCCGCCGAGCGCCATCGGGACGACCTCGTCGAGGTCGGTGACGCGCAGCAGCGGGGTGACGGTGCCGGTCTGGAGGCGGGACATGTCGAGGAGGTTGCCGACGAGGTGGTCGAGGCGGTCGGCGCCGTCCTCGATGCCTTCGAGGAGGTCGGCGCGGTCCTCGTCGGACCACTCGACGTCGTCGGAGCGGAGGGAGGAGACGGCGGCCTTGATCGCGGCGAGCGGGGTGCGCAGGTCGTGGGAGACGGCGGCCAGCAGCGCCGTACGGATCTTGTTGCCCTCCGCGAGCCCGCGGGCCTCCTCGGCCTGGCCGACGAGCCGCTGCCGGTCGAGGACGACGGCGGCCTGCGCGGCGAAGGCGCCGAGGACGCGGCGGTCCTCGGCGGGCAGGACGCGGCCGGTCAGGGCGAGCGCGAGGTGGTCGCCGACGGGCATGTCGACGTCGGCGTCCTCGGGTCGGGCCGGCGGCCGGCCGGGGCCGGCGTGGGCGGCACAGGTCCACGGGGCGCGGTCGTCGGGGCGTTCCAGGAGCGCCACGGACTCCATGGCGAAGGTCTCGCGGACCCCTTGGAGGAGCCCGTCGAGGGTGGTGTCGCCGCGCAGGACGCTCCCGGCGAGGAAGGAGAGGATCTCCGACTCGGCGCGCAGCCGCGCCGCCTGGTGGGTGCGGCGGGCGGCGGTGTCCACGACGGAGGCGACGGACGCGGCGACCGCGAAGAACACGGCGATGGCCACCATGTTCTCCGGGTCGTCGACGGTCCAGGTGCGGGTGGGCGGGGTGAAGTACCAGTTGAGGAGGAGGGAGCCCGCCGCGGCGGAGGCCAGGGCGGGGAGCAGGCCGCCGAGGAGGGCCGCCGCGACGGTGAGCGCCAGGAACAGCAGCATGTCGTTGGCGAGGCCGGGCCCGGTGTCGGCGCCCGCTTCGAGGACCGAGAGCACCCAGGTGAGGAGGCACGGGCCGAGGACGCCGACGCTCCAGCCCCAGGCGCTGCGGACTCGGCTGAGGCGGCTCCGGCGGGCGGCGGGCAGGCCGCGTCCGCGGCCGGCGGCGCCGTGGGTGACGATGTGGACGTCGAGGTCGGGTCCGGAGTCGCGGGCGACGGTTCCGCCGACGCCGGGCCCGAACACGTACTGCCAGCTCTTGCGGCGGCTGGCGCCGAGGACTATCTGCGTGGCGTTGTGGGCGCGGGCGAACTCCAGCAGCGCGGCGGGTATGTCGTCGCCGATGACGTGGTGGAAGGTGCCGCCGAGGTCCTCGACGAGGGTCCGCTGGAGGGCCAGTTCCTTCGGGGAGGCGGAGGTCAGCCCGTCGCCGCGGGCCACGTACACGGCGAGGACCTCGCCGCCGGCGCCCTTCTCCGCGAGCCGGGCGGCGCGGCGGATGAGGGTGCGGCCCTCGCCGCCGCCGGTCAGGCCGACGACGATGCGTTCGCGGGAGCCCCAGATCGTCGAGACGCTGTGGTCCCTGCGGTACTGCTGGAGGTACTCGTCGACGCGGTCGGCGGTCCACAGCAGGGCCAGTTCGCGCAGGGCGGTGAGGTTGCCGGGGCGGAAGTAGTCGGCGAGGGCGGCGTCGACCTTGTCCGGGGCGTAGATGTTGCCGTGGGCCATGCGGCGGCGCAGCGCCTCGGGCGACATGTCGACCAGTTCGATCTGGTCGGCGCGGCGGACGACCTCGTCGGGGACGGTTTCCTGCTGCCGTACGCCGGTGATGGCCTCGACGACGTCGCCGAGGGACTCCAGGTGCTGGATGTTGACGGTCGAGACGACGTCGATCCCGGCGGCGAGCAGGTCCTCGACGTCCTGCCAGCGCTTGGTGTTGCGGGAGCCGGGGGCGTTGGTGTGGGCCAGCTCGTCGACGAGGGCGACGGCGGGGCGCCGGGCCAGGACGGCGTCGACGTCCATCTCGGCGAGGACCGCGCCCCGGTGCTCGACGGTCCGGCGGGGGACCTGCTCCAGGCCGGTCAGCAGCGCCTCGGTGCGGGGCCGGGAGTGGTGCGCGACGAAGGCGACGACGCAGTCGGTGCCGCGTCCGGCGCGGCGGTGGGCCTCGGACAGCATCGCGTACGTCTTGCCGACCCCCGGCGCCGCGCCGAGGTAGATCCGTAGCTTGCCGCGTCCCATCGCCTCATCCTCTTCCGGGCACCGTGCCCGCGCAGCGTCGACCTTACGGCCGGCGGTGAGGCGAAACCGGACGGGGGCGGTGTCCGGGAGGTCCTGCCGGGATTCTGACGCCCTGTGCCCGGTGGCCCGCCCCCTCGCGACGCGGTCAGCGGATCTCGGTGATCTCCGGGCCGCGCTGGAGCTGTCCCATGTCGCCGGAGAAGCGGGAGCCGGCGGGCTGGCCCTCGGCCTGGACGCCCTCGGGGACCATCTGCGCGTCGCTCGGCAGCTTCAGGACGATCGGGTCGCGCGGGGCCATCGGGCCCTCACCGCGTACGACGACCGTGTCCCGGAAGATCTGCTCCAGCAGTCCGGCGGCCTCCGGCTGGACGGCGCCCTGCCCGGAGATGACCCCGCGCAGGAACCAGCGGGGGCCGTCGACGCCGACGAACCGCACCAACTGGACGCCGCCCGTGCCGTCCGGCAACTGCACCGGGACCCGGGCGCGCAGCTCCCAGCCGAGGGGGCCCTCGACCTCGTCGATGACGCCGCCCTGCTGGGTGATGCCGGAGGCGATCTCCTCGCGGACCTCGCCCCAGATGCCCTCGTTCTTGGGCGCGGCGAACGCCTGCAGCTGGATCGCGCTGTCCCGCAGGACGACCGTCGCCGCGACGATCGCGTCCCCCGCGACCTCGACGCGCAGCTCCATGCCCTCGACGCCGGGGACGAAGAGGCCGCCCAGGTCGACGCGTCCCTCCTCGGGCTTGGAGACCTCGGAGACGTCCCACGGCCCGTCCGGCCGGGGCGCCGGCGGAAGGTTCACCCGGCGGGGGCCGCCCTCCTCCGCCGCCTCGTCGGTGTCGACCGCGTCGACGACCTGCTCGGCCTCGCTCGCCGCGTTCTCGGCGGCACTGGCCTTCTTGCGACGTCCGAACACGTCACTGTCCTTCCCGGTCGGTTACGACCGCTGCGTATGGATTCCCACCCGTCCAGCCACCCACGGCGGCGTGCCCGCCCGTGGATCCGAAGCCCCCCTCGCCCCGTGCCGAGCCGGGAAGCTCCGCCACCTCGTGGAAGCGGACCTTCTCGACCTGCTGAACGACCAGTTGGGCGATCCGGTCGAACCGTTCGAACCGGACGCTCTCGCGCGGATCCAGGTTGACCACGATCACCTTGATCTCTCCACGGTACCCGGCATCGACGGTCCCCGGGGCATTCACCATCCCGACGCCCAGCCGGGCGGCCAGCCCGGAGCGCGGGTGTACGAAGGCCGCGTACCCGTCCGGGAGGGCGATCGACACCCCGGTGGGGAGGACCGCGCGCTCACCGGGGGCGAGGTCGACGGCCTCGGTGGTGACGAGGTCGGCGCCGGCGTCGCCGGGGTGCCCGTACGACGGGAGGGGGACCTCGGGGTCCAGGCGGCGGATCAGCACGTCGACAGGGTTGCGCATCAGGGGTTCACCTCGAAGGCGCGGGCGCGCCGGACCTGGTCGGGGTCGTCCATCGCCGCCCGGATCTCCTCCGGGCGGCCGTTGTCGATGAAGTGGTCGACCTTGACTTCGACGAAGAGGGCGTCGGCGCGGACGGCGACGGGACCTTCGGGACCGCCGATCCGGCCGGTGGCCGTGGAGTAGATCTTCCGGCCGTGGACCGCGGTGACCTCGGCCTCCAGGTGGAGGACGGTGCCGACGGGCACGGGGAGGGCGAAGTCGGTCTCCAGCCGGCCGGTCACGGCGATCACCCGCAGCAGCCAGTTGAGGGAGCCCAGCGTCTCGTCGAGCGCGGTCGCGAGGACGCCGCCGTGGGCGAGTCCGGGGGCGCCCTGGTGGTCGGGGGTGACGGTGAACTCGGCGGTGACGGACACGCCCTCGCCGGCCCTGGCCTCCAGGTGCAGTCCGTGGGGCTGGCCGTCGCCGCAGCCGAAGCAGTACGCGTAGTGGGCCCCGAGGAGCTCGCCCGGGGCGGGCGCGTCGGGGTGCCGTACCGGCGGCCGGGCCCCGTCCGGGGGCGTCAGTGCAGTGCTCACAGCCGCAGACCTTACCCGCGCGGCGGCGCGGCGGTCGCCCCGTGCCAAGCTTGGGTGTATGCAGCCTTCCGACCGCCCTTCGGCCCCGCAGTACGACGAACGACTCACCGCCCCCGGTCCGTGGTGGCTGATCGCCGCCCTGCTGGGGTTGTCCGGGGGCCTGGTGGCCATGCCGCTGGGCGCGGTGCCGATGCTCGGCGGGATCATCGTCGCGGGGGCGCTCGCGGCGATCTGCGTCAGCTCGTACGGCTCCGCGCGCGTGCGCGTGGTGGCCGGTTCCCTGGTCGCGGGGGACGCGCGGATCCCGGTGGAGGCGCTGGGCGAGCCGGAGGCCCTGGACGCCGAGGAAGCGCGGGCCTGGCGCACGTACAAGGCGGACCCGCGGGCGTTCATGGTGCTGCGCGGCTACGTCCCGGGCGCGGTGCGCGTCGAGGTGACCGACCCGGCCGACCCCACGCCGTACGTGTACCTGTCGACCCGCGATCCCGAGGGCCTGGCGGCGGCGATCCGGCAGGCGCAGGAGGCGGTGGTCGGCCGCTAGCGGCCGGCAGGCCCGGGGCTCCGGCGGGTCTAGTAGCCGAGCTCCTTGGGGTTCTCCGGCTGCTCCAGCGGGGGCAGGGCGGGGAGGGCGTCCCAGGGGACCTGGCGGGTGCGCAGGTCGTTGCGGATCCGCTCGGCGAGCTTCTTCGTGTCGCGGCGGTTCATCACGGCGCCGACGGTGGCGCCGATCATGAACGGGAGCAGGTTCGGCAGGTTCCGCACGGTGCGCTTCATGATCTGCTGGCGCAGTTCGCGCTTCATCCGGCCGCCCAGGGCCGCGTTCACGGTGGTGGGTTTGGTGACGTCGATGCCGCGCTCCTCCGTCCAGGCCGTCAGGTAGGCCGTGGAGCGCTCCTTGAGGTTGCCGGGCGGCCGCTGGCCGTAGACCTCGTGGAGCTCGGCGATGAGCTTCAGCTCGATGGCGGCGATGCCGGTGACCTCGGCGGCCAGTTCGGCGGGCATCGCCGGGGGTACGGGCAGCGCGGCGGCCGCGCCGACTCCGGCGCCCACCGTGGCCGAGGCCGCCGCGGCGCCCGCGACCAGCTTGTCGGCGAGCTGCTCGGGCCCGAGGCCCGGGAACTGCCCGCGGAGGGTGGCCAGGTCCCGTACGGGAACGCGCGGGGCGTTCTCGATGATCCGGTCGGCCAGGTACGCGAGGCCGGCCCGGGCTCCCGCGCCGCCCTTGCGCACGCCGCGCCGGACGAGGTCCACGCCGCGCGAGCCGGTGGCGGACAGGGACCGGCGGGGCCGGGCGCCGTCGCCGGCGGGTTCGAGCGAGGCCGCGGGACCCCGCCCGCCGTCACGCGCGTCGGGGGAGGGCAGGGGGGCGGAGGGCTCGGCGGGCGCCCCGTGGGCGCCGTCCGCCGGCCCCGGGCCGCCCTGGGAGGTCTCCGGCTTCCCGCGGAAGCCGAGCCTCTTCCTGAACGGGGTCTCGCCTGCCACGACCGACCGCTCCTCAGTCGCAGTCTCGGCAGATCGGCTGGCCGTTCTTCTCCCGAGCCAGCTGGCTGCGGTGGTGCACGAGGAAGCAGCTCATGCACGTGAACTCGTCCGCCTGCTTCGGCAGGACGCGGACGGCCAGCTCCTCGTTGGAAAGGTCGGCGCCCGGGAGCTCCAGGCCCTCGGCGGCCTCGAACTCGTCGACGTCGACCGCGGAGGTCGACTTGTCGTTCCGCCGGGCCTTCAGCTCTTCGAGACTGTCCTGGTCGACGTCGTCATCGGTCTTGCGTGGGGTGTCGTAGTCCGTAGCCATGTCACTCTCCCCCTCTGGGTGTTTGCGGTGTCTCCAGCGCACGTAACGCGTGAGAGGCCGGACTTGTGCCCGACCTGAGGCGGAGATTTTGCCTCACATCAAGGTCTGTTACTCAATCGACACCCAACCGGACCCCTCTTGAGTGATCGGGTTTGGGTGGCGAACGGGACCGTACACGGTCGCCATCGTGCGCTTCACAGGCACCACCCCGTGTACTTCCCGTAATCCGGCCGCCTGGAAACCCGGACTTTTCATGGTTTTAGGGGGCTAAAATTCCTCACACAGGGTGAGGGTCCGGAAGTAAGCCCTTGTGATCGATCACACAGCGCGCCGTGTTCGCCCCCTTCGGGAAATTCCGCGTACAGCGAACACCGGAGATGCACCGAGCGGTGGGTCAGCGCGGCAGCGTGACGCGCATCACGAGCCCGCCGCCCTCACGGGGGACCGCGGTGATCCGCCCGCCGTGGGCGCGCGCCACCGACCGGACGATCGACAGACCGAGCCCGACGCCCCGGTCACTGCCCGTCCGCTCCTCCCGCAGCCGCCGGAAGGGCTCGAAGAGGTTGTCGATCTCGTACGCCGGGACGACCGGCCCCGTGTTCGAGACCACCAGTACCGCCTGGCCGCCCTCGACGGCCGTCGTGACCTCCACCCAGCCGTCCTCGGGGACGTTGTAGCGGACGGCGTTCTGGACGAGGTTCAGGGCGATGCGCTCCAGGAGCACGCCGTTGCCCTGGACGACGGCCGGGACGCGCTCGCCGCGGAACTCCACGCCCTTCGCCTCGGCCTCCCCGCGCACCTGGTCGATGGCGCGGGACGCCACCTCCGCGATGTCGACGGGCTTGCGCTCCACGATCTGGTTCTCGCTGCGGGCCAGCAGCAGCAGCCCCTCCACGAGCTGCTCGCTGCGCTCGTTGGTGGCCAGCAGCGCCTTGCCTAGCTCCCGCATCTCCACGGGGGCGGCAGGGTCGGACAGGTGCACCTCCAGGAGGGTGCGGTTGATCGCCAACGGGGTGCGCAGCTCGTGGGAGGCGTTGGCGACGAACCGCTGCTGGGCGGTGAAGGCCCGCTCCAGCCGGTCCAGCATCTCGTCGAAGGTGTCCGCCAGCTCCTTCAGCTCGTCGTCCGGACCGGCCAGCTTGATGCGGCGGCTCAGGTCCGAGCCGGCGACCTGGCGGGCGGTGCGGGTGATCCGGCCCAGCGGGGACAGCACCCGGCCCGCCATGGCGTACCCGAAGGCGAACGCGATGATGCTGAGGCCCAGCAGGGCGAACAGCGAGCGCCGCAGCAGGTCGTCGAGGGCCAGGTCGCGCTGGTGCTGGAGGCAGGCGGCCATGGCGTCGTTGAACTGGTCGGCCGTCACCCCTTCCGCGGGCAGCCGGCACCAGTCGAAGTTCGCGTCGACCTGGCCGGTCAGCAGCCTGAAGGGCAGGTCGTCGGTGCTGATGTACAGGGCCTGCCGGGTGAGCAGGTAGATGATCGACAGCAGCAGGACCCCGGCGATCAGGAACATGCCGCCGTAGAGCAGGGTGAGCCGTATCCGGATCGTCGGCCGCAGCAGGGGGCGGGCCGGGATCCGGGGGTCCCAGGTCGGTTTGGGGGGTGCCGCGCGTGGTGTGGGCGTGCCTGTCACGGGTCAGATCCGGTAGCCGGAGCCGGGCACGGTGATGATGACCGGCGGTTCGCCGAGCTTGCGGCGGAGGGTCATGACCGTGACGCGGACGACGTTGGTGAAGGGGTCGGTGTTCTCGTCCCACGCCTTCTCCAGGAGCTGCTCGGCGGAGACGACGGCGCCCTCGCTGCGCATCAGCACCTCCAGCACGGCGAACTCCTTCGGGGCCAGCTGGACCTCCCGGCCGTCGCGGAACACCTCGCGGCGGTTCGGGTCGAGCTTGATCCCGGCCCGCTCCAGGACGGGCGGCAGCGGCACGGTCGTGCGCCGGCCCAGCGCGCGGACGCGGGCGATCAGCTCGCTGAACGCGAACGGCTTGGGCAGGTAGTCGTCGGCTCCCAGCTCCAGGCCCTCGACCCGGTCGCTGACGTCGCCGGACGCGGTGAGCATCAGCACGCGGGTCGGCATGCCCAGCTCGACGATCTTGCGGCAGACGTCGTCCCCGTGGACGAGGGGCAGGTCGCGGTCGAGGACGACGACGTCGTAGTCGTTGACGCCGACGCGCTCCAGGGCGGCGGCCCCGTCGTACACGACGTCGACGGCCATGGCCTCCCGGCGCAGTCCGGTGGCCACCGCATCGGCGAGCAGTTGCTCGTCCTCGACGACGAGTACGCGCACGGCGCTGTTCCTTCCTCCGAGCCCGGATCCGGGCAGGTCTTGGACACCGGCGGGATCGCCGGTGTCCTGGCCATCCTCCCCCTTACACGCGTAAACCGGCTGTAAGTCGGCCGGTGGCCGGGCCCGCGGGACGGGTACGGCCCGACGCGTTCGCGACACTCCCGGGTCCGCGAGGTTTCCGCGGGGCCGCCCTTGGGGAGGACGACTGCACACCCGAGATCACGCCCTGTATGTGGCACGCCACGAGCCGCTCTGTCCCCCAGAGGCGCTGTGCGTGATCCGAACCCACCCTCGGCACACCCCGTGCCAACCGACCCATGACGAGGGGGCGCATCATGGACGCTTTCACCGCAGGACTGCTGCAGCGCATAAGGGCAACGGAAACCGACCTGACGCGGGCGCGGGAGACCGGAGACGACTTCCTGGCCGACGTCGAGCAGGCGGAGCTGGACGACCTCCGCCGCCTGGCGGCGGAACACGGAGTGGAGGTCTCCGTGGTCTCCGCCTGACGACCCGACCGCGAAGGCCCCGGCGTCCCCCTGGGACCCGGGGCCTTCGCGCGCGTACGGACCGGTGCGACCCGGCGGCGGATCGGGGACGCCGGATCCGGCGGCGGGTCGGGCGCGGCGACCGGGCGCGGGCCCGGGCCCCGTCAGTCGTGCCAGGCGCCGAAGTCCTCCAGGAGGGCCTGGAGCGGCTCGAAGACGCCCGGTACCGCCGCCACCGTGAGGTCGTCGGTCTCCGGCCCGCCGGGGCGACCGCCGGTCAGGGCGCCCGCCTCGCGCGCGATGAGCGCCCCCGCCGCCCGGTCCCAGGGGCGGAGCCCCCGCTCGTAGTAGCCGTCCAGCCGGCCGGCGGCCACGTCGGCCAGGTCGACGGCGGCCGAGCCGCTGCGGCGGATGTCCCGCACGAGGGGGACCAGCCGGTGGGCCACCTCCGCCTGGTGGGCGCGGACCGTCGTGACGTAGTTGAACCCGGTCGACACGAGGGCCTGGTCCAGGGGCGGGGCCGGCCGGCAGCGCAGCCGCCGCTCCCCCAGACGGGCGCCCCGGCCCCGTACGGCCCGGAACGTCTCCCCCCGCATCGGGACCTCCACGACGCCGACGAGCGCCTCGCCGTCCCGCTCGGCGGCGATGGACACCGCCCACGTCGGCAGGCCGTAGAGGTAGTTCACCGTGCCGTCCAGCGGGTCGACGACCCAGCGGATGCCGCTGGTGCCCTCCGCTGCGCCGCCCTCCTCGCCGAGCAGGCCGTCGTGCGGGCGGTGCTCCGCGAGGTGGTCGGTGATCAGCTTCTCGGCGGCGATGTCCATCTCGGTGACCACGTCGATGGGGCTCGACTTGGTCGCGGCGACGCCCAGGTCGGCCGGGCGCCCGTCGCGCAGCAGGGCGCCCGCGCGGCGCGCGGCCTCCAGGGCGACGGCCAGGAGCTCGTCCAGCAGCGGGTCGTCGGCCGGATCGTGCGGCAGCGGATCGGTCACGGGGCCTCCTCAGGCGTACGGGCTGTCGGCGCCGGCCGCGGCGGGCCGCTTGGCGCGGGCGGGGCAGCAGCCGACGGGGCACAGGTCGTGCGAGGGTCCCAGCGCGCCCAGGGCGCACCGCTCGACGGCGGCGCCGCGTTCGGTGGCGGCCCGCTCCAGGAGCAGGTCCCGGACGGCGGCGGCGAAGCGCGGGTCGGCGCCCACGGTGGCCGAGCGGCGCACGGGCAGGCCCAGCTCGGCGGCCTTCGCGGTGGCCTCCGTGTCCAGGTCGTACAGGACCTCCATGTGGTCCGAGACGAAGCCGATGGGCACCATCACGGCGGCCGGGGCGCCCGCCTCGTGCAGCTCCTCCAGGTGGTCGCAGATGTCCGGCTCCAGCCACGGGACGTGCGGGGCGCCGCTGCGGGACTGGTACACGAGCTTCCAGGGGTGGTCGACGCCGGTGCGCTCCCGTACGGCCCCGGCGATGAGGCGGGCCACGTCGAGGTGCTGCCTGACGTACGCGCCGCCCTCGCCGTGTTCCCCGACCGGGCCGGACGTGTCGGCGGCGGAGTCGGGGATCGAGTGCGTGGTGAAGGCGAGGTGGGCGCCGGCGCGGACCGGTTCGTCCAGCTCGGCGAGGGAGTTCAGGACGCCCTCGACCATGGGCTCGACGAAGCCGGGGTGGTTGAAGTAGTGCCGCAGCTTGTCGACCTTCGGCAGCGGCAGGCCCTCCGCCTCCAGCGCGGCGAGCGCGTCGGCGAGGTTCTCCCGGTACTGCCGGCAGCCGGAGTACGAGGCGTAGGCGCTGGTGGCGAGGACGGCGATGCGGCGCCGCCCGTCGCGGACCATCTCGCGGAGCGTGTCCGTCAGGTACGGCGCCCAGTTGCGGTTGCCCCAGTAGACCGGCAGGTCGAGGCCGGCGGCGGCGAAGTCCTCGCGGAGGGCGGCGAGCAGCGCCCGGCACTGGTCGTTGATGGGGCTGACGCCGCCGAACAGGAAGTAGTGCTGTCCGACCTCCTTGAGGCGCTCCTTGGGGATGCCCCGACCCCTCGTCACGTTCTCCAGGAACGGGACCACGTCCTCGGGTCCCTCCGGGCCGCCGAAGGAGAGCAGCAGCAGGGCGTCGTACGGGGAGGGGTCACGCTGGTCGGGCACACGCTGATCGGACATGGCTCCGATCCTGCCACCCGGCACTGACAGCGGGGAAACCGCTGTGCGCGCTCCTCCATTCGGCCGTAACCTGTCAAGGCTGTCCATGCGCCTTACCTCGCCGGCCGCCCCCGCCGGCCGTGTCCCACCCCCCGCTCCGGAGTGCCCCTTGCCCAGTCCCTATCGTGCGATCTTCGCCGTCCCCGGCACCCTGGGGTTCTCCGCCGCCGGCCTCATCGGCCGGATGCCGCTCGCCATGACGGGCGTGGGCGTCCTGACGATGGTCACGGAGCTGTCGGGCCGGTACGGGCTCGCCGGCCTGCTGACCGGCACGCTGGCGCTGTCGGCGGCGGTGCTGGGCCCGCAGGTGTCCCGGCTCGTCGACCGGTACGGGCAGCGCCGCGTGCTGCGGCCGGCGACGCTGGTGTCCGTGGTGGCCATCGGCGCGCTGGTGCTCTGCGCGCAGTGGGAGCTGCCGGACTGGACGCTGTTCGTGTGCGCGCTGGCCGCGGGCTGCGTGCCGAGCATCGGTGCCATGACCCGCGCGCGGTGGGCGGAGATCTACCGGGGCAGGCCGCAGGAGCTGCACACGGCGTACTCGCTGGAGTCCATCGTCGACGAGGTGTGCTTCATCCTGGGCCCACCCCTCTCGATCGGCCTGTCGACGATCTGGTTCCCGGCGGCGGGCCCGCTGCTGGCCGGGATGTTCCTACTGGTCGGCGCGTGGTGGCTGACCGCGCAGCGGGCCACCGAGCCGGCGCCCCACCCGGTCGAGAAGCACGGGGCGGCGCGGACGAGCGCGCTGCGCTCCCCCGGTCTGCAGGTGCTGGTGGTGGCGTTCGTCGCGACCGGCGCGATCTTCGGCGCGGTCGACGTGGTGACGGTGGCGTTCGCCGAGGAGCAGGGCCACAAGACGGCGTCGAGCCTGGTGCTCGCGGTGTACGCGGGCGGTTCGTGCCTGGCGGGCGCCGTGTTCGGGATGCTGCGGCTGAAGGGCGCCCCCGCCCGCCGCTGGGTCGTGGGTGTGCTCGCGATGGCCGTGAGTATGATCCCCCTCCAACTGGCCGGGAACCTTCCGTTGCTGGCCGTGGCGCTCTTCGCCGCGGGCCTCGCCATCGCGCCGACGATGGTGACCACCATGGCCCTGGTGGAGGCGCACGTACCGCGCGGCAAGCTCACCGAGGGCATGACCTGGACCGGAACCGGGCTCGCGGTCGGTGTGGCGCTCGGCACGTCGATCTCGGGATGGGTGGTCGCCGTGCACGGAGCGGACGCGGGGTACGCGGTGCCCGGTCTGGCGGGGGTGCTGGCGGCCGCGGTGGCGTTCCTGGGGTACCGCCGGCTGAACAGGCCGGTGCCGACGCGGGAGGGGCAGCGTGCGCAGCAGGACCCTGAGCAGTCTGAGCAACCTGGGCGGTCTCGGCAGGAGGGGCGGCCGGAGCAGGGCGAGCGGCACCTGGCGTAACTGGGCGGGGAACGTCTCCGTCCGGCCCGCGCGGGAGGCGCGGCCGGCGTCCGTGGGGGAGCTGGCGGACGCGGTGCGGAGCGCCGCCGACGACGGCCTGCGGGTCAAGACGGTGGGGACGGGCCACTCGTTCACGTCGATAGCCGCGACGGACGGGCTGCTGATCCGTCCCGACCTGCTCACCGGGATCCGGCGGATCGACCGCGCCTCGATGACCGTGACCGTGGAGTCGGGTACGCCGCTGAAGCGGCTGAACGCGGCGCTGGCCCGGGAGGGCCTGTCGCTCGCCAACATGGGCGACATCATGGAGCAGACGGTCGCGGGCGCGATCAGCACCGGGACCCACGGGACGGGCCGGGACTCGGCGTCGCTCGCCGCGCAGGTCCGGGAGCTGGAGCTGGTGACGGCGGACGGGCGGGTGACGGCCTGCTCCGAGGAGGTGGAGCCGGAGGTCTTTGCCGCCGCCCGGGTCGGCCTGGGCGCGCTGGGCGTCGTCTCGGCGGTCACCTTCGCGGTGGAGCCGATGTTCCTGCTCACCGCGCGCGAGGAGCCGATGGGCTTCGACCGGGTCACGGCCGAGTTCGAGCAGTTGTACGCGGAGAACGAGCACTTCGAGTTCTACTGGTTCCCCCACACGGGCAACTGCAACACCAAGCGGAACAACCGCAGCCTGGGCCCCGCGGACCCGCCGGGCGCGGTGAGCGGCTGGTTCGAGGACGAGTTCCTGTCCAACGGCGTGTTCCAGGTGGCCAACTCCTTCGGGCGGGCCCTGCCCGCGGCGGTCCCGGCGATCGCGCGGCTGTCCAGCCGGGCGCTGTCGGCGCGGACGTACACGGACATCCCGTACAAGGTCTTCACCAGTCCGCGCCGGGTGCGGTTCGTGGAGATGGAGTACGCCGTTCCGCGGGAGGCGGCGGTGGCCGCCCTGCGGGAGCTGAAGGCGGTGGTGGACCGCTCGCCGCTGCGGGTGAGTTTCCCGGTGGAGGTGCGGACGGCGCCGGCCGACGACATCACGCTGTCGACGGCGTCGGGACGGGACACCGCGTACATCGCGGTCCACATGTACCGGGGCACCCCCTATCGGGCGTACTTCACGGCGGCGGAGCGGATCATGACGGCGCACGGGGGCCGGCCGCACTGGGGCAAGGTGCACACGCGCGACGCGGCGTACCTGGCGGAGGCGTACCCCCGGTTCGGGGAGTTCGTGGCGCTGCGCGACCGGCTGGATCCCGACCGTCTCTTCGGCAACCCCTATCTGCGGCGGGTGCTGGGTGACTGACACCGCGCACGGCACCGCCCGAGGGAGCCGCACCTAGCTCCCTTTCGACCGTTTCCTCCCGTCACGCCCTCGTCGGCGAGACCCTGTCGGAGGGTCGATCACCGGACACCGCGAGAACTTCGGCGGCGCGCCGGTCCACCGACATGGCCCGAATGGAGTACTGTGGCGAACCCTGGGCATCGGTCCCTCACGGATGCCCAGGATCGACGGGAGGGGCCGAAAATGGCACTCGATCCGGCGGCGCCGCCATACCGCACGGGAGCCCGCGACGGAGCGTGACGGATCGGTCACGTCCAGTTGCGGAATGGGTTACCGTGCCATGACGGCGTTCCAGGGCCCACGCCCGACACGCCGGTCAACTCGGCAAGGTTGTGGCAGGCTGCACCCGGGCAGGCCACACTCGACTAGCGGAAGCAGCGACGCACGTGACGTCGGCAGGCACCACCCGGGAGGTCCCCATGCCCGAACTGCGTGTCGTGGCCGTCTCCAACGACGGCACACGACTGGTGCTGAAGGCTGCGGACAACACGGAGTACACGCTTCCGATTGACGAGCGGCTGCGCGCCGCCGTCCGCAACGACCGTCCCCGACTCGGCCAGATCGAGATCGAGGTGGAGAGCCACCTGCGGCCCCGGGACATCCAGGCGCGGATACGGGCCGGTGCCTCCGCCGAGGAGGTCGCCCAGCTCGCGGGCATCCCCGTCGAGCGCGTCCGCCGCTTCGAGGGGCCCGTGCTCGCGGAGCGCGCCTTCATGGCGGAGCGGGCCCGGAAGACCCCCGTCCGCCGCCCCGGCGAGAACGCGGGTCCGCAGCTCGGCGAGGCGGTGCAGGAGCGGCTGCTGCTGCGCGGCGCCGAGAAGGACACCGTGGCGTGGGATTCCTGGCGCCGCGACGACGGCACGTGGGAGGTGCTGCTCGTCTACCGGGTCGCCGGCGAGGTCCACACGGCGAGCTGGACGTACGACCCGCCGCGGCGGCTCGTCCAGGCCGTGGACGCCGAGGCCCGCGCGCTGATCGGCGAGACCGACGACGCGGTGGCCGTGCCGGAGCCGAGCTTCCCGTTCGTCCCGCGCATCGCGCGGCTGCCGCGCGAGCGGTCCGCGCCGCCCGCGCCGAGCGCCGAGCCCGCGGAGGAGTCCGAGCGGGACTCGCTGACCAGTCTCCTGGAGGCGGTGCCCAACTTCCGCGGCGACATGGTCGTCCCCGACCTGCCGACCGGGACGGACGGGGCGGCGGCCGAGCCCGACAGCGAGCCGGACGCCGAGGAGCCCCCGGCCCCCGCCGCGTCGGCCGGCGCCGGCTCGGCGTACGCGGACGTCCTGATGCCCCGCTCGGTGAGCGGCCACCGCGACCGCCTGATCGGCACGACGGACCGCCAGGCGGAGGCCGACGGCGTCCGCCCGGGCCGCCGGGCGGCGGTCCCGAGCTGGGACGAGATCGTCTTCGGCACGCGCCGCAAGAAGCAGGAGTAGCCGGGGCCCGCCCCGCGCACCGGACCCGCGCGGGCCCCGCCGCGGCGGGACCCGTACCGGGGTGGATCCGGTGCGCGCGGGGAGGCTCAGCCCCGGTCGGGGCCCGTGGCCACGGGGCGGTTCGGGTCCCGGCTCCACTCGGACCAGGATCCGACGTAGAGCGCCGCCCGGACGCCCGCCGCCTCCAGGGCCAGGACCTCGTGGGCCGCCGAAACACCGGAGCCGCAGTAGACGCCCACCTCGGGGGCGTCCAGGGCGCCCAGTTCCTCGAACCGCGCCGCCAGCGCCTCCGGCGGCAGGAAGCGGCCGTCCTCGGCGGCGTTCTCCGTCGTCGGGGCCGACACGGCGCCCGGGATGTGCCCGGCGACCGGGTCGATCGGCTCCACCTCGCCCCGGTACCGCTCCCCCGCCCGCGCGTCCAGCAGCAGCCCGGCACGGGCCAGCGCCGCCGCCCCGTCCGCGTCCAGCAGCGGCAGCCCTCCCGGTACGGGAACGAAGTCGCCCGGCACCGGCTCCGGCACCGCCGTCGACAGCCCGCCCCGCCACGCGGCGAGCCCGCCGTCCAGGACCCGCACGTCGGCGTGGCCCGCCCAGCGCAGCAGCCACCAGGCCCGCGCCGCCCCCCAGCCCCGGCCGCCGTCGTACACGACCACCCGCGATCCCGACGACACCCCGGCCGCGCGCATCGCCGCGCCGAACACGCCGAGGTCCGGCAGCGGATGGCGGCCCCCGGCGCCGGGCGCGCCGGCCAGCTCGGCGTCGAGGTCCACGTACACGGCGCCGGGGATGTGCCCCGCCTCGTACGCGGGGCGGCCGGGCGGGCCGCCCAACTCCCAGCGGACGTCCAGCAGGACGAGGCGGGGCCCGCCGGGCGCCGGGGACGCCATCTCCGCCGCGAGGTCCGCGGCGGAGACTAGGGGGTGCGAGTCGGTGCTTGCGTTGCGGTTCATACGTGCCATCCTCGCGCAGATACGGGACCTGCCGGGAGGACTGACGGTGGAAAGCGCGGATGGGAGTCGGAATTTCGGGCATCCTCCTGCCGGATCGCGCCAAACCCCGGCGCGGCCCGGGCGCACCGCCCGGCCCGCGGTGCCAGCATCTGACGGGGCGTGAAGCCGCTGCACCGGCGCGGTCCGCGCCCGGTCCCCCCGCACGGCCGCGACGATGGTCCAAGGAGAATGTGACGATGACCGAGGCGACCCGGCGCGAGCCGGGTACACCCTGCTGGGTGAGCTTGATGGTGCGCGGCCTTGACGCGGCGGAGGAGTTCTACGGGGAGCTGTTCGGCTGGGAGTTCCAGCCGGGCCCGTCGCAGCTCGGCCCGTACGTGCGGGCGCTGCTCGACGGCCGGGAGGTCGCGGGGATCGGCCGGCTGCCCGCCGACCGCGACCTGCCGGGCGCCTGGACGGCGTACCTGGCCTCCGACGACGCCGACGGCACGGCCGAGTCGGTCCGCTGCGGCGGCGGGACGGTCGCCGTGGGGCCGCTGGACTCGGGCGACGCCGGGCGGCTCCTGATCTGCTCCGACCCGGCGGGCGCGGTCTTCGGGGTGTGGCAGGCGGCCGCGTTCCAGGGGACCGCGGTGGCGGGCGCCCCGGGCACGCCGGTGTGGAACGAGCTGCTGACGCACGAGTGCGAGCCCGTCGTGAAGTTCTACCGCACGGTTTTCGGCTACGAGCCCGACCCGCTGGGCCCGGACGACCAGGACCGCGTGACCCTCCTCGCGAAGGGGCGGCCCGCGGCGTCGGTGCGCGGGGTCGGCGCCGACCTGCCGCGGGACCGGGGCGCGCACTGGACGACGTGGTTCGAGGTGGCCGACCCGGACGCGGCCGCGCGGCGGGTCGAGGAGCTGGGCGGGAAGGTGCTGCGCGCGCCGCGGGACGGCGTGGAGGGGCGGACGGCGACGGTCGCGGACCCGGAGGGCGCCGTCTTCACGATCGTACGGTCGTCCGGGCGCTGACAGGCGGCTCGGCCGCGGCCGGCTCGACGGGCAGGACGTCCGGCGACAGCGCGGCCGCGCGGGCGGTGGCGGCCGTCATCCTGCGCCGGTGGTGGCGTCTGCACAGCACCTCGTACCCGACCTCGTCACCGCTGTCGACGTCCCCGACGACGACCTGGGCCCCCTCGACGACCATCACGCCGCCGACCGTGCGCGCATTGTGCGTCGCCCGCGCGCCGCACCAGCACAGCGCCTCCACCTGGAGCACCTCCACGCGGTCCGCCAGCTCCACCAGCCGCTGGGAGCCCGGGAACAGCTTGGAGCGGAAGTCGGTGGTGATGCCGAACGCGAACACGTCCAGCTCCAGGTCGTCGACGACCCGCGCGAGCTGGTCGATCTGCTCCGGGGCGAGGAACTGCGCCTCGTCCGCGATCACGTAGTCGCAGCGGCCTCCGCGCGAGAGGTGATCGACGAGGTACGCGTAGAAGTCGAACTCCTCGGCCGCCTCGACGGCCTCGGTGACCAGCCCGAGGCGGGAGGAGAGCTTGCCCTCGCCCGCCCGGTCGTTGCGGGTGAAGATCATGCCCTGGAGGCCGCGCGCGGACCGGTTGTGCTCGATCTGCAGAGCGAGGGTGCTCTTTCCGCAGTCCATCGTTCCGGAGAAGAACACGAGCTCGGGCATGGGGAAGTGACGACCTTTCGGGTCTGCGGCGCGGGCCGGGGCGTGGGGGCGGGCGATGCGGTGCGGGGCGTGCGCTACGTGCGGACTTCCAGCAGCGGGACGAGCTGTTCGGCGGCGGTCATCGAGCCGTGCATCCCCGCCATCGCCGACTCGTGCGGCTCGGCGAGGGACGCCGTCAGGGCCACGTCGTCGTGCGCGGCGGCGACCACGTCGCCGATCCGGCCGAGGACCCGCTCGTCGACGTGCGGGCCGAACCAGCCCGCGGCGATCGCCTCGTCGCGCCCCGCGACCCAGAAGCGGTCGCCGAGCACCTCGCGCCAGCACGCCAGCACGTCCGCCTCGGCGCCCGGCACGGCGTACACGTGGCGCGCGCGGCCCTCGCCGCCCAGCAGGGCGACGCCGGCGCGCAGCTCCCAGTCCTCGTCGAAGTCGATGCGGGACTCCTCGTCGAACGGGATGTCCACCATGCCGTGGTCCGCCGTGACGTACAGCGCGGAGCGCGCCGGGAGCTGCTCGGCGAGGCGCTGGACGAGCTGGTCGGCGTGCATGAGCTGGCCGCGCCAGGCGTCGGAGTCCACGCCGAAGCGGTGGCCGGCGCCGTCGACCTCGCTGTAGTACGTGTAGACGAGCGCGCGGTCGGCGCCCGCCAGCTGGTCGGCGGCGAAGTCCATGCGGTCCTCGCCGGAGAGCCGCCCGTGGAACGTGCCGCCGCTGAGCGCGACCTTCGTGAGCGGGGTGTCCTGGAAGGCCGGGGACGAGACCTGGGCCGTGTGGACGCCCGCGGCGTCGGCCAGCTGGAAGACCGTCGGGTACGGCTGCCAGACGCTCGGCGGGGTCCAGGGGCGCCAGCGCAGTTGGTTCATCAGCTCGCCCGCGTCCGGGTCGCGCACCGTGTACCCGGCGAGGCCGTGGGCGCCGGGGGGCAGGCCCGTGCCGACCGAGGCGAGCGAGGTCGCGGTCGTGGCGGGGAAACCGGACGTGAGGGGGCGGCCCGTGCCCCCGCGCGAGGAGCCGAGGAGCGAGGCGAGGAACGGGGCCTCCGCCGGGTGCGCCTTGACCTGCTCCCAGCCGAGCCCGTCGATCAGGAAGACGCAGACCCGGTCGGCCGGCGCCAGCTCGGCGATGCGGGGCTCGAAGCCCGGCACGCCCAGCCCCGCCGCCAGCGTCGGCAGCAGATCGGCGAGGGAACCGGAGCCGTACGCCGGTACGGGCGCCGTGTCGAGGGACAGCGGCACCGGGTCGTCGGGCCAGGCGGAGGCCGTGGTCGTCGGCTGGACCATCAGCGCGTGGCCGCGGTGGCTTCGGAGAGGGCCTGGGCGAAGTGGAGGGCCTGGCGGACCGTCTCCGGGCCGTCGCCGGCCTCGCTGACGCGCAGGCTCAGGTCGTCGGCGGTGGAGCTGCCCGTGTAACCGTGGTCGGCGTCGCAGTTCGGGTCGCCGCAGGCGGCGGGCTCCAGGTCGATCCGGGAGACGGCGCCCCAGCCGACCGTGAGGACGATCTCGCGCGGGAGCGCGCCGGGCTCGTACGACTCCGGGTTGGCGACGACGCGGCTGACGACGACCGACGAGATCCGGCCGAGCTTCACGGACTCGGTGGACGTGGTCGCGTACGGGGTCGGGGAGGTCGTGTCGGCGTTCTGCTCGTCGGTGTGGCTGACGATGAAGCGCGTCGCCGTGAGCACGAGGACCGTGACGTGGCGCCGGACCTCGTTGGCGTCGAACGTGGTCTCCTGGTGGACGAGGTACGACGCGATCGGCTCTCCGCCGACGGCGGCCTCCACCGCCTCGGCCACGAGGGCCGGGTAGTAGCCGCTGCGCTCGATCGCCGCGCGCAGCCCCTGGGTCGTCGTACCGGTCTTCGCCATGGACTCCATCCTACGGGGCGCCCGGAGCCCCGGTGACGGCTGTGGAAACCGCCCCGGGCCGCCCCGCTCAGTAGCTGGGCAGGCGGCGGGGGCCGAGGTCGGTGCGGGCGGGGGGCGGGGCGAGCCGTACGGTCGCGCCCAGGACGGCGAGGCCCCGCGGGGCGACGACGACCGGTTCCAGCCCGACGGCGACGACCTCCGGGTGGTCGTCGACCAGCCGCGACACGCGCAGCAGCAGCTCCTCCAGGGCGGCCGTGTCGACGGGCGCGGAGCCCCGCCAGCCGAAGAGGAGGGGGGCCGTCCGGATGGAGCGGACCTGCTCGGCGACGTCGCGGTCGGTGGCCGGAACGAGGCGGTGCGCCATGTCGCCGAGCAGCTCGGACGGGGCGCCGGCGAGGCCGAAGGACAGGACGGCACCGACCGCCGGGTCGATCGCGGCGCGGACGACGGTGTCGACGCCGCGCGGCACCATGGCCTGGACCACCGGCTGGAGCTCGGCGGGCCCGCCGAGGGCCTCGGTGAGCTCGGCGTACGCGGTGCGCAACTGCTCCTCGGTCGCCAGGTCGAGCCGTACGCCGCCGAGGTCGGGGCGGTGGCGCAGGTGCGGCGCGGTGGTCTTGAGGGCGACCGGATAGCCGAGGCGGGCGGCGGCGCGTACGGCGGTGTCGGGGTCGGGTGCGGGGAGGACGGGCCGTACGGCGATGCCGTAGCAGGCGAGCAGCTCGCGGGTGTCGTCCGGCGCGAGGGTGATGCCGCGCTCCCCCACGCCGCCCGTACCGCTCGCACTGCCCGTACCGCCCGTGCCGAGGAGCCGTTCGATCCGTGCGGCGGCTCCCCTCTCGTCGACGCCCTCGTACTCGGGCACCCGGCCCGGCTCGGCGGCCTTGCGCCGCCACTCGGCGTACGTGACGGCCGCGGCCAGCGCCCGCACGGCCCGCTCGGCGGCGGGGTAGGCGGGGATGTTCCCGGCGGGGGCGCCGGGCGGCACGGGACCGTCGGCGGGGGCGCGCCCGGGCTCCGGCGGCGCGCCGGGCGGACGGGGGGCGGTCGCGGTCCCCCCGTACGGCGTCCGGTCCGCCGCCGCGCCCAGCGTCGGCGCGGCGCCCGCGGGTTCCGCCCGGCCGGCCGGGGCCGGGTGCTCCGGGGCGGGGGCCGTGCTGGTCGCGGCCGCCAGGGCGTCCGCCAGGGCGCCCAGTTCGACGTGGACGACCACGACCGGCTTCGCCGGGGAGGTGGCGCACGCCTCGCGCAGGGCGGTCGCCAGCACCTCGCCCTCGCCGGCCGGTTCCGCCGTCCCCCGCAGGCCGACCCGCGGGATCGCGGTGACGACCACCGCGTCGCACGCGTCGTCGTGCAGGGCCCCGGCGAGCGCCGCCCGGAAGTCCTCGGGGGTGGCGGCGGTGGTCAGGTCGCGGGGCGGCAGCGGTCGCAGGCCCTCGGTGAGGCAGGCGTCGTACGTGAGGAGGCCCAGCGACTCGGAGTTGCCGAGGATGGCGACGCGCGGCCCCTCGGGCAGGGGCTGCCCGGCGAGCAGCAGGCCCGCGTCGACGAGCTCGGTGACCGTGTCGACGCGGATGACCCCGGCCTGGCGGAGCAGCGCGGACACCGTGGCGTGCGGGATGCGGGTGGCGGGCACCGCGTGGCCGGGGGGTGCGCTGCCGCTGTGCCGGGCGCCCTTGACGACGACGACCGGCTTGACCGCGGCGGTGCGGCGGGCGAGCCGGGTGAACTTGCGGGGGTTGCCGATGGACTCCAGGTACAGCAGGACCACGTCGGTGTCGGGGTCCTCGTACCAGTACTGGAGGATGTCGTTGCCGGAGACGTCGGCCCGGTTGCCGGCCGAGACGAACGACGACACGCCCGCGCCCCGCCGGTGCAGCCCGGAGAGCAGGGCGATGCCGATCGCGCCGGACTGGGTGAACAGGCCGATGCGCCCGGCGGCGGGCAGTTGCGGGGCGAGGGAGGCGTTGAGCCGGGCGCCGTCCGCGGTGTTGATCACGCCGAAGGCGTTGGGGCCGATGACGCGCATCCCGTACGAGCGGGCCTGCCGCACCAGGGCCCGCTGGCGCTCCCGCCCGGCCGGGCCGCTCTCGGCGTAGCCGGCGGTCAGGACGACGAGCCCGCGCACGCCGTGCTCGCCGCAGTCCGCGACGGCGTCCGGGACGTGTTCGGCGGGCACGGCGACGACGGCCAGGTCGACGGGCTCGCCGATCTCGCCGACGGAGCGGTGGGCGGGGACGCCGTCCAGGGCGGCCGGCCCTGCGGGGAGCGCGCGGTTCACGGCGTACACGGGGCCGGTGAACCCGGCGTCGACGAGGTTGCGCAGGACGGTGCGGCCGACGCCGCCGGGGGCGCGGCCCGCGCCGACGACGGCGACGGAGCCGGGGGCGAGGAGGCGCTGCACGGACCGTGCCTCGGCGCGCTGCTCGCGGGCGCGCTGGACGGCGAGGGAGCGGTCGGTGGGCTCCAGGTCGAGGTGGAGGCGGACGGCGCCGTCCTCGAAGCTGCGCTTCTGGGTGTACCCGGCGTCCGTGAACACCTTGATCATCTTGGTGTTGGCGGGCAGCACCTCCGCGGCGAACCGCCTGATGCCGCGTTCGCGGGCGACGGCGGCGATGTGCTCCAGCAGGGCGGAGGCGACGCCGCGGCCCTGGTGGGCGTCCTGGACGAGGAAGGCGACCTCGGCCTCGTCGGCGGGGGCGGCGGCGGGGCGGCCCGCGGCGTCGATCCGGTCGTAGCGGACCGTCGCGATGAACTCGCCGCCGACGGTCGCGGCCAGGCCCACCCGGTCCACGTAGTCGTGGTGGGTGAAGTGGTGCACGTCCTTGGCGGAGAGCCGGGGGTAAGGTGCGAAGAACCGGTAGTACTTCGACTCATCCGAGACCTGCTCGTAGAAGCTGACCAGGCGCTCGGCGTCGTCCGCGGTGATCGGTCTGATCCGCGCGGTGCCGCCGTCGCGCAGCACCACGTCGGCCTCCCAGTGGTCGGGGTACGCGTGCGCCGACTGATCGGACGGGTTCAGCATGGGCCAAGGGTACGGCGCCGTTCCGGCACTCCGCCGGACATGAGAGACTGGTCTAGACAACCACTAGCACTTGAAGGGCAACACCATGGCTGAGCGCCGCGTCAACGTCGGTTGGGCCGAGGGCCTGCACGCCCGCCCCGCCTCCATCTTCGTCCGTGCCGCCACGGCCTCCGGCGTCCCCGTGACCATCGCCAAGGCCGGCGGCACCCCGGTCAACGCCGCGTCGATGCTCGCGGTGCTCGGCCTGGGCGCGCAGGGCGGCGAGGAGATCGTCCTCGCCTCCGACGCCGAGGGCGCGGACGCGGCGCTGGACCGTCTGGCGAAGCTGGTCGCCGAGGGTCTTGAGGAGCTTCCCGAGACCGTCTGACGACGACCGGCAGCACCACGGAGCCGCACCGCCCGGAATTCGGGGGTGCGGCTCTCCTTCTTCCGGGACGCGCCGGATTTCCGGTTCCCGCCGGTCTCGTGGATTCCCCGATTTTCCGGGCAGTGCTTTTCGCGGGCAGCCGAAAAGGACCCCGTCATTTCTCCCTTCCTTTGTATACGGTCCCGCTGTTAATTCCGCGCTCCGGCGGTGTTTACGGGAGGTTGCGAACCCCTCACGCGGCCCGTGCGGCGCAGCCGGTGGGTGCCGCGCCACCGCTCGACGTGCTGGGCGGTGAGCATCCGGGCCCGCTCCGCGTCGCTCCGGGCGACGGCGTCGACGATCGCGCCGCGCTCCGCCCACGCCTCGGCCGGCCTGGCCGGCTCCTCGACCGCGTACATCCAGGCGGTCTTGTGGCGCAGCTGGGTGAGCAGCGAGGTCAGGCCGGGGCTGGCCGACGCCTGGGCGAGCGTCTCGTGGAACCAGTCGCCCAGCGGGCGCAGGTCCTCCCCCTGGCCGCGGCGAGCCCCCTCCCGACCCAGGCGGACGAGGCCGCGCAGCACCTTGAGGTGGGCCTCGGTGCGGCGCTGGGCGGCGCGGGCGGCGCCCAGCGGCTCCAGCAGCGTGCGCATCTCCAGCAGGTCGGCGGCGTCCTGCTCGGTCGGCTCCGCCACGCAGGCGCCGACGTGGCGGCGCGAGACGACGAAGCCCTCCGACTCCAGGGTCCGCAGCGCCTCGCGGACGGGGACGCGGGAGACGCCGTAGCGGCGGGCGAGCTGCTCCTCGGCGAGGCGGCTGCCGCGCGGCAGCACCCCGGAGACGATGTCCGCCCGGATCGCCGTACACACCGAGTGCGCGGGAATGCGCATACCGAACCTCCGAATCGCTCCGCCCACCGTTTAATCCGCGCGACACCCAATAGTTCGACGCTGTTCGGTGACTCTATTGCAACGAAGGGCATTTTCCGATCCCGGGCCGTAATCCATGGTGAATTTTTGGCCGGGGCGGTGGACTGCGGGCGGCGGAGAGGCGGAGGGGCGACGCGAAGGCCCCGGCTCGGTGACCGAGCCGGGGCCTTCGCGGAGCGGGGCGGGTCAGACGTCGACGCCGCGCGCCCGGAGGTAGGAGACCGGGTCGACGTCGGAGCCGTACTCGGCGGAGGTGCGGGCCTCGAAGTGGAGGTGGGGGCCCGTGGAGTTGCCGGTCGAGCCGGAGATGCCGATCTGCTGGCCCGGCATGACCGTCTGGCCGACCGCGACGCCGATCGAGGCGAGGTGGCCGTACTGCGTGTAGGTGCCGTCGTGCATCCGGATCACCACGTTGTTGCCGTACGCGCCGCCCCAGCCGGCCTCGACGACCGTGCCGAGGCCCACGGAGACGACGGCGGAGCCGTACGGGGCGTGGAAGTCGACGCCCGAGTGGCTGCCGGAGGACCACAGCGAGCCGCCCGCCCGGTAGGGGGTGGAGACGTACGAGCCGGCCACGGGGAGCTGGAAGGAGTTGAGGCGCTTGCGCTCGGCCTCGCGGGAGGCGCGCTCCTGGGCCTCGCGGGCGGCCTGGACCCGGGCCTCGGCCTGGCGTTCGGCCGCCGCTTCGGCCTGCGCCTGGCGCTCGGCCACCTCGGCGGCCAGCTCCTGGGCGGCGGCCTGGTCCTCGACCTCGTCGGCCAGCTCGTAGCCGGCGATGGCCTGGTTGAGGCCGGTGTCCTCCAGGGAGGCGCGCTCCGCGTCCGCGGCGAACGCCGGGGAGGCGAGGGTTCCGATGACGCCGGAGGTGGCGAGGGCGGCGGCGCCGGCGACGTGGGCGCTCCTGCGGCTCACTCGGCTCGGGGCACGGTGCTTCCCGGTGGAACGGGTGAACGCCATGAAGGGAACGTGTCCTTTCCTTCCCTCTCGCCTACCGGGTTAGCTGACGGGTTCGGAGCAGGAAGGTCTCCTACGGACCCCTCCGCGCGGTGGCGAAGGCGTCCGATTCACCCCAGGGGACATGGGTCCCCGGCTCCCCGGGCTCACGCCCGACGGGGATTCGGCGATCGCTGCCCGGTGCCGCGGGTGCGGCGGGTACGGGGGGCGGACAGCGCCTAAGACGCTATGCGGCTGATCTTTCAATCACCAAACAGACACGCTTTTTTGTAGCGCACGCCACAGAACAGACACCCAACCTCTCCAACAAAACGGACATAAGTCCGAGCGAGAACGGAACCCCGCCGTCCGGGTGGACGACGGGGTTCCGCCTCGTCAATCAGCCGGTGACGACGGTCACTTCGCCGATGCCCAGCGCCTCCACCGGCGCCTTGATCTGCGCCGCGTCCCCGACGAGGACGGTGACGAGGCGGTCCGGCGGGAAGGCGCTGACGACGGCCGCCGTCGCCTCCACCGTGCCCGTCGCGTCCAGGAGCCGGTACAGCCGTGCCTGGAAGTCGTCCGGCAGGTGCTGCTCGACCTGGTCGGCGAGGGTGCCGGCGACGGACGCCGCCGTCTCGTACTTGAGCGGGGCCACGCCCACCAGGTTGTGCACGGCGGCGTCGCGCTCGGCGTCGGTGAGCCCCTCCGCCGCGAGGGTGCGCAGCACCTTCCACAGGTCGTCCAGCGCCGGGCCGGTGTTGGGCGTGTCGACGGAGCCGCTGATGGCGAGCATCGCCGCGCCCGTGCCGTCCGGCAGGGACCGCAGGACCTGCCCGAAGGCCCGCACGCCGTACGTGTAGCCCTTCTCCTCGCGCAGGACGCGGTCCAGGCGGGAGGTGAGCGTGCCGCCCAGGCAGTACGTGCCGACGACCTGCGCGGGCCACACGCTGTCGTGCCGGTCGGGACCGACGCGGCCGATGAGGAGCTGCGTCTGCACGGCGCCCGGCCGGTCCACGATGACGACGCGACCGGTGTCGTCGGCGGTGACGGGCGACGCCGTGCGCGGGCGGGGCGCGCCGCCCGTCCACGCGCCGAGCGTGTCGTCGAGGAGCGCGTCCAGGTCGATGCCGGTCAGGTCGCCGACGACGACCGCGGTGGCCGACGCGGGGCGGACGTGGGCCTCGTAGAAGGCCCGTACGGCCGCGGAGTCGATCCGGGCGACGGTCTCCTCCGTGCCCTGGCGGGGCCGGGACATGCGCGAGGAGGCCGGGAACAGCTCGGCGGAGAGCTGCTTGGCGGCGCGGCGGGCGGGGTTGGCCGTCTCGTGCGGGATCTCGTCGAGGCGGTTGCGGACGAGGCGGTCGATCTCGTCGTCCGCGAAGGCCGGCGCCCGCAGCGCGTCGGAGAGGAGCCCGAGGGCCTTGTGCAGCCGGGAGGCCGGCACCTCCAGGGAGACCCGCACGGCGGGGTGGTCCGCGTGCGCGTCCAGGGTGGCGCCGCACCGCTCCAGCTCGGCGGCGAACTCCTCGGCGGTGTGTTTGTCCGTGCCCTCCGACAGGGCGCGCGCCATGATGGTGGCGACGCCGTCGAGGCCCTCCGGCTCGGCGTCCAGCGGGGCGTCGAGGACGATCTCGACGGCGACGACCTGCTGGCCGGGGCGGTGGCAGCGCAGCACCGTCAGGCCGTTGCCCAGCTCGCCCCGCTCGGGAGCGGGGAAGGCCCACACGCGGGGCGTGCCCGGCTTCGGCCGCGGGTGGAACTCCATGGTCGTCAGAGACACGGCAGCGTCGCTCACTGGTCCGCCCCCTCTTCCTCGTCGCTGTCGGTCCGGTCGCCGTCGTCGGCCTTGGTGGGTTCGTAGACGAGGACCGCGCGGTTGTCCGGGCGCAGCCGCTCTGCCGCGACCTCGCGCACCTCGTCGGCGGTGACGTCCAGGACCCGCTGGACGGCCGTGAGGGCGAGCTGCGGGTCGCCGAACAGGACGGCGAACCGGCACAGCTCGTCGGCGCGGCCCGCGACCGTGCCCAGCCGGTCCAGCCACTCGCGCTCCAGTTGGGCCTGGGCGCGCTCCATCTCCTCGGCGGTGGGCCCCTCGGCGGCGAACCGGGCCAGCTCCTCGTCGACGGCGGCCTCGATGTCCGGCACCTCGACCCCGGCGGAGGTCTTCACGTCCAGCCACCCCATCGAGGGCGCGCCGGCCAGCCGCAGCATCCCGAAGCCGGCGGCCACGGCGGTGCGGTCGCGCCGGACCAGCCGGTTGTGCAGCCGGGACGACTCGCCGCCGCCGAGGACGGTGAGGGCGATGTCGGCGGCGTCGCACGCGCGCGTGCCGTCGGCCGGGAGGCGGTAGGCGGCCATCAGGGCGCGGGCCGGGACGTCCTCCTCGACGACCTCGCGGAGCTGCTCGCCGATGACGTCCGGGAGCGTCCCGTCGCGCGGCGCGGGCTTGCCGTCGTGGGACGGGATGGAGCCGAAGTACTTCTCGACCCAGGCGAGCGTCTGCTCGGGGTCGATGTCGCCGACGACGGACAGGACGGCGTTGTTCGGCGCGTAGTACGTGCGGAAGAAGTCCCGGGCGTCCTCCAGCGTGGCCGCGTCCAGGTCCGCCATGGAACCGATCGGCGTGTGGTGGTAGGGGTGCCCGTCCGGGAAGACGAGGGCGGTCAGCTTCTCGAACGCCGTGCCGTACGGCACGTTGTCGTAGCGCTGGCGGCGCTCGTTCTTGACGACGTCCCGCTGGTTCTCCATCGACTCGTCGTCGAGGGCGGCGAGGAGGGATCCCATGCGGTCGGCCTCCAGCCAGAGGGCGAGCTCCAGCTGGTGGGCGGGCATGGTCTCGAAGTAGTTGGTGCGCTCGAAGCTCGTGGTGCCGTTGAGGGAGCCGCCGGCACCCTGCACCAGCTCGAAGTGGCCGTTGCCCCGGACCTGCTGGGAGCCCTGGAACATCAGGTGCTCGAAGAGGTGGGCGAGGCCGGTGCGGCCCTTGACCTCGTGGCGGGAGCCGACGTCGTACCAGAGGCACACCGCGGCGACCGGGGTCAGGTGGTCCTCCGAGAGCACCACGCGCAGGCCGTTGGCCAGCCGGTGCTCGGTCGCTGTCAGGCCGCCGGAGCCGGCCTGGGCTGTGGCCGTGTGACCCATGGGCATGTACGTCCCTTCGATCGCGTCATGGAAAAGTCCTGCCACTGTATGCAAGCGCACCGGCGCCCTGCGAAGTTCCCGGCAAGCTGCGGCGTCCCTCTTCCGGGTCGCGGTCGGTCCTGTCAGTGGGACGGTCCACAATGGTCGGCGTCAGATCAACCTTGTTGGTGAAGGAGCCGCAGCAGCGATGGCCCGCCGCAGCACGAAGACCCCGCCGCCCGACGACTTCGAGGAGCGGATCCTCGACATCGACGTCGTCGACGAGATGCAGGGCTCCTTCCTCGAGTACGCGTACTCGGTGATCTACTCCCGAGCCCTGCCCGACGCGCGGGACGGCATGAAACCGGTGCACCGCCGGATCGTGTACCAGATGAACGAGATGGGCCTGCGCCCCGAGCGCGGGTTCGTGAAGTGCGCCCGCGTCGTCGGCGAGGTGATGGGCAAGCTCCACCCGCACGGCGACGCGTCGATCTACGACGCGCTGGTGCGCATGGCGCAGCCCTTCTCGATGCGCCTGCCGCTGGTCGACGGCCACGGCAACTTCGGCTCGCTGGGCAACGACGACCCGCCGGCCGCCATGCGGTACACGGAGTGCCGGATGGCCGACGCGACGTCCCTGATGACGGAGTCGATCGACGAGGACACCGTCGACTTCGTGCCGAACTACGACGGGCAGGAGCGCGAGCCGGCCGCCCTCCCGGCCGCCTTCCCGAACCTGCTGGTCAACGGCGCGTCGGGCATCGCGGTCGGTATGGCCACCAACATGCCCCCGCACAACCTGGGCGAGGTCGTCGCGGCCGCCCGGCACCTGATCAGGCACCCGGGCGCCGACCTCGAGACGCTCATGCGGTTCGTCCCCGGCCCGGACCTGCCGACCGGCGGCCGGATCGTCGGCCTGTCCGGCATCAGGGACGCGTACGAGTCCGGCCGCGGCACGTTCAAGATCCGCGCGACGGTGGCGGTGGAGAACGTGACGGCGCGCCGCAAGGGCCTGGTCGTCACGGAGCTGCCGTTCGCGGTCGGCCCCGAGAAGGTCATCGCCAAGATCAAGGACCTGGTCGGCGCGAAGAAGCTCCAGGGCATCGCGGACGTCAAGGACCTCACGGACCGGGAGCACGGCCTGCGCCTGGTCATCGAGGTCAAGAACGGCTTCGTGCCCGAGGCGGTGCTGGAGCAGCTGTACAAGCTGACGCCGATGGAGGAGTCCTTCGGCATCAACAACGTGGCGCTGGTGGACGGCCAGCCGGTCACGCTGGGCCTGAAGGAGCTGCTGGAGGTCTACCTCGACCACCGCTTCGAGGTGGTGCGGCGGCGCAGCGAGTTCCGGCGCGGCAAGAAGCGGGACCGGCTCCACCTGGTGGAGGGCCTGCTGGTGGCCCTCGTCGACATCGACGAGGTGATCCGGCTGATCCGGTCGAGTGAGAACTCGGCGCAGGCCAAGGAGCGGCTGATCGAGCGGTTCTCCCTGAGCGACATCCAGACCCAGTACATCCTGGACACGCCGCTGCGGCGGCTCACCAAGTTCGACCGGCTGGAGCTGGAGGGCGAGCGGGACCGGCTGAACAGCGAGATCGAGGAGCTGACGAAGATCCTGGAGTCGGACGCCGAGCTGCGCAAGCTCGTGTCGTCCGAGCTGGCCACGGTGGCGAAGAAGTTCGGCACCGAGCGGCGCACGGTGCTGCTGGAGTCGGCCGGTTCCCCGGCCGCCGCGGTGCCGCTGGAGGTCGCCGACGACCCGTGCCGGGTGCTGCTGTCCTCGACGGGGCTGCTGGCCCGTACGGCGAGCGGCGACCCGCTGCCGGAGAGCGGCGGGAAGCGCGCCAAGCACGACGTGGTCGTGTCGGCGGTCGCGGCGACGCAGCGCGGCACGGTCGGCGCGGTGACGTCCGCGGGGCGGCTGCTGCGCATCTCGGTGATCGACCTGCCGCAGCTGCCGGACACGGCGGCGGCGCCGAACCTGTCGGGCGGGGCGCCGCTGTCGGAGTTCCTGACGCTGGAGAAGGACGAGGAGGTCGTCTGCCTGACGACGCTCGACGAGTCGTCGCCGGGCCTCGCGCTGGGCACGCTGCAGGGCGTCGTGAAGCGGGTGGTGCCCGACTATCCGGCGAACAAGGACGAGCTGGAAGTCATCACGCTCAAGGAGGGCGACCGGATCGTCGGCGCGGCGGAGCTGCGGACGGGCGAGGAGGACCTGGTCTTCATCACGTCCGACGCGCAGCTGCTGCGCTACCCGGCGTCCCAGGTGCGCCCGCAGGGCCGCCCGGCGGGCGGTGTGGCGGGCGTCAAGCTGTCGGCGGGCGCCGAGGTGATCTCGTTCACCGCCGTCGACCCGGCGTCCGACGCGGTCGTGTTCACGGTCGCGGGCGCCACGGGCCAGTTGGACGCCTCCGTCGGTACGTCGGCGAAGCTGACGCCGTTCGACCAGTTCCCCCGCAAGGGCCGGGCCACGGGCGGTGTGCGCTGCCACCGGTTCCTGAAGGGCGAGGACGTGCTGGTGCTGGCCTGGGCGGGCGGTGCGCCGGCCATGGCGGCCCAGAAGAACGGCGCGCCCGTGGAGCTGCCGGACCCGGATCCGCGCCGGGACGGGTCGGGTACGCCGCTGGTCAAGCCGGTGGCGGTGCTGGCGGGCCCGCCGGCGTAGCGGGACGCGACGCGCGCGGGGCGGGCCCGCCGGGTGGTGGGCGCGCCCCCGCGGCCCGTCAGGCGCGGTCGGCCGCCTCACCGTACGCGGCGGCGTCGTACGGGTCGGTGCCGTACGCGGCGGTGTCGTCCGGGTCGGTGCCGTACGCCGTGGTGCCGTCCGGGTCGGGTTCCGGTTCGGCCTCCTCGCGCGGGTCGGGGACGTACCGCAGGACGCCCCACAGGGCGTGGTCCTCCGGCGTGTCGTGCGGGCCCGCCACCCGGCAGCCGTCGAGCGCCCGGAGCAGGGCCTCCCCGTCCGTGCCGGAGCCGATGAGGACGAGCTGGGTGAGCCGCTGCCCGCCGGGCGGCCAGGGCTCCGGGTAGAACCGCAGGAAGCGGCCGACGGCGTGCACGGCGTACCGGTTGTCCGGGTCGGCGGCGCCGAAGTCGACGAACCCCTTGATCCGGTACAGCCCTTCGGGCCGTGAGTCGAGGAAGTCCATGAGGCGGCGCGGGTGCAGCGGTTCCCCGGCCGTGAACGACACGGTCTCGTAGGCGGCGTGCGGGTGGTCGTGGTGGTCGCGCTCGTACGCGTCGGCGTACAGGTCCTCGAAGGACAGCTGCCGGGCGCCGGCCGTGTCGTCGGCGCGGGCGGCCCGGTCGAAGAGCAGTTCCGGGTCGACGCGCCCGTACGCCGCCGTGACCACCGCGGCGCGGCCCGCGAGCCCCGTGACGGCGTCCCGCACGCGCCGCAGTTCGTCCTCCGGTACGCGGTCGGCCTTGTTGACGACGACGAGGTCGGCGATGCCGAGGTGCCGGTCCGTCTCGGGGTGGCGGGCGCGCGTCGCGTCGAACTCGGCGGCGTCGACGACCTCGACGAGCCCGCCGTACACGATCCGCTCGTTGTCGCTGGCGAGGACCATCCGCACCAGTTCCTGCGGCTCGGCCAGGCCGCTGGCCTCGATGACGATGACGTCGAGCCGGGCCGCGGGGCGGGTGAGGTCCTCCAGGTAGGTGTCGAGCTCGCTGGCGTCGACGGCGCAGCACAGGCAGCCGTTCCCGAGGGAGACCGTCGAGCCGACCTGGCCGGCGACCGTCATGGCGTCGATCTCGATGGACCCGAAGTCGTTGACCAGCACGCCGACGCGGGTGCCCCGGGCGGTGCGCAGGAGGTGGTTGAGCAGGGTGGTCTTGCCGGAACCGAGGAAACCCGCGAGGACGACGACGGGAATCTGCTGCGCGCTCAAGAGGCACCTTTCTCGTGGGGCGGCCGACGGTCGGGGTTCCTCAGGATAGGCGGGGGCGTCTACCGTTTCCGGCCATGAGACCGGTTTCCGCCCCTTCCACCGCTTCCGCCCCCGGTGGCCGTACGACCGGCCGGCGGCCGTGGCCGTCCCTGGGGTGGCCGAGGCGGATGTTCTCGCAGTTGCTGCTGATCCAGGTGGCGGTGGCGGCCGGGGTGACGGTGCTGGTCACGGGTCTGTTCCTGGCGCCGCTGAGCGGGCAGCTGGACGACCAGGCGATGCGGCGGGCCCTGGCCGTCGCACAGACCACGGCGTCGTCCCGGTTGGCCGGCGACCTGCTGGCCTCCCGCCCGGCGCCGGACGGCCCCGTACAGGCGGAGGCGGAGCGCATCCGGCGGGCGACGGGCTCCGAGTACGTCGTCGTGATGGACGTGCGCGGGGTGCGCTGGTCACACCCGAACCCGGCCAGGATCGGCGGGGTGGTGTCGACCGACCCGAGCGGAGCGCTCGCGGGCCGGGACGTGCTGGAGATCGACAACGGCACGCTGGGGCGGTCGGCGCGCGGCAAGGTGCCGCTGCGCGACGGCGACGGGAGGATCGTCGGCGCGGTGTCCGTCGGCATCGCGTACGACAGCGTGCGCGCCCGGTTCCTGGCGGCGATCCCCGGGCTGCTCGCGTACGCGGGCGGGGCACTGGCGGCGGGCGCGCTGGCCGCGTGGCTGATCTCCCGGCGCATCCAGCGGCAGACGCGCGACCTCGCGTTCTCCGACATCGCGGCCCTGCTGGCGGAGCGGGAGGCGATGCTGCACGGCATCCGCGAGGGCGTGGTGGCGCTGGACGGGGCGGGGCGCGTCCGGCTGGTCAACGACGAGGCGCAGCGGCTGCTGGAGCTGGGGCCCCGGGTCACGGGACGGCCGCTGGACGAGGTGCTGGGCGGCGGGCGGACGGCGGACGTGCTGGCTGGGCGGGTCAGGGGCGCGGACCTGGTGACCGTGCACGGCCGGCGCGTGCTGGTCGCCAACCGGATGCCGACGCACGACGGTGGTGCGGTGGTGACCCTGCGGGACCGTACGGAGCTGGAACGGCTCGGGCGCGAACTGGACGCGACGCGCGGGCTGATCGACGCGCTGCGGGCGCAGGACCACGAGCACGCCAACCGGATGCACACCCTCCTGGGGCTGCTCCAGCTGGAGCTGCACGAGGAGGCGGTGGAGTACCTCACCGAGGTCGTGGGGGTGCACCGCACGACCGCCGAGCAGGTCGCGGAGAAGGTGCACGACCCGCTGGTGGCGGCGTTGCTGGTGGGGAAGGCGACGGTGGCCGCGGAGCGGGGCGTGGCCCTGCGGATCGCGCCCGGTTCGCTGCTGCCGGACCGGCTGGTCGCGCCGAGCGAGCTGGTCACGGTGGTGGGCAACCTGGTCGACAACGCCGTGGACGCGGCGGCCGGCTCGCGGGACGCCGCCGTCGAGGTGGAGCTGGGCGTGCGGGGCCGTACGGCGGTGCTGCGGGTCGCGGACAGCGGGCCCGGCGTACCGGCGGAGCAGCGGGAGGCGGTGTTCACCGAGGGTTGGACGACCAAGCGCCGCCCGTCCCACGGTGCGGGACGCGGCCTGGGCCTGCCCCTGGTCCGCCGCCTCGCGGAGCGGCACGGCGGCCGGGTCGAGGTGGGCACGGCGGCGAACGGCGGCGCCGAGTTCACGGTGGTCCTCCCGGAGGCCCTGACGGAGCCGCCGCCGGTCCCCGCGCCCGACGGGGACCCGGTGGGCCCGGGCGGCGCCCGGCACTGAGCGCGGGCGCGCACCGGGGGTGCGCGGCGGGCCGGTCGGGCCCGTACCTCCGCCTCCGCGCACGGCGTGCCGTCGCAGCCTCTGCGCAATCAGCCCCGGACGCGGAGGAGGGCGAGGGGGCGGCGGGCAGGGCGAGCAGGTGGAGGTGGTCGCCGGGAGCGGAGCCGTTCTCCACGGGCGGGGACAGCCCCCCGGTGGAGGGACCCGGTGGGGCCCCTCGGCGGGGCCGTGGCGCCGGCGCGGGCGAAGGCCCCTTCGCCGGGGGCTTCACCCCCGCCGGGTGGCCCCGCGGCCGAGGGCCCCGGCCGGAACACGTTCCGGCCGGGGCCCGGGCGCGCGTGCCCCACGCGGGGGCGCGGGGCTCAGGCGTCGATGCGCGAGCGGTCCAGCGTCGCCGCCGAGCTGGTGATGAACTCCTTGCGGGGCGCCACGTCGTTGCCCATCAGCAGGTCGAAGACCTGCTCCGCCGCATCCAGGTCGCCGATGTTGATCCGGCGCAGCGTGCGGTGGCGCGGGTCCATGGTGGTCTCCGCCAGCTGGTCGGCGTCCATCTCGCCGAGGCCCTTGTAGCGCTGGATGGAGTCCTTGTACCGGATGCCCTTGCGCTGGAACTCCAGCAGTGTCTGCCGCAGCTCGTTGTCCGAGTACGTGTACACGTACTTGTCCTGGCCCCGCTTCGGCTGGACGAGCTCGATGCGGTGCAGCGGCGGCACCGCGGCGAAGACGCGGCCGGCCTCGACCATGGGGCGCATGTACCGCTGGAACAGGGTGAGCAGCAGGCAGCGGATGTGCGCGCCGTCCACGTCGGCGTCGACGAGGAGGACGATCTTGCCGTAACGGGCGGCGTCGATGTCGAAGGTCCGGCCGGACCCGGCCCCTATGACCTGGATGATCGCGCCGCACTCGGCGTTCTTCAGCATGTCCGACACGGACGACTTCTGGACGTTGAGGATCTTGCCGCGAATCGGCAGGAGCGCCTGGAACTCGCTGTTCCGGGCGAGCTTCGCCGTACCGAGCGCGGAGTCGCCCTCGACGATGAACAGCTCGCTGCGCTCGACGTCGTCGCTGCGGCAGTCGGCGAGCTTGGCCGGCAGGGACGAGGTCTCCAGGGCGGTCTTGCGCCGCTGGGCCTCCTTGTGCTGCCGGGCCGCGACGCGCGTACGGGCGGCGGCGACGGCCTTCTCCAACACGGCGCGGGCCTGGGCCTTGGCGTCGCGCTTGGTGGACGTCAGGAACGCCTTCAGCTCCTTGGCGACGACGTTGGCGACGATCCGGTTCGCGGCGGACGTGCCGAGGACCTCCTTGGTCTGGCCCTCGAACTGCGGCTCGGCCAGCCGGACGGTCACGACGGCGGTGAGGCCCTCCAGGGCGTCGTCCTTGACGATGTCGTCCTCGGCGACGCGCAGCAGCTTCGCGGCGCGCAGGGCCTCGTTGACGGTCTTGGTGACCGCGCGCTCGAAGCCGGTGACGTGGGTGCCGCCCTTGGGCGTGGCGATGATGTTGACGAACGACTTGACCGTCGCGTCGTACCCCGTGCCCCAGCGCAGCGCCACGTCGACGCCGAGTTCGCGGGTGACCTCGGTGGGCGTCATGTGGCCGCGTTCGTCGAGGACCGGGACGGTCTCCTTGAACGTGCCCTGGCCGGTGAGGCGGAGCACGTCGCAGACCGGCTTGTCCGGGGCGAGGAACTCGCAGAACTCGCTGATGCCGCCGTCGAAGCGGAAGATCTCCTGGCTCTTGCCGACGCCGTCCAGGTCGCGGTCGTCGCGGACGACGATGGTCAGGCCGGGGACGAGGAACGCGGTCTGCCGGGCGCGCTGGTGCAGCGTCTCCAGGGAGAGCTTGGCGTCCTTGAGGAAGATCTGCCGGTCCGCCCAGTACCGCACCCGCGTGCCCGTGCGGGTCTTCGGGACGCGCTTGGCCTTGCGCAGGCCGTTGGCCGGGTCGAAGGGGGCGTCGGGCCCGGACTCGGTGAAGACGCCGGGGACGCCGCGGCGGAAGCTGATCGCGTGCGTGGCGCCGTTCCGGTCGACCTCCACGTCCAGGCGGGCCGACAGCGCGTTCACCACGGAGGCGCCCACGCCGTGGAGGCCGCCGGAGGCCGCGTACGAGCCACCGCCGAACTTGCCGCCGGCGTGGAGCTTGGTCATGACGACCTCGACGCCGGACAGGCCGGTCTTGGGCTCGACGTCGACGGGGATGCCGCGGCCGTTGTCCTGGACCTCCACGGAGCCGTCGTCGTGGAGGACGACCTCGATGTGGTCGCAGTAGCCGCCGAGGGCCTCGTCGACCGAGTTGTCGATGATCTCCCAGAGGCAGTGCATCAGGCCACGGCTGTCGGTGGACCCGATGTACATGCCGGGGCGCTTCCGAACCGCTTCGAGCCCCTCGAGTACGAGCAGGTGCCGCGCGGTGTAGTTGGAACCGTCACGGTCTGCGGTCAGCAGCGCACTGGACGGAACGGACGTCTCGGCGGTCACGCGGTTCGCTCCTCGCTGAATTTGAGATCTTGCCCATGGGGGTGAGGGGTCGGCTTCTGTGCCGGTCCGAGCGTACAGAGCCCAGGTAGAGCGGTTGTAACGCCACCCTCGGGAAGAGCCATGCTAGTCCAGCGTCGCATAGATGTTCGATCACTCCGCCGGGTGACGTGGACATCACGTTCCCTTCCAGGCATGAACCATTTAGGCTCCGGGCACGTCCTCCTGAACAACCGGCAACCCAGCCGGGGGGACATACGACACAAGCAACGCGAAACCCGTAACGCACAGCTACACAGCAATACGGCTCATTCGCCGCCAACCGGCAGCAGACAGCCACTTGGAAAAAGTTTCGAGGAAAAGCCGCGAGCGGGAACGTTTTCGGCCTGGTTGGATGTTGACCCTGGTACGACAGCTCGTCGAGCTAGAGAAGAGGCGACGTGACTACTGTTCTGACCCCCGCGAGCCCGCTGACGGCCGCCGACCGCTGCGATCGCTGCGGCGCCCAGGCATATCTGCGCGTCGTGCTGACCAGCGGTGGCGAACTGCTCTTCTGCGCCCACCACGGCCGCAAGTTCGAGCCGGAACTGAAGAAGATCGCCGCGGAGATACAGGATGAGACGGACCGGCTCACCACGGCGCCGGCCGGAGCAGCCGACGAGGACCGCTGACACGCGCAATCCACGACGAGCGAACCGGTCCAGGACCGGCCATCGGGCGGCCGCCCCCGTCACCGCGGGGTCCCGGCCGCCCGCCGTTTCCCGTACGCGCAGCCGTACGGCGGAGGGCGGCACCCCGTGTGACGGCGGGGTGCCGCCCTCCGTCGTACGAGTGCCCCCCGTGTCGTACGGCCGCCCTCCACCGCACCGGCCGGGCTCGCGCCGGGCGGGAGTGCGCACGGGCGGCGACGTGGTGGTCACGACCGGGGAAGCACCGCCGAGACCCGGGTGTAGACGCCGGGGCTTCCCGCCAGCCCGCAGCCGCTGCCCCAGGACACCAGGCCGATGAGCTTGCCCCGCGCGATCAGCGGGCCGCCGCTGTCGCCCTGGCAGGCGTCCCGCCCGCCTTCCCGCGTGCCGGCGCACAGCATCGTGGCGGGGAGGTAGCGGGGCTTGCCCAGCCCCGCCGGATAGGCGCGGGCGCAGTCCTCGTCGGGCAGGACGGACACATCGGCGGCGTGCAGCACGTCCGCGTACGTCCCCATGCCCGTGGTGTCCCCCCACCCGTACACGGTCGCGTTCGTACCCGGGGCGTACGCGGAGTCGCCGGCGGGCGCCACCGGGATCGCGTAACCGCGCGGCAGCGGCCGGGCCAGCGTCAGTACGGCGGCGTCGCCCGCGTTGGTCCCCGCGTCGTACGCGGGATTGATCCACATCTCCTTGACGGCGACCTCGTGCCCGCCGCTCCCGCCGAGGTCGCTGCGACCGGCGATGACCTTGAGGTCCCGCAGTTCCTCGGGCCGTACGCCCAGCACGTCCTCCCGCAGGCAGTGCGCGGCGGTCGCCACCTTCGTCGGGGCGATGGCGACGCCCCCGCAGAACTGGCCCGACCGCATACGTCCGAACCGGTCACGGCTGGAGAGCGCCACGACCCACGGGGTGTCGGGCGCGTTCGCCGTCCGCCCGCCGACGACCCCGCTGTCGGCCGCCGCCGGAGCGGGCGCGACGAGTGGCGCGACGGCCGCCGCGGCGGCCAGGGCCACGAGGGCCGCCCGCTTCCTGCTGATGGGATGACGCGTACCGCGCATTCGGCCTCCTGACTCAGGGGTGCATATCGCTTACTCAGCGTCAATCACGCGGGGATCGGCCGCATCTCCGCAACGCCGGAGGGCCCGGCTCCTTTGATGGAACCGGGCCCTCCGGGGTGCTGTATACGGGCAAATGCGTTCGAGCTTCGCTCAGTCGAGGTAGTCCCGAAGGACCTGCGAGCGCGAGGGGTGACGCAGCTTCGACATGGTCTTGGACTCGATCTGGCGGATCCGCTCACGGGTCACGCCGTAGACCTTGCCGATCTCGTCCAGCGTCTTCGGCTGGCCGTCGGTGAGGCCGAAGCGCATGGAGACGACGCCCGCCTCGCGCTCGGAGAGCGTGTCGAGGACGGAGTGCAGCTGCTCCTGCAGGAGCGTGAAGCTCACCGCGTCGGCCGGCACGACCGCCTCGGAGTCCTCGATCAGGTCGCCGAACTCGCTGTCGCCGTCCTCGCCGAGCGGGGTGTGCAGCGAGATCGGCTCGCGGCCGTACTTCTGGACCTCGATGACCTTCTCGGGGGTCATGTCGAGCTCCTTGGCCAGCTCCTCCGGGGTGGGCTCGCGGCCCAGGTCCTGGAGCATCTGGCGCTGGACGCGCGCGAGCTTGTTGATGACCTCGACCATGTGCACCGGGATGCGGATGGTGCGGGCCTGGTCGGCCATGGCGCGGGTGATCGCCTGGCGGATCCACCACGTGGCGTACGTGGAGAACTTGTAGCCCTTGGTGTAGTCGAACTTCTCGACGGCGCGGATCAGACCGAGGTTGCCCTCCTGGATCAGGTCCAGGAACAGCATGCCGCGGCCGGTGTAGCGCTTGGCGAGGGAGACGACCAGGCGGAGGTTGGCCTCCAGCAGGTGGTTCTTGGCGCGGCGGCCGTCCTCGGCGATGATCTCCAGCTCGCGCTTGAGCTTGGGGGCCAGCTTGTCGGCGTTCGCCAGCTTGTCCTCGGCGAACAGGCCGGCCTCGATGCGCTTGGCGAGCTCGACCTCCTGCTCGGCGTTGAGCAGGGGAACCTTGCCGATCTGCTTCAGGTAGTCCTTGACCGGGTCGGCGGTGGCACCGGCGACGGCGACCTGCTGGGCCGGCGCGTCGTCCTCGTCCTCGTCGGACAGGACGAAGCCCTTGGCCTCGCCCTCGGCCTCTTCCTCCTCGCCCTTGACGACCGCGACGTCGTCGAGCAGTTCCTCGCCCTCGAGGAGCTCGTCGGCGTCCTTCTTGGTGGTCGTCTTCTTGGCCGTGGTCTTCTTGGCCGCGGTCTTCTTCGCGGCCGTCTTCTTCACCGCGGCCGTCTTCTTCGCGGCGGCCTTCTTGGCGGGGGCGCCGGCCTCGTCGGCCGGAGCGTCCGCGCTCTGGGCCGCCGGGACCGCCGGGGAAGCCGCGGCCGTCCTCGTCGCGGTCGTCCTGGCGGTGACGGTCTTGGTGGCGGTGCGCTTTGCCGGGCTCTTCGCTGCGACGCTCTTGCGGGCGCGCTTCGGCGACTCCGCTGCACTGACCATCAGCGTCACACCCTCTTCCTCGAGGATCTGATTGAGGCTGCGCAGAACATTCTTCCACTGGGTTGGCGGGATCTGGTCAGCCTCGAAGGCCCGACGCACGTCATCGCCCGCGATCTGCCCATCAGCCTTTCCCCGCTCGATGAGCGCCATCACAGACTCGGACTCGGCGATCTCCGGCGGGAGCGTACGGGATGTGCTGGCCGACACGAACAACCTCTCGGAACGATGGAAACGGCTTCCGGCCCCGCCCATGATCGGACCGGAGCCGACGACCGCCGGCGGGGAATGAGCCGACGACGCGGGCTGAACCTCGGAGGTGCACAGCGCCGTGGACGGCGGCTGTATTCCCTCTTCGGCTGTCACCTCTTAGGTCATCGCCGTGCTTCGAGGAGCGTTACGCCCAATCCACGTGGCCCGGGTCACACCGCAAAGCGGTGAGAACAGGGGCAAAGATGGACTTTCCCATCTCAAGCGCGTCCGCGCCACCGCGTCCGCCGTCGCCCCGCCGCCCGGACCGCACCGCCGGGCCGCACCGCTGGGCGGCGCCGCCGGACCGTACCGCTGAGCGGCGCCGGTCGGGCCGTGCCGCCGGGTCCCGGGGCCGGACCGGATCCGGGCGCCCCGGTGGCCCGGGTGCCCCGGTGGGTCCGGGTACCCCGGTCTGGGTACGCCGGTGGGGTGCGGCGCCTCCGCGTTCCGTACGGCCTCGGATTCCGTGCTCCACGGCGCGCGGCCCTCGGGCACGGTCCGCGGTCAGTGCTCGCGCGGAGCGGGGACGACCCGTTCCACATCGGGCTGGATGGTGAGGAGCTGCCGCATGGCGGCCTCGGCGGCGGGGCCGTCGCCGGTGGCGAGGGCCTCGACGATGTGGGCGTGGTGGGCGAGGCAGGAATCGCCGGGGCGGTCACAGCTGATCGCCGGGGCGCCGGAGACCTGGAGCGCGGCGGAGACGATGCCGGAGAGGTGCTCCAGCATGCGGTTGCCGGCGAGCTGGATGAGGAGGGAGTGGAACTCGGTGTCGGCGCGGGAGAAGGTGAGGGCGTCACCCTGGGCCAGGGCGTGGCCCATGATCTCGACCATGTCGGCGAGGCGCTGCTGGGCGTCCTCGCGCCCGTGGCCGGCGGCGAGGCAGGCGGCGAGGGGCTCGATGGTCCAGCGGAGCTCGGCGAGCTCGCGGCGCTGGTCGTCGCGCTGCGGCCCGAAGGCGCGCCATTCGATGATGTCGGGATCCAGGAGGTTCCAGTCGCTGACCGGGCGGACCCGCGTGCCGACGTTGGGGCGCGCGCTGACGAGGCCCTTGGCCTCCAGGACGCGGAGGGACTCGCGCACGACGGTGCGGGAGACCTCGAAGCGCTGGCCGATCTCCTCGGGGACGAGCGGGCGGTCGGCGCCGAGGTCGCCGGAGACGATCATCTGGCCGAGTTGCTGGACGAGTTGGCCGTGGAGTCCGCGGCCGCGGTTGCTCGTCGACCGGCGGCCCATCCGGCCCAACTCCGTTTCACCGGCGTCCCAGGCAGGGGGGCCGACGCGATCGGCCGTGGGGGCCTCCCCGTACGGGTAGCGGTCGAGACCGCCCGGGGCGGGGAGGCCGGCCTCGGCGGCGCGGGCGGCGGTCATCATGGTGTGCGCAAGGGTACTCACGCATCCTTTGTCGGCGCCGTTTCCGAACCTCTTGAGGTCTTTGGTGAAAAGCACACGAAAGGGTGATCGGCGCCCACACCGCAATTGACGCCTTATCGGAAGGAAGCGGGCAAATTCCAAGGGCTTGTGACCGATTGACGCACAACCACCGCCCCACGGTTGACAACCAGTCACCAGCGAGTGTCGTGCCGTAGTCCCATGAACAGAAACGCGCAGAGGAGCACGGCCAGGGACAAGGCCAGCGCCACACCGACGGGTTGGGCCACGACGCGCAAGGCGCCGTCGAGCCAGCGGTCCGCCTCGTGGGGCCAGCGGGGCCAGGCCATTTCGCGCAGGCGGGCGGGCAGCCCGGCGACGGTGCGGACGGCCGGGCCGAGGAGCGCGTCCTCGACGACCGGCGCGATGACCACGGGTACGGCGAGGACGGCGGCGATCCCCGCGGCGGCGGCCCGGAACACCCCGGCCGCCAGCAGACCGGCCCAGGCGCATCCGACGACGAGGGCGATCCAACTGACGCACAGAGTCGGCCAGTTGCCCGGAACGGGGATCAACGAACCACCGTAGACGAGTCGCAGCGCCTCCAGGTCGACGACGGCCACGGCGACGGCGAGCAGCAGCGCGGTGGCGGCCGTGACGACGAGCTTGGCCAGCACCAGGCCGAGCTGGCGGGGGGTGGCACCCGGGGAGGCGGGGAGCACGGGATGGCGGTACTCGTCGCCGAACGAGAAGGCACCGACGAGTCCGGCCCCGAGCGCGGCGGGCGGCAGTGGCAGCAGCTCCGGCCAGGCGGCGACGGCGACGGGCGGCGGCGTGGCGGCGTGGCGTCCCAGCAGGACGGCGAGCACGGCGGAGCAGGCGACGGCGCCGCCGAGCGCGATCGCCGTCGAGGGCACTCCCGTGAGGCGCCGCAGCTCGTAGCGGAAGGGCCGCAGCGGCCCCCGGCGCCGTCTCCCACCGCGCCGCCGTGCCGCGCGGGGGGCGGGGGTGGGGTGGCCCGGGGTGGCGCGGACGGCGGCCCGGAGCCCGGCGCCGGCCGCCTGCGGTTCGGTGGGCCGGGGTTCGGTGGTCCGGGGTTCGACGGGCTGCTGCGGTCCGGTGGGCTGGGGTCCGGTGGGCTGCTGCGGTTCGGTGGGCCGGGGTTCGGGGAGCTGGGGCCCGGTGGACTGCGGTCCGGTGGACTGGGAGTCGAAGAGCTGCGGCCCGGTGGACCAGAACTCGGAAGGCTGGAGCCCGGAGTGGTGCGGCTCAGTGGGCTGGAGGTCGGCGGGCTGGAGGTCGGTGGCGGGTTCCGGCTCGGGGCCGGGGCCGGTCTCCTCGGCGAGGCGGTGGAGGAGGATGCCGTGGCGGAAGGCGGTCTCGCCGACTTCGGCGCAGTCGCTGCCGTACACGTACAGCCGGTTGCCCCGCTCGGTGACGGCCTCGACGGAGCGGCGGGCGGCCCGGGCCTCGCGGATGAGCTGCGCGGCGAGGCGGGCGGCGTGCGGAGTGCGGACGGCGACGCGGGGGCGGAGCCGCGTACGGGCGAAGGCGGCGGCGTCCTGGTCGGCGACGAGGCGCCCGGCCCGGATGGCGACGACGCGGTCGGCGGTGCGGGCGGCCGCCTTGGGGTCGGCGGTGGTGTACAGGACGGTGCCGCCCCGGGCGGCATGGGCGCGCAGCACGCCGTACAGCCAGGCGGCCTCGTGGGGCGGGAGCCCGGCGGCCGGCTCGTCCAGGACCAGCGCGTGCGGGTCGCCCAACAGGGCCGCGGCGATGCCGAGTCGGCGGTCCACGCCGCGGGAGAGGGCGCCGAGCCGCTGGTCGGCGAACTCTTCGAGGCCGACGGTGTGGATCAGGTCGTCGGCGCGGGATGCGGGGACGCCCGCGACGGCGCAGACCATCCTGAGCTGGCCGCGCACGGTGCGCGCGGGGTGCCCGGGCACGTCGCCGAGGAGGGCGCCGACCTCGCGCGGCGGGTGGGCGACGCGGCGGAGGGGCCGGCCGCGGAAGTAGGTGACGCCCCGGCCCCGTTCGAGGCCGAGCATCAGGCGCAGGGCGGTGGTCTTGCCCGCTCCGGCGGGGCCGAGGAGGGCGGTGACCTGCCCGGGCCTCGCCTCGAAGGTGAGGTCGTCCACGGCGGGTGGGCGGTTCCGGCGCGGCGTACTGGTGAGTCCGATTGCCTGGAGCATCGCTTCTCTCGCGGTAGGTGAGACCGCTCGGCGGCAGGGCGGGTACCGCAGCACGATAACCCGGCATTTCGGACTTTCCGTGCAGGGTGGGGGCCGCGGGGCGCCGGATCCCGGTGCCACCCGCGGGAGGTGCCTCAGACTTCGGGGCGGAGCATCGGCGGATTGAGCAGCGTGGCACCGCCCGCACGGAACAGCTGCGCCGGACGGCCGCCCTGGCGGGTGGTGGTGCCGCCTGCGGGCACCAGGAAACCCGGCGTCCCGGTCACCTTCCGGTGGAAGTTGCGCGGGTCGAGCGCCACGCCCCACACCGCCTCGTACACCCGCCGCAACTCGCCGACCGTGAACTCCGGCGGACAGAAGGCCGTGGCCAGCGAGGAGTACTCGATCTTGGAGCGGGCGCGCTCGACGCCGTCCGCGAGGATCCGCGCGTGGTCGAACGCGAGCGGCAGGGGCGGCTCGTCGCCACCGAAGCCCGCATCGGGGCTGAGCAGTTCCTCGACGGGCGCCCAGCGGACGCTGTTGGCGTCGCCGCCCGGCCGGGGCGCGGGCAGATCGGGCGCGAGGGCGAGGTGCGCGACGCTGACGACCCGCATGCGGGGATCCCGTTCCGGGTCGCCGTAGGTGGCGAGCTGCTCCAGATGGGCGCCGGCACCGGGCGCGGGCGTCGGGTCCCCCGGGTCGTGCGCGCACAGCCCGGTCTCCTCGGCCAGCTCCCGCGCCGCGGCGGCGCCGAGGTCCTCGTCGGCCCGTACGAATCCCCCGGGCAGCGCCCAGCGGCCCTGGAACGGCGGCTCTCCGCGCCGGACGACCAGTGCGCACAGGGCGTGGCGGCGCACGGTGAGGACGACCAGGTCGACGGTCACGGCGAAGGGCGGATAGGCCGAAGGGTCGTAGGGGGACATGCCGCGATCATAGTCGTCTTCCTGACGATAAACACGCTCGCCGCGACCCCCGGCCTCGGCGTCCGGCGCGTTTCCGCCCGTTCGCCCGTCCGCTCGTCCCTCCGCCCGCTCCCCGGCAGCGGTCCGCATGTGGTCACACCCCCAACTGAAGTCCGTCGGCGGCCTCCTCGACCATGCCGAGGCCCAGCCTGCTCACGCGCGCCGCGAACGGCTGCCCCGCGACGCTGAGCCCGGAGAGCCGGACCGCCCCCAAGGGGGCGCAGCGTACCGGGTGCAGCGCGACCGTGCGGGCCGGGGCGTCGGGGCGGATGCCCACGAGAGCGGTGAGGACGTGGACGGCGGCGGCCGCGGCCACGGCGGCGGGGCGGCACGCCGAGGGGTGCGGCACCGGAACGCCGTCCTCGGTCCGCTGCACCCCCGCGTACATCTCGGGCAGCCGGTACGCGAAGGCGTCCGCGGCGTCCAGCAGACCGCGCAGCAACCCGGACGCTTCCTTCTCCCGCCCGATGGCGGCGAGCCCCGACACGGCGACGGCCGTCTCGTGGACGCGGACCGCCCCGGCCCGGTGCCCGAACGGATTGTGCCCGAGCTCCTTGGCGCCGAGGCTGCGCAGGCCCCAGCCGGTGTCCAGCGCCGGGCTGCCGAGCAGTCTGGCCACCTGCTCGGCCCGCACCTCATCGAGCAGCCCGTCGGCGTGGCGGCCGGCTCCGAGCAGACCGGTGTCGAGCAGGTGTGCCATGGCACCGCCCAGGTGCGGCAGGCGTCGGCCGTCCGCGGTGAGGGCGGCCGCGGGCCGGCCGCCCGCGGGGTCGTCCAGCCAGAAGTCCTGCCGGAACCGGCGCCGCATGGCCCGCGCCCGGTCGCGCCACTCGTCGGCGCCGGGCCGGTCGCACGCCTCCAGGAGCTCGGCACCGAGCAGGGCGGCCCGGTGGCCGTGGGCCTGCGTCTCGGCGCGCCGGACGGGGCCGTCGGGGCCGGGCTCGGCCACCAGCCCCTCGTCGTCCACGGCGGTGCGCAGCCAGTCAAGGCAGCGCTCGGCGGTGGGCAGCAGCGCCGCGAGGTCCTGCTCGGGAAGCCCCCAGAGGCGGGCCTCGGCGAGTACGGCCGGAAAGGCGAGGGTGGCCTCCACACCGGTGCAGGCGGGCGGCAGGTGGGGGCCCGCGTCGCGGAGCGGCCCGGGGACGTGCCCGGCCGCTCCGGGTCCGGCCTCCAGCGAGCGGGCGACACCGCGCAAGGTGTCGGCGGCGAGCCGGGTCCCGAGGGGGAGGAGCATACGGGCGGCCCAGAGGGCCTCGGCCGGTGCGGGACCCGTCCGCCACGGCACGCCCGCCGCCAGGTGGAGGTCGGACGGGTGTGCGGGGTCGCGGACGAGCAGGCCGCGCAGGTCGTCGAGGGCGGTCTTGAGGAACTTTCCGACCCGCGGGTCGTCGGCTTCGGCGCGGGCGTCCGGGAGGTGCGGGCCACCGGCGCGGCCCGCCGGCCTGAGGGGGCGTCCCCCGCGGACGGACAGGGCGATGGTGCGGGCGGCGCCGGGGGCGACGTCCAGCTCCCAGCGCAGGAGTCCGGCCGACGCGAGGGCGTCCTGGGGCGGGGGGTCGGCCGTGACGGCGGCCCGGGTGCCGTCGGGTGCCGTCCAGTGGAGTCCCGAGCCGTGGACGGTGGCCGGGAGCTCGGGCCCGGGCCGGCCGGAGACGACGGCGCCGAGCGCGGCGAGGTCCGTGCCGAGGGACAGCTCCACGGGGAGGCGGAGCGGGTGGGCCGTCGTGTTGCGCAGCGTGATCCGTTCGGAGCCGTCGGCGTCCCGTGAGCGTTCGACGGCGACACCCGGGTCGGGGCCGGGGTCGGCCGGGGTGCGGACGACGGCGACGAACCGGGCCCGGCCGGCCGAGGCGAGCCGGCCCTGGACCGTGAGCGGGTCGTGGCCGAAGACCCGTAGCCGGCAGCGGGAGAGCAGACGGCGCCCGGACTGGTAGACGCCTTCCAGGCCCTGCCCGGTGAGCTGGCCGTGTCCGGCCGAGACGGCCAGTCCGGGGAGGGCGACGCAGACGAGGGCGTGGTGCACGGGCGGCAGTTCGCCGGGGCGTCCGCCGGGCGGGGGGACGTGGCCGGCGGCGGAGGGGTGCCGAGTCCGCTCCCGGGGGGCCCGGCCGGGTGCGGACGCGGCCTGGTGGGAGGCCGGGGTGGGGACGGTGGGGTCCATGGGTCGTCTGCTGAGCCTTCTGTGCGCTCCGGACAGCCGCTGGAGGTACGGCGGCACGGGTCGGGCGACTCCGCCACCCTCGTGAACGGCCGTACCGGGGCGGGGGTCACGGCTGTCATCGGGCGCTCCCCCGATCGCTCCCGTCCGCTTCCGCGGCGCCGGACGGGCCGCCCTCACGCGTGCCGCACGGCTCCCGGAGGCCGGTGCGCCGGTCCGCGCGCGTCCCGGTGCCGGGGCCGGCCGCATCGGCGGGGCGGACGGGGCCGGGGCCCGTGGCCGGGGCGCCCTGAGCGGTGCCCCGGGGCCTGCCGACCCGGGCGCGCAGCCGGCGCCGTACCCCGCGCGCTCCCGTTCCCCGCCCGGCCGGCCGCGTACCGGACCCGCGCCGGGCCTCGGCCTTCGTACGGGCGTCGCGCTCGCCGCGCAGGCACTCGCGGAGCGTCTCCGGGTCCAGTTGCTCGTTGCACGCCTGGTGCAGCAGCCGGGCGAAGACGTACTCGGGGTCGGCTTCGAGCGCCAGGCCCAACGCGACACGGGCGGCGGGCTCGTCGGCGGTCGACCAGGAGACCCATCCGGCGAGGGTGAGGGGCGCGGCGGCGTGTTCGCCGTAGACGCCGACGCAGCGGCGGGCCAGGGCGCGCCAGAGGCGGAGCGCGTGGTCCGCCTCGGAACCTTCCATCCACTCGGCGGCGCGGTCCCGGGTGCGGCGGTCCTGCAGGCCGACGATCAGTTCGGCGGCCTCCTCGTGGGTGATCAGCGCGTCGTCCCTGGTGTCCGAGGTGTCCTGGTCGGCGAGGGGCGGATGCTCGGCGAGCCGGTCGACGAGCCGCCGCGCCAGCCGGATCGTGTCGTCCCGTACGTCCTTGCGCGCCTCGGTGTCGAGGATGCGGCGGACGAGTGCGGCGCTGGCGGTGTCCAGTGCGCGCTCCTGCTCGGCCACGGTGGCGCGGGCCGTGCGGGGCCTGAGCCTGGCCTCCATGTCGCGCAGCGAGCCGCGGACGTGGATGCCGGCGTAGGCGGCGGCCGCCGCCATGACCGAGGTGCCGGGCGGGGCGAGGGCGGTGCCGTCGGGCGGGCAGCAGTCGCTGTCGGGGCAGCAGTACGACCAGAACCTGCCGTCGGAGAGGCACAGCGCCTCGTACACGGGGACGTCGAGGGCTCCGCACGCCGTGCGCAGCTTCTGGGCGAAGGGCCGCAGCCGCTCCATCACCCTTCTGCCGCTCTCGCCCTCGGCGGGGTCCTGGCAGAGGAAGACGACGACGCCGTCCGGGCGGGCGCCGCGTCGCTCGCACCCCTCGACGAGGCACTCGGCGAGCTGCTCGGCGACGGGCGCCCATTCGCGGGGCGAGCTCGGGATGCCCAGCCTGAGCCGCCCGCCGAAGCGGCCGCGCTCGCCGTGCAGGGCGAGCAGAACCACGGAGTCGGTCGGATGGAAGCCGAGTGTGTAGGGAAGCGCGTCGGCCAGTTCGGCGGGGCCGCGCAGGGTGATCCGGGGTTCGTCGGTGAACCCCGTGGTGCTGACGGGCAGCGCGCCGCCGGACGCGGAGGCGCTCTGGGGACCGGTGGGGTCGTTGTGTGCGTTCATGGCTCGACGGTCCCGCCCTCCCACCGATCCGTCGACCCCTGTGGATAACCGTTGTCCACAGGTGCGGCGGCCCGTTCGCCCGTTGTCGGTGCCCTGTTGTTCCCTGTGGGGTATGAAGCACACGAACGACCGGGACCCGCGGCCCGCGGCGGTGTTCCTGGCCGAGGACCCGGAGCCTCCACGGCTGGTGGCCTACCCCCTCGGGGCGACGGCGTGTCCCCCGGTCCGCGCACCGGGCGTACGTGGCCGCCCTCCCCGACAGGTGGCTGGTCATGGCACCCCACCGCCACGTCGTCGTCGCGCACGCGCCCGAGGACCCGGCAAGCCGGAGCGCGTGGCGGGCGGTACCCGTCCTGGACGCGGGCTCGGGGCACGAACCGGGGGCCGTGATCCGCTCGCCCCGTAGCGTCTCCGATCGTCCCGTGACATCGCCGGACGGTCCTGAGCGTCGTCGGCCGTCCCCGAGCGCGACGGCGCGCGCCCGTCCGGCCCGTTCCGCGCCCCTGCTGAGCCGAGCACGGAACGTCCCCGCGGCGGGGCCCACGGGAGGGCCGTACGAGACCGCCGCCGGGACGGCGAGCGGTCGCACGCGGGGGCGGAGGGGTTCAGCCCGTCGTGGCGAGGACCAGCGGGAGGACCTGGTCGCTGCCCGCCCGGCGGAGGAGGCGGGCGGCGACCGCGAGGGTCCAGCCGGAGTCGGTGTGGTCGTCGACGAGCAGGACGGGGCCGGGAGTGCGGGCCAGGGCGGCGGCCAGGTCCTCGGGGACGGCGAAGGCGCCGGACAGCGCCCTGAGGCGCTGGGCGGAGTTGCTGCGGCGTGCCGCGTGCGCGCCGTCCGGCCCGGTGTACGCCAGGGCGCCCAGGTAGGGGAGGCGGCCGACCTCCGCGATGCCCCGGGCGAGGGTACCGACCAGCTGCGGGCGGGTCAGGGACGGTACGGCGACGACTCCGACCGGCCGGGCGGAGGCGTCCGGGACGTTCGGCGCCCAGCCGCCCGGGGAGCGGGCCCAGTCGGCGAGGACCGCCACCGCGGCCCGCAGGACGTCGTCGGGGACCGACCCGTCGGGCGCGTTCTCGGCCAGCAGCGGGCGCAGCCGGTTGCCCCAGCCGATGTCCGAGAGCCGTCCCAGGGCGCGCCCGGTGGAGCACTGCTCCTTGGCCGGGATGCGCCCCTTGAGGTCGACGCCCAGCGCGGGCATCCCCGTCGGCCACATGCGGCGCGGCTCGACCTCCACCCCCGGGCGGTCCAGCTCCTTCACCGCGCCCGTCAACGTCTCCGCCGAGACGGAGGGGTCGGCCCAGGCACCCGCGCAGTTGTCGCAGCGGCCGCACGGGGCCGCCTCCTCGTCGTCCAGCTGCCGGCGCAGGAACTCCATCCGGCACCGGTCCGTGCTCACGTAGTCGCGCATGGCCTGCTGCTCGGCGGCCCGCTGCCGAGCGACCCGGGCGTACCGCTCGGAGTCGTAGACCCACGGTTCGCCGGTGGAGATCCAGCCGCCCTTCACCCGCTTGACCGCGCCGTCCACGTCGAGCACCTTGAGCATGGTCTCCAGGCGGGTGCGCCGGAGGTCGACCGCCGCTTCCAGGGCCGGTACGGACAGCGGCCGTCCCGCGTCGGCGAGGGCGGCGAGGGTCTGGCGGACCTGCGCCTCGGGAGGGAAGGCGGTGTCGGCGAAGTAACGCCAGATGGCCTCGTCCTCCTTGCCCGGCAGCAGCAGCACGTCGGCGTGGGCCACCCCGCGCCCCGCACGTCCCACCTGCTGGTAGTAGGCGATCGGCGAGGACGGCGAGCCGAGGTGCACCACGAAGCCCAGGTCCGGCTTGTCGAAGCCCATCCCGAGCGCCGAGGTCGCCACCAGCGCCTTGACCCGGTTCTCCAGCAGGTCGGCCTCGGCCTGCAGCCGGTCGGCGTTCTCCGTGCGTCCCGTGTAGGAGGCCACCGCGAAGCCGCGCTGCCGCAGGAAGGCGGTCCCCTCCTCGGCGGCGGCGACCGTGAGGGCGTAGACGATCCCGGAGCCCGGCAGCTCGTCCAGGTGCTCGGCGAGCCAGGCCAGGCGGTGCGCGGCGTCCGGCAGCCGCACCACGCCCAGCCGCAGGCTCTCCCTCTCCAGCGGGCCGCGCAGCACCAGGGCCTCGCCGGCGCCGGTGCCCAACTGCTCGGCCACGTCGGCTGTGACCCGCGCGTTGGCGGTCGCGGTGGTGGCCAGCACCGGCACGCCGGGCGCCAGCTCGGCGAGCATCGCCCGCAGCCGGCGGTAGTCGGGGCGGAAGTCGTGGCCCCAGTCGGAGATGCAGTGCGCCTCGTCGACCACCAGCAGGCCGGTCGTGGCCGCGAGCTTGGGCAGCATCTGCTCGCGGAAGTCCACGGAGTTGAGGCGCTCCGGACTGACGAGGAGGACGTCGGTCTCGCCGCGCTCGACCTCCTCGTGGATCGTGTCCCACTCCTCCGGGTTGGCCGAGTTGATGGTGCGCGCCCGGATACCGGCCCGCGCCGCCGACTCGACCTGGTTGCGCATCAGCGCCAGCAGCGGCGAGACGATCACCGTCGGGCCGGAGCCGCGCCGGCGCAGCAGGGCGGTGGCGACGAAGTACACCGCCGACTTGCCCCACCCGGTGCGCTGCACCACCAGCGCGCGCCGGCGCTCCTCCACCAGGGCCGCCACCGCCTGCCACTGGTCCTCCCGCAACCGCGCCGAACCCCCCGGATCACCGACGAGCTCGGCGAGGATGGCGTCGGCTTCGGTGCGGAGCTCCAGGTTGTCCATGCCCCCATGCAACCCGATGGCGAGGACGAACGGCCACTTCACCCGGTGTGACGGTCGGATCGCGGAAGGGCGCCCTGGCCTCACGCCGATCGCGACCAGGGCGGAGTGCCCGGCCGCGATCACTCGCGATCATGGCGTCCGCGCAGGTCAGGGTCTGTTTCTGCGGGGAGTGCGTACGCCTTTCCCGTCGTGCGGCCCGAGCGGCCGGGCGACCGGGGCGTCCACGGCCGGGGGCCGCCCGCGCCGGAGCCTCCGGTCGGGCGGCGGCACGTCCGGGCCGGGGCGGCGGGCGGGGTCCTCGATGCGGAGGGGCGGAACGGGCCGACGCAGGGTCTGGGGGGCTGGGGGTGGAACCTCTCGGGTCGGCGGCGCGCGGCGTGCCCCTGGTGCGCGCGGGGCGTCGGCGGTTCCGCCCGGACCCGCCGGTCGGCTGCCGCCGGGGGCCCCGCGGCTGCTCCGGTCGACGGCTCCTCCGGCAGCGGCCGGACACCGGCCGTGGCCGGCGCGGTCGCCCCGCCCGGCGGGAACGGCGGAGGTGTTTCCGCTGGTCCTCGCGGTCACGGGCCGACCCGTGACGGTGGGAAGGAGCGTCACGGCCGGGAATTGTGGGTCATAACATCCCATACCCGGCAGGCGCCGCAATTGCTCGTTGCCGCCCACCCGTGCGGCCAGCGAGAATTGGGATCCGCCCCTGCACGGTCCGTTCGCAGTCCGGGAGGGCCGTGCCGCGGCGGGCCCTCACCCGACCCCTGCCCGCTCTGTGGGCGCGTATGCGAAGGGAGGACCGTGACCTTCGGATTCGCTCCGTCCGCAGCCAGTTCGCTGACCTCGCCGGCCGGTTCCGCCAGCCGTCTCGCCCGTATGCTCGAGCCCGCCGAGTGGGCGGCGGCCGGGATTCCCTTGCTGCGCAACCCCCGTGACGTCGTCACGGGACTGCACGCCCGTCACCGGCCGCGGCCGGGGAGCGCCGTGGTCGCCGTCCTCGACCACGAGGAACGGCTCATCGCCAGCGCTTCGTTCACGCCGGGGCCGCTGCCGGCGGACGGGTGGGACTTCCGCAACGCGCTGCTCGCGCACCTGCGCCGGGTGATCCCGCACGATCTGCGGCGCCGCACCCCGGTGCGTACGGCCGTCCTGCTCTACTGCCGGGAGGGCGACGCGCGCTGGACGGAGGAGGACGGGGCGTGGATGTGGGGCCTGCGGGACGCCTGCACGCTCCACGGGCTCCGCTGCGGCGCGTACATCACCCTGACCGGCGACGGCTGGCAGGTGCTGGGCGAGGGCCGCGGAGGCCGGAGCCCGCACGCGGCATCACCGCCGACCGACCTGTCGGACGCCGGCGCGGACGAGGGGCCGTCCGCGCCGCGCAGGGCGAGCGGTGCCGCCGAGGCCCTGCGCCGGACGGCGGCACGCTAGCCTCCCGCACCGACCCGGACGGGGCTCACCGGGTCCGCCAGGGGCTCACCGGGCCGGACGGCGGTGCCGTCCGGCCGTGGAGTGAGCCTCCGTCAGAGGGCGGTGCCGAGCACGGTGTTGATCCGCTTCGGATCGCCGCAGACGATGAGCAGCGCACCGGCGCGGTTCATCGCGGCGGGCAGGGCCCGGGCGGTGGCGGCGTCGTCGCCGCCGTTGACCGCGACGACCACCACGGGCCGGGCCGAAGCGCGGTCCACGGCGGAGGCGTCGGCGAAGAACACGTCGTCACCGGCGTCGTGCTGGGCCCAGTAGGAGGCCTCGCCGAACGACAGCTCGTGCGCCGCCCACGGGTGCTTCTCACCGGTGGTGAGCACCAGGATGTCGCCGGGGGCGCGGCCGTTCTCCAGCAGGAGGTCGACCGCCTCCTCGGCGGCGTCGAGGGCACCGGCCGGCGGAGCCGGGATCAGCTGGACCTGAGGTTCGTTCCGGGACCCCCCGGAACGATTCTCCGGCCGGCGGGCCGGCTGTCCGCCCGCGGTGTGCGGGCGCGGCACCGGCGGCGTGGGCCTGACCGGTCCGGCACCCGGACGACCGGGGCGGGGTGAGGCCGCGGTACGCGGGCCGGGTACGGGTCTGGGGGTCGGCGCGGGGCGGCCTGCGGCCGGCGTGGCGCGGGGACCCTGGGCACTCTCGTGAATCTGAGGCTCCTCGGGGGTGAGAGGCATAATCGGATGTTTATCAAACGCCGGTGCGAGTGGCATCGGCGGGTGGCTGGTATGCGCGGTCCGGCGGTACGGCCGCGCACCTGGTGACCGGTCAGAAGTCGAAGCCGAGCTGGCCCCCGCCTTCCAGTTCGGTCGTCTCCGCGGGCACACGGACCTTCCTCAAGTGCCGCCACCGGGGCAGCGCATCCAGGTACGCCCAGGTCATGCGGTGGTGCGGGGTGGGACCCAGCTCGGCGAGCGCGGCCCTGTGCACCGGCGAGGGGTAACCCGCGTTGGCCGCGAACGCGAACGGCGCATACGTGTCGTCCTGCGACTCCAGTTCGGCCATCATCGCGTCCCGTCGCACCTTGGCGATCACCGACGCCGCCGCCACGGCGACACAGGACCGGTCGCCCTTGATCACCGTACGGACCTGCCAGGGGTCTCCCAGGTAGTCGTGCTTGCCGTCGAGGATGACCGCGTCGGGACGCACCGGGAGCGCGTCCAGCGCGCGTACGGCGGCCAGCCGCAGCGCCGCCGTCATCCCGTGCTCGTCGATCTCCTCGGGCGAGGCGTGTCCCAGGGCGTGGGCCGTGACCCACCGTTCCAACTCCGCGGCCAACTCGGCCCGGCGCCTGGGGGTGATGAGCTTGGAGTCGGTGAGTCCGGCCGGGGGCCGGCGCAGTCCGGTGACGGCGGCACAGACCGTGACGGGCCCCGCCCACGCACCGCGGCCGACTTCGTCGACTCCGGCGATGACCTTGGCGCCGGTTGTCGCTCGGATCGAGCGCTCGACGGTGTGTGTGGGTGGTTCGTACGGCATGGCGCCTGACAGGTTACGCCGCCCGTCCCCTCCCGCGACACCCGGAGGGGCATCCGGTGCCCTCCTCCTCCCGGGGACGGCCCGGCGGACCGGGGCGGTGGAGGGCGCGGCGGTGGCGGGACGGCGGCGGGGCGGGGCTCGCCGCCGTCTTCCCGGCACCGCCACGGGCGCGCCGGGGAAGCCGCCGGGCGGCCGTCTGACCTGGGCGGGAACGGGTGGGGCGGGCGGTGCGCGCGGGCGCGGGGCGGGGCGTCAGTAGCCGGGACCGGTCGGCACCCAGTCGGGGAGGTCCTCGGTGCGGGCCAGCCAGTCGGCGGGCGGCGCACCGGCCGATGTGGCGGCGACCACACCGCCGACGATGGCACACGTCGTGTCGACGTCACCACCGGCCTGCGCGGTCGTCCAGAAGGCCCGCTCGTAGTCGTCGAGGGAGCGGGCCGCGGACCACAGGGCGAACGGCACGGTGTCGTGGGCGCTGGTCCGCCGGCCGCAGCCGAGGACGGCGGCGACCGTCTGCGTGTCGTCGTAGTCGAGCATGTCGCGGGCGCGCCGCAGTCCGGCGCCGACGGCGCTGCGCGGCACCAGGGCGACGACGGCGTCGAGGAAGTCGGTGGCCTTGGGCGGTCCCTGCGGCGCCGCGGCGAGTGCGGCGGCCGCCGCGACCGCCATGCAGCCGACGACCGCCTCCCGGTGCTGGTGCGTGGTGTAGGAGGAGATCTCCGCCTGGTGGGTGGCCTGTTCGGGGTCGTCGGCGTACCAGGCCCCGAGGGGTGCGATCCGCATGGCCGCGCCGTTGCCCCACGAGCCCTGGCCCTGGAAGAGGTCCGCGGCGAGTTCGCGCCAGTCGCCGCCCTCCCTGACCAGCCGGAGCATGCGGTTGACGGCGGGACCGTAGCCCCGGTCGAAGTCGTGGTGCACTGCGAAGGACCGGGCGAGCGCGTCCTGGTCGATACGGCCGTGTCCGGCGAGGACGGCCAGGACGGAGCAGGCCATCTCCGTGTCGTCGGTCCACTGCCAGGGGTCGGGCGGCAGCTCGCACCGCTTCAGCAGGGGGTAGTGGGCGGGGACGAAGAACTGGGAGCCCAGGGCGTCCCCCACGGCCAGTCCGCGGAGGCTGGCGAGAGCGCGTTCGAAGCGCCGGTCGGGAGAGAAGTCAGCGGTCATCGCCCGGCCACTCTATCCGGTGGTGCCTCTCCGCTCCGGGCTCAGCGGACGAGGCGTCCGGCCTCCAGCCGCCGGGTGCGGCCGGTGAAGCGGCGGCGGAGCAGCCGGTCGTGGGAGACGACGACGAGGGCGCCGGTCCAGCGGTCGAGGGCCTCCTCCACCTCCTCCACCAGGTCGGGCGCGAGGTGGTTGGCGGGTTCGTCGAGGAGCAGCAGATCGGCGGGGCGGGCGAGGAGCCGGGCGAGGGCGAGGCGGCGGCGCTGTCCGGCGGAGAGGGAGCCCACGGGCGTGTCGAGGTCCCGGGGGCGGAACAGTCCGTACGACAGGAGGAGCCCCTCCTTCTCGTCCTCGGTGCCCGCCAGGCCGCGGCCGAACGCGGTGCGCAGCCGCTCCGCCGGGCGGCTGACGGGTATCTCCTGGGCGAGGAACCCGATGGCGCCGCGCCGGGTGACGGAGCCGCTGTCCGGGGTGAGCAGTCCGGCCATGACGCGGAGCAGGGTGGTCTTCCCGGCGCCGTTGTCGCCGTGGACCAGCAGCTTCTCCCCCGCCGCGACGGTGAGGCGGTCGACGGCGAGCCGGTCTCCCACGCGTACGTCCACGAGGGTCACCAGGTCGCCGTCGACCGTGCCGGTGAGGGGCCGGGCGGTGAAGGCGAGGGGCCGCGGGGGCGGTGGCACGGGGTCCTCGTGGAGGCGGCGCAGCCGTTCGCGCGCGGCGCGGACGCGTCCGGAGACCGACGCCTGGACGCGTCCGGCCGCGCGGTCGTAGGCCATCTTGTTGTTGTCCCTGATCGCGCGGCCGGCGGCGACGCCGTGGGCGGTGGTGGCGGCGTACGCCTCCAGCCGGGCGGTCTCGTCGCGCCAGTCGGCGTACGCCTGCTCCCAGCGGCGGCGGGCGGCGGCGCGCTCCTCCCGGTAGCCGGCGTAGCCGTTGCCGTGGCGCACGACGGTGCGGCGGTCGGCGTCCACGTCGAGCACGGTGGTGGCGACGCGCTCCAGGAAGGTCCGGTCGTGGGACACGGCGACGACCGTGCCGCGGTGCGCGAGGAGGGCGTCCTCCAGCCAGGAGAGGGCCTTCTCGTCCAGGTGGTTGGTGGGCTCGTCGAGCAGCATCACCTCGGGCGCGGCGGCGATCAGGCAGGCGAGGCCCAGGCGGGCCTGCTCGCCGCCGGAGAGGCTGCCGAGGAGCCGGTCCCGGCCGACACCGGCCAGGCCGACGCCGTGCAGGGCCTTGTCGATCCGGGCGTCCGCCTCGTACCCGCCGCGCAGTTCGTACGCGGTGAGCAGCTCGCCGTACGCGGTGAGGGCGGTGTCGTCCGCGTCGCCGAGGGCCGCTTCGAGGTCGCGGAGGCGGGACTCCATGGCCCGCAGTTCGCGCAGGGCCGCGTCGACGGCCTCCCCGACCGTGCGGTCCGGCGGGAGCCGGGGGGTCTGGGTGAGCAGGCCGGCGCCGCCCTCGGCGACGGTGATCACCTCGCCGTCGTCGGGGGCCTCCGCACCGGCCAGGAGGTGCAGCAGCGTGGACTTGCCCGCGCCGTTCTCCCCGACGATGCCGACCCGCTCGCCGGGGCGCACGGTGAGGGAGACGTCGTCGAGCAGCAGTCGCTCGCCGCGGGACCTGGTCACGTGGTGAAGGGAGATCTGCGTGGGCAAAGGCCACCTCCATGACCGGCGGACGGAGGACGAGCAGGGATTAACACAACTCTTGTCGCGTTACCGAGAGTGTGACACACTCATCCTGTCTAACGCAACGGAAGTGGCGATTGGTTGGCGACATGGAGCAGCGGACTCCCCCACCCGGCACCCGCCGCCCCGGCGGCCGTACGGCGCGGACCCGCGCGGCCGTGCGCGACGCCGTGCTGACGGGCCTGACCGAGCACGGCTACCCGGGCCTCACCGTCGAGTACGTGGCCGAGCGGTCGGGCGTGCACAAGACGACGCTGTACCGCAGGTGGGGCGGGGTCGAAGGGCTGGTGGCGGACGCCCTGGACCTCGCGGGCGAGGACGGCTGGGCGCCGCCGGACACGGGGACGCTGGAGGGCGACCTGCGGGCCCTCGCGCGCGAGGTGCGCGACTCCTTCGCCGACCCCGCGGCGGCCGCGGCGCCCACGGCCTTCGTCGCGGCGGCGTTCCAGTCGGAGCGCGCGGCCGATGCGCTGCGGGCCTTCTACGCGGAGCGGTTCGCGCGCTGCGAGGCCGTCGTCGAGCGCGCGGTGGCACGCGGCGAGGCACCGGCCGGCACGGACGCGGGCGCGGTGGTGCGCGCCGTGTCGGCGCCGCTGTTCCTCCGGCTGTTCGTCACGCGGGAGCCGGTCGACGCGGCGCTGGCCGACCAGGCGGCCGCGGCGGCCGTCGCGGCGGTGCGGGCGGGGGCGTTCACGACGGAAGCCGACACGGACACGGCGGCGGGCCCGGCCTCCCCCGCCGCCGGCCGCTGACGCCCGGCGCGCGCCGCGGCGCCGGCCCGCTCACACCGTCCAGGCCGCGTCGAGGTCCACGACGTCCCCGGTCAGGGCGACGACGTCCGTCGCCAGTTGGGCGCGCAGGGCGAGCCGCTCCACCCGCTCGGCCCGGTACTTGCCGTGCTCGGCCGCCGACCGCCACATCGACAGGACCAGGAACTCGTTGCCCGGGGCCTCCCCGAACAGGCCGCGCAGCATGCCGGGGGACCCGGCCATCGCGGGGTTCCACACCTTCTCCTGCATCAGGGCGTAGTGCTCGACCCGGTCCTCGCGGATGCGGCTGTGCGCGACCCGTACGACGTCGGCGTCGGTGAAGCGCGGCTCGAAGCCGGTCTTCACGTCGAAGCGGTAGTCGAACAGCTTGACCCGGGCGTCCTTGAAGGTGCCGGACTGCGAGGCGGCCAGCCTGCCGTGTGACCGCGCCATGAAGGAGTCGTAGAAGGGCCGGCTCTCCCAGAAGGAGAAGACGTGGGCCACACCGGGGCGCAGCCGGCTCCATCCGCCGCCCTGCCCCCGGAAGCCGGGTTCCCCCAGCAGTCCCGCCCACTTCCGCTGCCCCCGCTCGAACCCCCGACGGTCCACCACGGTGCAGCGAGTCCACTTGACCAGCACCGCGCCATCGTACGGCGCGGGGAACCGGCCCATATGGCATTCTCCACTGACGCTCCGTGACACCATGGACAACGGATCCGGCGCGGAGGGGAGTTGCCCCTCCGCGGCACCGGTACCCGGAGAGGGGGAAGCTGTGAGCAGTCTCAACAAGGGTGTCGAGAAGGTCGAAGTGGCCCTCAGGTGGGACCCGAGCACCGGCGGCGGCCCGGTCCACGACCTCGACATCATCGCCGCCGTCTACGGCGCCCAGGACCCGACCGGCGCACCGGCGTACCTGGTCCACTTCGACAGCCGTTCGCCGGACGGCACGATCACGCTGAACAGGGACAGCCGTACGGGGCAGGGCCTGGGCATCGACGAGTCCATGACGCTGGAGCTCGACCGGCTCGCCCCCGCCTACGCGCGCGTGGTGGTGGGCGTCGCCATCCAGCAGGGCGGCGGCCGGGTCACCTTCGGCGACGTGGCGAACACCGGCGTGATCGTCAAGGAGGGCTACGACGAGCTGTTCCGCGACGACTTCACCGCCGTGCGGGACGCCACCTCGGCGACCGTCGTGGAGTTCACCCGCGAGACTCCGAGCACCTGGACGTACAGGCCCGCCGTCCACGGCTTCGACTCCGACCCGGACGCCTTCACCCGCCTGATGGGCACCCCCCGGTAAGGGACCGGGAGGCTGGCGGGGGCCGCGGACCGGCGCGCCCGCCGGCGGAGCGGGCGCACGGCGTCCGTGACTCCGACCCGTCACGGGTACGGCCGAGGGGGACCGGCCGTCGGCCGGTCCCCCTCGGTGGATCGCGCGTCAGCCGCCCGCGCGGGCCGCGCCGGACGTGACGTCCGACGCGGCCCGGTCCCGGGTCAGCTGCAACCGCTGGTGGAGCCGCAGCCCTCGCAGATGTAGCAGGAACCGGCGCGCTGCATCTTCGTGCCGCAGGAGAAGCACAGCGGGGCGTCGGCCTGGATGCCGAGCTGCATCTCGACGAGCTCCGCGGACGTGTGCGCCTGCTTCGGAGCGGGGGCCGGGGTCTCCGCCTTCGGGGCGGGGGCGACGGCCTTCGGCTCCTGCTGGAGCGGGGCGGACTGGGCGAGGCCCTCGACGTCCACCTCGTCCTCGGCCGGCTCGTACGAACCGGTCTCCAGGTGGCGCTGGCGCTCCTCGGCGGAGTGGATGCCGAGCGCCGAGCGGGTTTCGAACGGCAGGAAGTCCAGCGCCAGGCGGCGGAAGATGTAGTCGACGATCGACTGGGCCATCCGCACGTCCGGGTCGTCCGTCATGCCGGCCGGCTCGAAGCGCATGTTGGTGAACTTCGAGACGTACGTCTCCAGCGGCACGCCGTACTGCAGGCCGACCGAGACGGCGATGGAGAAGGCGTCCATCATGCCCGCGAGGGTCGAACCCTGCTTGGACATCTTCAGGAAGACCTCGCCGAGACCGTCGTCCGGGTAGGAGTTGGCGGTCATGTAGCCCTCGGCGCCGCCGACCGTGAAGGAGGTGGTGATCCCCGGGCGGCCCTTCGGCAGGCGCTTGCGGACCGGGCGGTACTCGACGACCTTCTCGACCTTCGCGGGCTCGACCTCGGCCTTCTTCTCCTCCTTCTTCTTGGCGGAGAGCGGCTGGCCGACCTTGCAGTTGTCGCGGTAGATCGCGAGCGCCTTGACGCCCATCTTCCACGCCTCGAAGTAGATCTCCTCGACCTCCTCGACGGTCGCCGTCTCCGGCATGTTGACCGTCTTGGAGAGCGCGCCGGAGATCCACGGCTGGATCGCGGCCATCATGCGGACGTGGCCCATCGGGGAGATGGCGCGCTCGCCCATGGCGCAGTCGAAGACCTCGTAGTGCTCCTGCTTGAGGCCCGGGGCGTCGATCACGTTGCCGTGCTCGGCGATGTGGGCGACGATCGCCTCGATCTGCTCCTCCTGGTAGCCCAGGCGGCGCAGGGCCTGCGGGACCGTGCCGTTGACGATCTGCATCGAGCCGCCGCCGACCAGCTTCTTGAACTTGACCAGGGCGAGGTCGGGCTCGAGGCCGGTGGTGTCGCAGGACATCGCGAGACCGATCGTGCCGGTCGGGGCGATGACGGACGCCTGGGAGTTGCGGAAGCCGTTCTTCTCGCCGAGGCGGAGCACGTCCTGCCAGGCCTCCGTGGCGGCGGCCCAGATCGGCGTGTCCAGGTCGTCCATGCGGACGGCGGTGGTGTTGGCGTCGGCGTGCTGCTTCATGACGCGCTTGTGCGCCTCGGCGTTGCGGGCGTAGCCGTCGTACGGGCCGACGACCGCGGCCAGCTCGGCGGAGCGGCGGTACGAGGTGCTGGTCATCAGCGAGGTGATCGCGCCGGCCAGGGCGCGGCCGCCGTCGGAGTCGTACGCGTGGCCGGTCGCCATGAGCAGGGCGCCGAGGTTGGCGTAGCCGATGCCGAGCTGACGGAAGGCGCGGGTGTTCTCGCCGATCTTCTGGGTCGGGAAGTCCGCGAAGCAGATGGAGATGTCCATCGCGGTGATGACCAGCTCGACGACCTTCGAGAAGCGCTCGACGTCGAAGGACTGGTGGCCCTTGCCGTCGTCCTTCAGGAACTTCATCAGGTTCAGCGAGGCCAGGTTGCAGGACGTGTTGTCCAGGTGCATGTACTCGCTGCACGGGTTCGAGCCGTTGATGCGGCCGGACTCGGGGCAGGTGTGCCAGTGGTTGATGGTGTCGTCGTACTGGATGCCCGGGTCGGCGCAGGCCCAGGCGGCCTGGGCCATCTTGCGGAACAGCGACCGGGCGTCGACCTCCTCGATGACCTCGCCGGTCATGCGGGCGCGCAGGCCGAACGTGCCGCCGGTCTCCACGGCCTTCATGAACTCGTCGTTCACGCGGACCGAGTTGTTGGCGTTCTGGTACTGGACGGACGTGATGTCGTCGCCGCCCAGGTCCATGTCGAAGCCCGCGTCGCGCAGGGCGCGGATCTTCTCCTCCTCCTTGACCTTGGTCTCGATGAAGTCCTCGATGTCGGGGTGGTCGACGTCCAGGATGACCATCTTGGCCGCGCGGCGCGTGGCACCGCCGGACTTGATCGTTCCTGCGGAGGCGTCGGCGCCGCGCATGAAGGAGACCGGGCCGGAGGCGTTTCCGCCGGAGGACAGCAGCTCCTTGGAGGAGCGGATGCGGGAGAGGTTCAGGCCGGCGCCGGAACCGCCCTTGAAGATCATGCCCTCTTCCTTGTACCAGTCGAGGATCGACTCCATGGAGTCGTCGACGGACAGGATGAAGCAGGCGGAGACCTGCTGGGGCTGCGGCGTGCCGACGTTGAACCACACCGGCGAGTTGAAGCTGAAGATCTGGTGCAGGAGGGCGTGGGCGAGCTCGTGCTCGAAGATCTCCGCGTCGGCGGGCGACGAGAAGTAGCCGTGCTCCTCGCCGGCCTTGCGGTAGGTCTTCACGATGCGGTCGATGAGCTGCTTCAGGCTCGTCTCGCGCTGGGGGGTGCCGACGGCGCCCCGGAAGTACTTGCTGGTGACGATGTTGACCGCGTTCACCGACCAGAAGTCGGGGAACTCCACGCCGCGCTGCTCGAAGTTGACCGAGCCGTCGCGCCAGTTGGTCATGACGACGTCACGGCGCTCCCAGGCGACCTCGTCGTACGGGTGCACGCCGGGGGTCGTGTGGATGCGCTCGATGCGCAGGCCCTTGCCCGCCTTGGGCCCCTTGGCGCGGGAGCCTCGTGCCGGGCCGCTCGTCGTCTCTGTCATGCCGCCTCCCATATGTGGGCAAAAACGCCCTTATGTGCCCAGATCTTCCCAAGGCACGGTCTCTGTACTGTCGCCGCGGGCGCCGCTCGTAACGCCCGTGGCAGGTCGATTGGCCGCCTCGGCGGCCGGTCGCCGGACCGCGGGGTCCGGCCGGCCGCTCAGTCGGCGGCTGCGGGCACCGGGACCCCGGGGGCCGCACCGGTGCCGCGCTCCTCCGCGGGAGGCCGCCGCTCGCGCAGTTCCGCGATGGCGGCCTCGAAGTCCTCCAGCGTGTCGAACGCGCGGTACACGGACGCGAAGCGCAGGTACGCGACGAGGTCGAGTTCCTGCAGCGGACCGAGTATGGCGAGACCGACGTCGTGCGTGGTGAGTTCCGCGCTGCCGGTGGCCCGGACGGCCTCCTCGACCCGCTGGCCCAGCTGCGCGAGGGCGTCCTCGGTGACGGGCCGCCCCTGGCACGCCTTGCGCACGCCGTTGATGACCTTGGTCCGGCTGAAGGGCTCGGTCACCCCGCTCCGCTTCACGACCATGAGGGAGCAGGTCTCCACCGTGGTGAAACGGCGGGAGCAGTCGGGGCACTGGCGGCGGCGTCGGATGGACGTCCCGTCGTCGGTGGTGCGACTGTCGACGACACGGCTGTCGGGGTGCCTGCAGAAGGGGCAGTGCATGGTCCCAACCCTCCTTCACAGCACGACTGAACAGCCTCGGAGGGCCCTCCCGGGGCCCCTCGAAGCAGCCACAAGCATAGGCGATGCCCATCGCCCCGACGGACGGGGACCACAACTTCTGGGTGCCTGTGACCATGCAACCACTACATGTAGGGCCCGACCCTCATTCGCGGCGTGGCGCGTGTCGCGCCGCGCGCCGGTCTTCCGGGCCGGCGACGAGCCTACGGCACGACCGGCCCCCGAGGACTCCGGGGCACGACAGAAGGGACCGGCGGCGGGCTTCCGGCGGGCGGCGCGGCACGCCGCGCGGAGCGGGGCGTGCGCCGCCGGGGCGGCGGTGGGCGATACCGTGATGACCCGAATCGCCTCTGTGGCGAAAGGTCGCACATACACCCAGGCACACGCACATGTAAGCCATTCCCCTTTTTTTCACTCGAACGTGTGTTTGGCGCAACCTTTCGAAAGCAACTACCGTTGTGCCAGCCAGGGAGACCATTCGAGAGGGGCCGACGTGACCACCACCGCAGACAGTGCCACCATCACCGCCCAGGGCCGCTCCCAGGGCCGATTCGAGCCGGTACACGCCGTGACCATGAACGAGGCGGGCACGGCTCCCGAGCCCGCCAAGCCCACGCGCTCGCTCCCCGGCCGACCTCCCGGCATCCGGGCCGACAGCTCGGGCCTCACCGACCGGCAGCGGAGGGTCATCGAGGTCATCCGCGACTCCGTGCAGCGACGCGGGTACCCACCGTCGATGCGGGAGATCGGCCAAGCGGTCGGCCTGTCCAGCACGTCGTCGGTGGCGCACCAGCTGATGGCCCTGGAGCGGAAGGGCTTCCTGCGGCGGGACCCGCACCGCCCGCGCGCGTACGAGGTGCGGGGCTCCGACCAGCCGAGCGCTCAGCCCGCGGACACGACCGGCAAGCCCGCCGCCTCGTACGTCCCGCTCGTCGGCCGGATCGCCGCCGGCGGGCCGATCCTGGCCGAGGAGTCGGTCGAGGACGTCTTCCCCCTCCCCCGGCAACTGGTGGGCGACGGCGAGCTGTTCGTGCTGAAGGTCGTGGGGGACTCCATGATCGAGGCCGCGATCTGCGACGGCGACTGGGTCACGGTCCGTCGCCAGCCGGTCGCGGAGAACGGCGACATCGTGGCCGCCATGCTGGACGGCGAGGCCACGGTCAAGCGCTTCAAGCGGGAGGACGGCCATGTCTGGTTGCTTCCGCACAATGCCGCCTACCAGCCCATCCCCGGCGACGAGGCGACCATCCTCGGCAAGGTGGTGGCGGTTCTGCGGCGGGTCTGAACACTCCGTCGCCCCCGACCGGGCCCCGGGACCTCTGCGCCGGTCCCGGGGCCCTGCTGTGTCCGGCTAGACCGCGGCCTTCGCCGCCCGGTCGATGGCCGCCAGGGAGCGGCGGACCTGGTTGCGGTCCGTCGTGTACCAGAAGTCCGGCATCGAGGCGCGCAGGAAGCTCCCGTACCGGGCGTTCGCCAGGCGCGGGTCCAGGACCGCCACCACGCCGCGGTCGCCCGTCGCCCTCACCAGGCGGCCCGCGCCCTGCGCCATGAGCAGCGCCGCGTGGGTCGCGGCGACGGCCATGAAGCCGTTGCCCCCCGCCTCCTCCACGGCCTTCTGGCGGGCGCTCATCAACGGATCGTCGGGGCGCGGGAACGGAATGCGGTCCATGACCACCAGCTGGCAGTTCGGCCCCGGCACGTCGACGCCCTGCCACAGCGAGAGCGTCCCGAACAGGCAGGTCTCCGGATCGCCGGCGAACGCCTTGATCAGCTCGCCCAGCGTGTCCTCGCCCTGCAACAGCACGGGCTTGTCCAGACGGCCCCGCAGCTCCTCGGCGGCGGCCTGCGCCGCCCGCATGGAGGAGAACAGGCCGAGCGTCCGGCCCCCGGCGGCCTCGATCAGCTCCGCCAGCTCGTCCATCATGTCCGTCCGGCTGCCCTCCCGCCCGGGCGTCGCCAGGTGGCGGGCCACGTAGAGGATGCCCTGCTTGGGGTAGTCGAACGGCGACCCGACGTCGATGCCCTTCCACACCGGGAGGTCCTCGCCCTCGACGCCCTCGGCGGCGAGCCCCAGCGAGGCCCCCACCCCGTTGAAGTCCCCGCCCAGCTTCAGCGTGGCGGACGTCAGGACGACCGACCGGTCCGCGAACAGCTTGTCGCGCAGCAGCCCCGACACGGACAGCGGCGCCACCCGCAGGGAAGCGCCGAAGCGGTCGTGCCGCTCGTACCAGACCACGTCGTACTCGGAGCCGTTCGCGACGCGCTCCGCCACCGCGTGGACGTTCTCCACGGAGGCCATGGCCTGCTTGCGGACGGCGTCCTCGTCCTGGACGGAGCGGTCCCGCGTGTTGCCCAGCGCCGTGATCGTCGCGCGTGCCGCGTCCCGCAGGGCCATCAGCGCGTACGCCAGGTCCTCGGGGACCTCCTGGAGGCGGCCGGGCAGGGCCAGCTCCATCAGCTTCTCGAACCCCTCCGCCGCGGTCTGCAACTGGTCGGCGGTCTTCTCGTCGACGAGCTTGGCCGCCCGCCGCACCGCCCGGTTGACCTGGCCGGGCGTGAGCTCACCGGTGGCGACGCCGGTCACGCGGGACACCAGCTCGTGCGCCTCGTCGACGATCAGCACCTCGTGCTGCGGCAGGACCGGGGCGCCCTCGATGGCGTCGATCGCGAGGAGCGCGTGGTTGGTCACCACGACCTCGGCGAGCTTGGCGCGCTCGCGCGCGGCCTCCGCGAAGCACTCGGCTCCGTACGCGCACTTGCTCGCCCCCAGGCACTCGCGCGACGAGACGGACACCTGGGCCCACGCCCGGTCGGAGACGCCCGGCGTCAGGTCGTCCCGGTCCCCCGTCTCCGTCTCGTCCGACCAGTCCCGCAGGCGCAACAGGTCCTGCCCGAGCTTGCTGGTCGGGGCGGCCGCCTCGAACGGGTCGAACAGCCCGTCCTCCTCTTCCTTCGGCACGCCCTCGTGGATCCGGTGCAGGCACAGGTAGTTGGAGCGGCCCTTCAGCATCGCGAACTCCGGGCGGCGGCGCAGCAGCGGGTGCAGCGCCTCCACCGTCCGGGGCAGGTCCCGCTCGACGAGCTGCCGCTGCAGGGCCAGCGTGGCCGTCGCCACGACGACGCGGTCCCCGTGGGCCAGGGCGGGCACCAGGTAGCCGAGGGACTTGCCGGTGCCGGTGCCGGCCTGGACGAGCAGGTGCGTACCGTCGTCGACGGCCTGGGCGACGGCCTCGGCCATGGCGACCTGGCCTGGCCTTTCCGTGCCGCCGACGGCGGTGACGGCGGCGTGGAGGAGCTCGGGGAGGGATGGCTTCGTCATAGCCCGTCCACCCTACGGCGCCGCACCGACAGCCGGACCACCCCTCGGGTTTTCCCCGCCCGCTTCCGGCCACTCCCCCGGCGCAGCCGCCCCGGGCAGCGGTCGCGCGCCACCCGTACGGGCGATACCGGGCCGCCCCCGGTCACACGGGGTTGACGGGCCGGGCCAACCCCTGGCGGAGGAGGGCCCGTTCGGCGGTGGCGAGGGCGTCGGCGAAGCGGTCGGGGACGGCAGCGGCCTGCTCGCCGGTGAGCGCCGGCGGCGGCAGGAGCCGTACGGCACCGGAGCGCGGCCCCGCCGTACCGACGAGGCCCCGGCCCGGGCACTCCCGCCGCACGGCTTCCGCGGGGGCCGGGGCGGGCGGGGCGCGTCACCGGGCCGGACGCGGCGTCGACCGGCTCGACGCCGGTCATGAGGCCCCGGCCGCGTACGCCACCGACGCGGGGGGCACGGCGGCCGGCTCCCCGAGCCGCGCCGGCAGCCGGCAGCCGGGCGCCGGGGCCGCGCGTCCCGCCCGTACCAACGACGACATCTACGGGGGATCACGGGCATTTCGAAGATCCCCGCGCCGGGGAACCGCCGCCCTGCCGCACGCCGTCCCCAAGGGCACCGGCATAGTGGGGGCCGCGCTCCGGCGCCCGGCGCCGTCCCGGCCGCTGCCGGAGCGCGCAGTTCCGCAGTACGAAGTTCCGCGTTCGAGGAGCGCTTCCGCAAGAGCGCTCGGCTCACGAAGTCCCAGGGGGATCACTCACATGCGAACGATTCGTCCGTTGCTCGCGTCGGCCGCCGTCGCGGCGGCGCTGGCGCTGACCGCCACGGGCTGCGGCCCCGAGGAGGACCCGGCCGCCGCTCCCAGCGCCTCCGCGGTCCACACCCCCGGCGGGAACGGGAAGATCACCATCCCGGACGACCTGAAGAACCGGCTCAAGGAGCACGGGATCGACCTGGACAAGTGGCGGGACGGCGAGTGGCGGAACTGGGACAGGGACAAGTGGCTGCGGGAGGCCCAGGACTTCGTCAACCCGATCATCGAGGACCTCTGGAACCCGGACCGCATGCGGGAGGCGGAGGAGCCGGACCGGCCGGTCGAGGAGGGGGACCTCCCCAGTGACGAGGGCGTGACGGACCCGACGCCCCGGCGGGTCGAGGCCAAGGAGGTGGAGCCGGAGTACCACGGCAGCGCGCCGGAGGCCGGCAAGCTCCTCTTCGACGGCCCCAAGGGCTCGATGGTGTGCTCGGCGACGGTCGTGAAGGACCCCGCGAACCCCGGCAGGTCGAACCTCGTGTGGACGGCCGGGCACTGCGTCCACGCCGGCAAGAACGGCGGCTGGTACCGGAACATCGCGTTCGTCCCGTCGTACAACGACAAGGGCCTGTCGACCGCGGAGCTGGAGAAGGCGTCCCGCGAGGAGATCGCCCCGTACGGCGTGTGGTGGGGCGACTGGGCCCAGACCTCCGAGCAGTGGATCGACCAGGGCGCGCCGACGGGCGGCCAGGGCGCCCCGTACGACTTCGCGGTCGTCCACGTGACGCCGGAGAAGGGAAGCGGCGGCAAGTCACTGGAGGAGACGGTCGGTTCCGCGCTGCCGGTCGACTTCGAGGCGCCTGCCGTGTCGAAGATCGCGAGCATGGAGGCGACCGGCTACCCGGCGGCGCCGCCGTACGACGGCCAGAGGATGTTCCGGTGCGCGGACGAGCCGGGCCGACTGTCCGTGAAGGCCGACCAGCCGACGATGTACCGCATCGGGTGCAGCATGACCGGTGGTTCGTCGGGCGGCGGCTGGGTCGCCACGGGCGGGGACGGCAAGCCGGCGCTCGTGTCGAACACCTCGATCGGGCCGGTGCAGGCGGGCTGGCTCGCCGGGCCGCGCCTCGGCGCGGAGGCGAAGGGCGTCTTCACGGCGGTCAGCGAGAAGTTCGCGGGCCGATAGGCCACCGGACCGCCGGGCCTCGGCGGCGGTGACGACGGGAGAAGCGGGGGTCCCCGGCCGGTGCGGCCGGGGACCCCCGCTTCGTCGTGCGCGTCAGGCCGTGACGGCGCTGTACGGGGCGAGCAGCGCGGCGAGCTCGCTGTGCACCCGCGCCTTGAGCAGCGTGCCCTCCGGGGTGTGCTCCTCGGAGATCACCTCGCCCTCGGCGTGCACCCGCGAGACCAGTCCGCCCTGCGTGTACGGCACGAGCGCCTCGACCTCGACCTCCGGGCGGGGCAGCTCGGCGTCGATCATCGCGAGGAGTTCCGCGATGCCCTGGCCGGTCCGCGCCGAGACGGCGATCGAGTGCTTCTCGACGCGCAGCAGCCGCTGCAGGACGAGCGGGTCGGCCGCGTCCGCCTTGTTGACCACGACGATCTCGGGCACGCCGGTCGCGCCCACGTCGCGGATCACCTCGCGCACGGCGGCCAGTTGCTCCTCCGGCGCCGGGTGCGCGCCGTCCACCACGTGGAGGATCAGGTCGGAGTCCCCGACCTCCTCCATGGTGGAGCGGAACGCCTCGACGAGGTGGTGCGGCAGGTGCCGGACGAAGCCGACCGTGTCGGCCAGCGTGTACAGGCGGCCACTGGGCGTCTCGGCCCGGCGGACCGTCGGGTCGAGGGTGGCGAACAGGGCGTTCTCCACCAGGACGCCCGCGCCGGTCAGCCGGTTGAGCAGGGACGACTTGCCGGCGTTGGTGTAGCCGGCGATGGCGACCGACGGCACCTTGTTGCGCCGCCGCTCCTGGCGCTTGATGTCGCGGCCCGTCTTCATCTCCGCGATCTCCCGGCGCATCTTCGCCATCTTCTCGCGGATCCGTCGACGGTCCGTCTCGATCTTGGTCTCACCGGGGCCTCGGGTGGCCATGCCGCCACCGCCGCCGCCGCCCATCTGCCGGGACAGCGACTGGCCCCAGCCGCGCAGCCTCGGCAGCATGTACTGCATCTGGGCGAGCGCGACCTGCGCCTTGCCTTCGCGCGACTTGGCGTGCTGGGCGAAGATGTCGAGGATCAGGGCGGTCCGGTCGACCACCTTGACCTTGACGACGTCCTCCAGGTGGATCAGCTGGCCGGGGCTCAGCTCACCGTCGCAGACGACGGTGTCGGCACCGGTCTCCAGCACGATGTCCCGCAGTTCGTCGGCCTTGCCCGAGCCGATGTACGTGGCCGGGTCGGGCTTGTCGCGGCGCTGGATGACGCCGTCCAGGACGAGCGCGCCCGCCGTCTCGGCGAGGGCGGCCAGCTCGGCCAGGGAGTTCTCGGCGTCCTGCACGGTCCCCGAGGTCCAGACGCCGACCAGCACGACGCGCTCCAGGCGCAGCTGCCGGTACTCGACCTCGGTGACGTCCTCGAGCTCGGTGGAAAGGCCGGCCACACGGCGGAGCGCGGCGCGCTCCTGGCGGTCGAACTGGTCGCCGTCCCGCTCTCCGTCGATCTCGTGGCTCCAGGCGACGTCCTCTTCCATCAGGGCATCGGCCCGAAGGCTCTCGGCGCGGTTCGGCTCCGCGGAGCTCAGCTTGTCCTGGGAAGGGGATGAAGAGGAGGTCATTGGATCCTTACGTCGATGGAAAAGTCGATTCGTCAGGCACAACGCCCGCTCTCCCCGGATCATTCCCGCAGAGGGCCGGGCCACTCCCCGGCGGCGCCGCCGACGTGACGATGGTCGCACGGTGCGGCCGGGTCCGTCACGCGGGTTTCCCGTTCGACGGGGCCTTGCTGCGCCAGTCGGGGTGGCCGGGCATGGGCGGGGTCTTCTCGCCGTAGAGCCATCCGCGCAGGAAACCGGTGAGGTCGCGGCCCGCGGTGTCGGAGGCGAGGCGGACGAAGTCGGCGGTGCCGGCGGTGGCGTGCGCGTACTCGGTCACCCAGCGCCGCTGGAGCTCGTCGAAGGCGGTGACGCCGATCTCCTGCCGCAGGGCGTACAGGACGAGGGCGCTGCCGTCGTAGACGACCGGCCGGAAGAGGCCGCTCTTGTCGCCCGGTGCGGACGGGTGGGGCGCGGCCGGGGGGCCGCCGGCGGCGCGCCACTGGTCGGACGCGGCGTACGCGTCGCGCATGCGGCGTTCCAGGGGGGCCTGGCCGGTCTCCTGCGCGTACAGCGCCTCGTACCAGGTGGCGTGGCCCTCGTTGATCCACAGGTCGGACCAGGCGCGGGGGGTGACGCTGTTGCCGAACCAGTGGTGGGCCAGCTCGTGGACCATGATCGATTCGATGTACCACTCGGGCAGGTCGGTGCGGGTGAACAGTCCGCGCTCGAAGAGGGAGAGGGTCTGGGTCTCCAGCTCGAAGCCGGTGGTCGCGTCGGCGACCAGCACGCCGTACGTCTCGAAGGGGTAGCGGCCGACCCTGTCCTCCATCCACCGCAGGTGGCCGGGGGTCTTCCTCAGCCAGGGCTCCATCCGCTCCCGGTCGGCGACCGGGACGACGTCGCGGAGGGGCAGGCCGTGCGGGCCGGTGCGGCGGACGACGGCGGAGCGGCCGATGGAGACCTGGGCCAGCTCGGTCGCCATGGGGTGGGCGCCGCGGTACGTCCAGGTCGCGGTGGACCCGGTGACGACGTGGTCGACGGCCTGGCCGTTGGCGACGGCGACGAGGTCCTTGGGCGCGGTGACGCGGAAGGTGAAGCGGGCCTTGTCGGCGGGGTGGTCGTTGCAGGGGAAGACGCGGTGGGCGGCGTCGGCCTGGTTGGCCATGGCGAGGCCGTCGGAGGTGCGGACCCAGCCGCCCTCCGCGTCGGCGGCCGGGTCGCTGGTGTGGGTGACGGCGATGCTGATCCGCGTACCGGCGTCGACGGGCCGGCCGAGCTCGACGACGAGGTCCTCCTCCACGCCGGCGAAGTCGGCGGGGCGGCCGTCGACGGTCACGGACTCGACGGTGCCGTGGGCGAAGTCGAGGTTGACGCGCTCCAGCCGGCCGGTGGTCCGCGCGTCGATCGTGGTGAGGGCGTCGAGGGCCTTGCGGTTGTCGCCGCCGTAGGTGAGGGCGATGTCGTACGCGAGGACGTCGTAGCCGGGGTTGCCGAGGTGCGGGAAGAGGGGGTCGCCGATGCCGAGCGGCTCGGGGGCGGGCACGGCCGCCGCGATGAGCCCCGCGGACGTCGCGGCGAGGAGGACGGCGCGCAGGCGTGGGGAGGTGAGGAACATGGAGCCACCGCTACCAGCGCGCCCGGCCCGCTTCGGGACGGCGCGCTCCCGGCGCACCCGAACGAGCGCCGCGCGCGGGCCCGCGGTGGCCCGTCCGGCGGTCGCCGGGCGCCTCGCCGCCCGCGGGCCCGCTACTGCGCCGGGGCCGGGTGCTGCGCGCGGCTCACGTCGTACACGCCGGGTACGTCGCGCATGGCGCGCATCAGGGCGGGCAGGCCGGACGCGTCGGGGAGCCGCAGCGTGTACGTGTGGCGGACCCGCTGTTCGCTGGGGGGTTCGACGGTGGCGGAGACGATCGCGGCACCCGCCGTGGCGATCGCCTCGGTGAGGTCGGCGAGCAGCCGGGGCCGGCCGAACGCCTCGGCGACGAGCGTGACGCGACAGGCCGCGGCACCGCTCCAGCGCACGGTCACGGGCTGCCGCCCGAGGCTCTCCATCCGGTGCACGGCGGGGCACTCCGCGCGGTGGACGGTGACGGCGCCGCCGCGCACGGCGAACCCGGTCACGGTGTCGGGCGGTACGGGCGTGCAGCAGCCGGCCAGGCGGACGCCGGTGTGCGGCGCGTCGACGACGGCGTTGGCCGTGGGCCTGCGACCGGTGACGACGGAGGCGGGCGGGCGCGGGTCGGCGGCCGGCGCGTCGGCGCCGTGGGGGTGGGTGGCGAGCCAGTGGTCGATGGCGATGCGGGCGGTGGGGGTGCGGGCGTGGTCCAGCCAGTCGGGGGACGGGCCGGAGCCGGCGTCCTCGGCGAGCAGCGGCTGGACGGTGTCGCCGTCGCGCAGGACGGTGCCGAGGGTGGCGAGGCGGCCGTTGACGCGCGCGCCGACGCAGGCGTGGGCGGCCGTGCCGTACTGCTCGTACGCGGCGTCCACGCAGGTGGCGCCGGCGGGGAGGGCGAGGGTGCCGCCGTCGGGCAGGAAGACCGTGATCTCGCCGTCCTGGGCGAGGTCCGCGCGCAGCGAGGTCCAGAACGTGTCCGGGTCGGGCGCGGACTGCTGCCAGTCGAGGAGGCGGGAGAGCCAGCCGGGGCGGGTGGGGTCGGCGCGCTCCCCCTCGTCGGCCGTGTCGGAGGCGTCGGCGGGGACGGCGTAGGGGTTGCCGAGGGCGACGACGCCGGCCTCCGCGACCCGGTGCATCTGGTGGGTGCGGATGAGGACTTCCACGACGGCGCCGTCGGGCGCGGCGACGGCCGTGTGCAGCGACTGGTACAGGTTGAACTTGGGAGCGGCGATGAAGTCCTTGAACGCGGAGATCACCGGGGTGAAGCAGGTGTGCAGCTCGCCGAGCACGGCGTAGCAGTCGGCGTCCTCCCCGACGAGGACGAGCAGCCGCCCGAAGTCGGTGCCGAGCAGTTCGCCGCGCTTGCGGCTGACCCGGTGCACGGAGACGAAGTGGCGGGGGCGGACGAGGACTTCGGCCGGGATCCCGGCTTCCCGCAGGACGGCGCGCACGTCGGCGGCGACGGTCGCGAGGGCGTCGCCGGCGGTGGCGTTCTCCGCGATGAGGGCGCGGGTCCGCTCGTACTCGACGGGGTGGAGGATGGCGAAGACCAGGTCTTCCAGCTCGGTCTTGAGGGCCTGGACGCCGAGCCGCTCCGCGAGGGGGATGAGGACGTCGCGGGTGACCTTCGCGATGCGCGCCTGCTTCTCGGGGCGCATGACGCCGAGGGTGCGCATGTTGTGCAGCCGGTCCGCGAGCTTGATGGACATGACGCGGACGTCGTTGCCGGTGGCGACGAGCATCTTGCGGAACGTCTCGGGCTCGGCGGCGGCACCGTAGTCCACCTTCTCCAGCTTGGTGACGCCGTCGACGAGGTAGGCGACCTCGTCGCCGAACTCCTCGCGGACCTGGTCGAGGGTCACCTCCGTGTCCTCGACCGTGTCGTGGAGGAGGGAGGCCGTCAGGGTCGTGGTCTCCGCGCCGAGTTCGGCGAGGATGAGGGTGACGGCCAGGGGGTGGGTGATGTAGGGCTCGCCGCTCTTGCGGAACTGGCCGCGGTGGGACGACTCCGCCAACTCGTACGCGCGGCGGAGGACGGCCAGGTCGGCGTCGGGGTGGTGGGCGCGGTGGGCGTCCGCGACGTGGCCGATGGCGTCGGGCAGCCGGTCGCGGCCGGTGGGACCGAGCAGCGCGGCGCGGCCGAGTCTGCGCAGGTCGATTCTGGGGAGGCCGCGCCTGCGGCCGGTGGCACTGGGGTTGGTGGCCTCTGCGCTCATGGGGCACCTCCGGCGGCGTCGACCGGCGGTGGACGGGTACGGCGTCGCCGCCCTGCCGGTGCTTGATGCTACCGAGCCCACCACGCGGCGCAGTCGCGCTCTCGCTCAGCGTGAACGGGATCACCCATTCGAGCGAGGTTTACGCACGTACGGTTTCGCTCCGTGATCGCTCCGGAGGCTCAGACGGCCGTTTCGGAGAGCCAGGCGGGGTCGATGCGGCCTTCGGCGACGATCACGGCGGGTCCGGTCATCTCGATCTGCCCGTCGGGCAGCTCGGTGATCACCAGCGTGCCGCCGAGGACGTCGACGGTGTACGTGACGGGCGTGCCGGTCGCGGCCGGGTCGACGCCGTCGCGGCGGGCTGCGGCGACGGCGACGGCGCAGGCGCCCGTACCGCACGAGCGGGTCTCGGCGGCGCCGCGCTCGTGGACGCGCATCGCGACGTGCCGGGGGCCGCGGTCGACGACGAACTCGATGTTGACGCCGTCCGGGTAGACGGCGGCGGGGGCGTAGAGCGGCTCGGTGGAGAGGGAGCCGGCGTGGGCGAGGTCCTCGACGAAGGCGACCGCGTGGGGGTTGCCCATGTTGACGTTGCGCGCGGGCCAGCTCCGGTCCTCGACGGTGACCGTGACACCGGCTTCCGGGAGGACGGCGCGGCCCATGGAGACGGTGACGTCGCCGTTCTTGGCGAGGTGGACCCGCTTGACGCCGCCGCGGGTGGCCACGGCGATGTCACCGGCCGCGACGAGGCCGGCGTGCTCCAGGTAGCGGGCGAAGACGCGGACGCCGTTGCCGCACATCTCGGCGATCGAACCGTCGGCGTTGCGGTAGTCCATGAACCATTCGGCCTCGTCGGCCATGTGGCGGGCCTCGGGGTGGGCGGCGCTGCGGACGGCGTGCAGCACCCCGTCGCCGCCGATCCCGGCGCGCCGGTCGCAGACCCTGGCCACCAGGGCGGCGGACAGGTCGACGGCGTTGTCCGGGTCGGGCACGATCACGAAGTCGTTCTCGGTGCCGTGGCCCTTGAGGAAGGCGAGGGGTGCGGTGCTCACGCGATCAATCGTACGGGGTCGGTGCGGCGGCGGCGGAGACGTCCGGTCGGTGGACCGCTTCGGCGGGCCGCGTCAGCGGAGGCGGGCGACGCGCCAGACGGCGAGGGCGACCAGCAGGGTGACCCCGGCGGCGTACAGGGCGATCACGCGCCAGTCGGGGCGCTCGCCGGAGCCGCGCGGGGGCAGGCCGGGCCAGGTGTGGCCGACGCGGCGGGCGGCCATCATGCCCCAGCCGGCCGCGCAGCCGCAGAGCAGCAGTCCGAGCATCGCGAGGACGGCGCCGCCGTCGCCCGACCCGAAGGCCAGGGGGAAGGCGAACATCAGGGAGCCGAGCGCGCCGAGGCCGACGATGGGGGCGAGCTGCCAGATGCGCAGGCGCCGCTGCGGGCGCAGCTCCACCTCGACCTCGTCGGGGGTGATGTCCTGCGCCCCGTCCTCGGTCAGCTCGGGGCCGTCCGGGCTGAGCCGCGGCGCGTCCTGCGCCTGCGGGTCTTCGCCGTCCGGCGCCTCTCGCCGTTCTCTGTCGCGAGGGCCGGCCTCCATCGCCACGCGCCCTCCCCACTCGGATCCACTGGTCGATCGATGCTCGATGATGGCACGGACACGGCCGCCGGGATGACGGGCAGGACGTCCCGATGCCATCACGTGATCAGGCTGTAACCGCTCGTTCGACGAACGTCAGCGCCTGGCGCGGGAGTTCCCCCCGGTCGGCGGCCGCGCCGCTGAGCCACCGGACCCGCGGGTCGCGGCGGAACCAGGAGTCCTGACGGCGCGCGAAGCGCTTGGTGGCGCGCACGGTCTCGTCGCGCGCCTCCCGTTCGGTGCACTCCCCGGCGAGCGCGGCGAGGACCTGCTGGTAGCCGAGGGCGCGGGAGGCCGTACGGCCTTCGCGCAGGCCCCGTTCCTCCAGCGCGCGCACCTCGTCGACCAGTCCGGCCTCCCACATCCGGTCCACGCGCGCGGCGATGCGCGCGTCCAGTTCGGGGCGTTCGACGTCGACGCCGATCTGGATCGTGTCGTAGACGGAGTCGTGTCCCGGGAGGTTGGCGGTGAAGGGCCTGCCGGTGATCTCGATGACCTCCAGCGCCCGCACCACGCGGCGGCCGTTGCTGGGGAGGATGGCGCGGGCCGCGTCGGGGTCGGCGGCGGCGAGCCGGGCGTGCAGGGCGCCGGGGCCGCGCTCCTCCAGCTCCGCCTCCAGGCGGGCGCGGACGTCGGGGTCGGTACCGGGGAACTCCAGGGCGTCGATGGCGCCGCGGACGTACAGTCCGGAGCCGCCGACGAGGACGGGGGTGCGGCCCTCGGCGAGCAGCCGGTCGATCTCCGCGCGGGCCAGCCGCTGGTACTCGGCGACGCTGGCGGTCTCGGTGACGTCCCAGACGTCGAGGAGGTGGTGGGGGATCCCGCCGCGCTCCTCGGGGGTCAACTTGGCGGTGCCGATGTCCATCCCTCGGTACAGCTGCATGGAGTCGGCGTTGACGACCTCGCCGCCGAGCTCCCGCGCCAGGTGGACGCCCAGATCGGACTTTCCGGCTGCGGTGGGGCCGACGACGGCGATGACGCGGGGGGCGGGGAGTGTGCTGCTCACCGACCCAGTCTCGCAAACATCGGGGGGTGTCCCCGAACGAGTTACGTGACGGAGCACGGTCGGCGTCGTTGCCAGTTGCGAGGTTCCGACCGCCGGTTCACGGACCGGCCCCGCCGGGCGACGCAATGGGGCGCTCCGGACAGCGCGGGATTCCGCCCGCACGAGTACGCTATGGAGTTGATATGGGCGTTTTTGCATGGTTTCGCCGGAAGGGTGAGAAAGGCGAGCCGACTGCCGAAGCCACCGCCGACACGGCGGCGGACACCGCGCTGACGGCCGAGCCGGAGGAGCGGGCCGAGGAGGACGCGGCGCCCGGCGGGCCGGAGAGCGGGGAGCGCCCCGAGGAGGCGGCCGCGGAGGCCGCGTCCGGCGGGACGGCCCCGGAGGGGGCGGCCGAGGGCGTGGAGATCCCCAAGCAGCAGTCGGCCGAGGAGGCGGCGGACAACGAGGCGGGCGAAGGCGCCCGCAAGTAGGCCGGGCGGGCACAGCCGGCAGAGCCGGTCCGCCGGGCCGGCCCGGCGCGAACCGGTCAGTTCGAGGGAAGGTGGGTCATGGGCTTCCTGGACACGTTGAAGACCAAGCTCGCCCCGGCCAGGGGAAAGGTCTCGGACCTCGCCCAGCAGCACGGCGACAGGATCGACCACGGCATCGAGAAGGCCGCCCGGATGGTCGACCAGAGGACCAGGGGCAAGTACAGCGACAAGATCGAGTCCGGCACGGTCAAGGCCAGGCACGCCGTGGACCGGCTCGCCCACCGGGACGACGGGGGCGGTGCCCCGCCGGCCCCGCCCGCACCGCCGCCGGTCTGACCGCCGTCCGGTCCGGGGTGCGCGGCGCGGCGCGCGGTCGTGGAGCACGACGCTCCACGACCGCGCGCCGCCGCGTTCAGGACCAGGCGGCGACCAGGTAGCCGACGCCGTACGGGGCGCCCTCGTAGAGCAGCCGGCCCTCCGGGGAAGCGGCGTGCGCGGCTCCCGCGAGGACCTGCCACGGGGCGCGGCCGGCCGCCTTCAGCTCGTGCGCGAGACCGGCGTCCAGCGCCGCCAGGGCGGCCGTGTCGGCGGCGCCGAGGGCACGGGCGGCGCGCTCGTCGAAACCGGCGGCGCGCTCGTCGAGGTACCCGGGCGCCTTGACGGTGCGGCAGGCGCTGCCGTCGCCCATCACGAGCAGGGCGACCCGCGGGGCCCGCGCGGCGAGCTCCCGGCCGGCCGCCGAGCAGCGCGCGGGCTCCAGCCGCTCGGCGACGCCGACGCCCTCCACGGGCGCGTCCGCCCAGTCGACGCGCTGGAGCAGCCAGGCGGCCACGGCCAGCGCCGGCGGCAGCGCGCGGGCCGCGGCAGCGCCCTCCGCCCCGCCGGGCCCGAGCCGTACGTCGAGGTCCACGCCGAACCCGCGGAAACCGCCCGCGGTGCCCTCCGGGTACGGCACGGTGCCGCCCGCGCCGGGGTCGGCCCCCGGGTCGGGGCCGACGACCACGAGCCGGTCGGGGCGCGCGGCGGCCAGCACGCCGATCGCGTCGAGGCAGGCCGCGCGCACGTCGTCCAGTTCGGGCGCGGCACCGGCGGCGACGGCGGGGACGAGGAGCGGCGGGCAGGGGCAGACGGCTGCGGCGACAAGCATGATCCGCAGCGTAACGCGAGACCCGCCCGGGCCCGGTCGGGACGGGGCGTCCCGGCCGGGCCCGGGCGGGCCGGCGGGCTCAGCCCACCGCGCAGCCGTCCGCGGCCGGGGGCAGCGGGGCGGGGACGCCGATCTGGGGCAGGCCGAGCATGACACCGGCCGGCTCGGGCGCCCGGACGGCGTTGCGCCGCTCCCAGGCGTCGCCCGCGCGCGTACGGCGGATCGCGGCGACGGGGCCCTCCGCGAGCAGGTGGTGCGGGGCCGCGTACGTGATCTCGACGGTCACCACGTCGCCCGGGCGCACGTCCTCGTCCGGCCGGGTGAAGTGGACGAGGCGGTTGTCGGGGGCGCGGCCGGAGAGGCGGCGGGTGGCGTCGTCCTTGCGGCCCTCGCCCTCCGCGACCATGACCTCCAGCGTGCGGCCGACCTGCTTCTTGTTCTCCTCCCAGGAGATCTCCTCCTGGAGCGCGACCAGCCGCTCGTAACGGGCCTGCACGACCTCCTTGGGGACCTGGCCCTCCATCTCGGCGGCGGGCGTGCCGGGGCGCTTGGAGTACTGGAAGGTGAACGCCTGCGCGAAGCGGGCCTCGCGGACGACGTGCAGCGTCTGCTCGAAGTCCTCCTCGGTCTCGCCGGGGAAGCCCACGATGATGTCGGTGGAGATCGCGGCGTGCGGGATGGCGGCGCGGACCTTCTCGATGATGCCGAGGAAGCGCTCCTGGCGGTACGACCGGCGCATCGCCTTCAGGACGCTGTCCGAGCCGGACTGCAGCGGCATGTGGAGCTGCGGCATCACGTTCGGCGTCTCGGCCATCGCCGCGATGACGTCGTCGGTGAAGTCGCGCGGGTGCGGTGAGGTGAAGCGGACGCGCTCCAGGCCCTCGACCTTCCCGCAGGCGCGCAGGAGCTTGCCGAACGCCTCGCGGTCACCGATGTCGGAGCCGTACGCGTTGACGTTCTGGCCGAGGAGGGTGATCTCGGAGACGCCCTCGGCGACGAGCGCCTCGACCTCGGCGAGGATGTCGCCGGGCCGGCGGTCCTTCTCCTTGCCCCGGAGCGCCGGGACGATGCAGAACGTGCAGGTGTTGTTGCAGCCGACGGAGATCGAGACCCACGCCGCGTACGCGGACTCGCGGCGGGTCGGCAGCGTGGAGGGAAACGCCTCCAGCGACTCGGCGATCTCGACCTGCGCCTCCTCCTGGACGCGGGCGCGCTCCAGCAGCACCGGCAGCTTGCCGATGTTGTGCGTGCCGAAGACGACGTCGACCCACGGCGCCTTCTTCACGATCGTGTCGCGGTCCTTCTGGGCGAGGCAGCCGCCGACGGCGATCTGCATGCCGGGCTTGCGGGCCTTCACCGGGGCGAGGCGGCCGAGGTTGCCGTAGAGCTTGTTGTCGGCGTTCTCGCGCACCGCGCACGTGTTGAAGACCACGACATCGGCCTCGTCGGCGCCCTCGGGGGCGCGTACGTACCCGGCGTCCTCCAGCAGACCGGAGAGACGCTCGGAGTCGTGGACGTTCATCTGGCACCCGTAGGTGCGAACTGCATAGGTACGCGTGACGTCCACTGTCTGGCTCCGGTCGCTGCTGGTCATGGAACAAGGGTAGGCGGTGCCGGAGGCGCCCCGGCCCCGGGCCGGGAACCCCGCGCCTCCCCCGGAGCGGCCGGTGGCCCGGGAGCGGCGGGGAGCACGGTTCCCTCCGGCGGGGGCGGGCTGGCAGGATCGCGCCATGTTCTCCGCCCCGCCCTCGCCGCCCCGCCCCCCGCGCCGCCGGGCGGTGCGGGCCGGCGCCGTGCTGCTGGTCGTGTCGGCCGTGCTGGCCTGGTGGCTCTGGCCGGCCGGGGACACCGGGCCGCGGGGGAGGATCACGTTCAGCACGGGGGTTCCGAGCGGCGTCTACCAGCGGTACGGCGAGCTGCTGCGGGAGGCGCTCCGGCGGGACCTGCCCGGGGTGGCGACGGAGCTGCGCGACAGCGAGGGCTCCCAGCAGAACCTCGCGCGCCTGGCGTCCGGCGAGGCCGACTTCACCATCGCCACGGCCGACGCCGTCGCGACGTACATCCAGGAGAGGCGGCCCGGCTGGAAGCGCCTGCGCGGCTGCACCCGGCTGTACGACGACTACGTCCAGCTGGTGGTCCCGCAGGGGTCGACGGTCGGTTCGGTGCGCGACCTGGGCGACCTGCGGGTGGGGGTCGGGCAGGACGGATCGGGGGTGCGGCTGCTCGCGGACCGGCTGCTGACCGCGGCGGGGCTGGACCCGGCCACGGACGTGCGGGCGGTGCCGGCCGGGATCGACACCATGCCGGAACTGATGGAGGAGGGGCGGCTCGACGCGTTCTTCTGGTCCGGGGGGCTGCCGACCAGCGCCATCCTGCGGCTCTCGGAGCGCTTCCCGGTCCGGCTGGTCCCCCTGGAGACGGAGCTGCTCGACGCCGTGCACGCCCTCGGGGCCGGGCACGGCTCCGGCACCGGCACGGCGGGCGGCGAGGACGGCCTCAACCGCCACTACCGCTCCGCCATGATCCCCATGGACGCCTACGCCAGGATCCCCAGCCGTGAGCCGGTGCAGACCGTGGCCGTGGCGAACCTGCTCGTGACGACGGACCGGATGGACGCCGGGCTCACCGAGGCCGTCACCCGCACCGTGATCGGGAGCCGGGACCGCATCGGCCGCGTGGTCCACCCCGCGCAACTGGTGGACCTGCGCACGGCGGTCTACACCGATCCGCTGCCCCTCCACGAGGGCGCCCGCCGCTACTACCGCTCGGTCAAGCCGTAGCCCGGCCGCCCGGGCCCGCGGCCTCCCGCGCGGGTCTCACGCGGTCTCACGCGGGGGCGCGGCCGGTGCCGTCTCCTCGGGCGCCGTGCGCGGCACCGTGAGGGTCACGCGCAGGCCGCGGGGGTCGTTGTGGGCGAAGGTGACCGAGCCGCCGCCCGCGGCGAGCAGGGACCGGCAGATGGACAGGCCGAGGCCGGAGCCCTTGACGTTCTGGTGTCGGCCGCTGCGCCAGAAGCGGTCGCCGACCCGGTCGAGCTCCTCGTCCGTGAGCCCCGGTCCGCGGTCGGCCACGACGATCGTCGACGCGTCGCCGCTCGCCGCCGTCCCGACGGTCACCTCCTCGCCCGGCGGGGTGAACTTGAGGGCGTTGTCGATCACGGCGTCCAGGGCGCTGGAGAGCGCCACCGGGTCCGCCCAGGCGGTGACGGCCGCGGGCCCGCGGCCGGTCAGGCGGACGCCCTTCTCGTCCGCGAGCGGGCGCCAGGCCGCGACGCGTTCGGCCGCCAACTGCCCGATGTCCGTCAGCCGCAGGTCCGCGGAGGCGTGCTCGGCCAGGGCCAGGTCCAGCAGGTCGTCGAGGACCCGGGCGAGGCGCTTGCCCTCCGTGCGGACGGAGGCGACCTCCTCGTTCCCCTCGGGGAGTTCCAGCGCGAGGAGTTCGATGCGCAGCAACAGCGCGGCGAGCGGGTTGCGGAGCTGGTGCGAGGCGTCGGCGACGAACGCGCGCTGCTGCTCCAGCACCTCCTCGACGTGGTCCGCCATCTCGTTGAACGACCGGGCCAGGCGCCTGAGTTCCGGCGGGCCGCCCGACGCGGCGACCCGCGAGGTGAGCCGTCCCGTCGCGATGTCGTGGGCGGCCGCGTCCAGGACGCGGACCGGCTTCAGCACCCAGCCGGTGAGCCGGAACGCGGCACCGACGGCCAGGAGCATCGCCGCGCACTCCCCCAGCGCGATCAGCAGCCAGCCGTGCAGGATGCGGGAGCGCAGCTGCCCCGTCGGCGAGTCGGTGACCACCACGGCGACCACGTCCCCGTCCCGCACCACGGGTGAGGCGACGGCCAGCCGGGGGTCGTCCTGCCAGGGCCAGACCTGCGGCGGATCGTGCGACCGGCGGCCGAGCAGGGCCTCGCCGAACGCCCGGTTCAGCTCCCCCTCCTCCGGTACGGTCCACCCGCCGGGCGCGGCGGCCAGGGCCGTGCGGTCGCGGTAGTACACGCCCGCCTTGATCCCGTACACGTCGTGGTACCGGGCGAGTTCGCCCTGGAGGGTCACGCGCCGCTCGTCGACGCCGGGGCCGGCCCCGGTGGCGTCCTGGGCGATGGCGGCGAAGCGGGCCGTGTCGTCGATCCGGTCGACGACCACCTTCTGCTGCCGTGCGGCGGCGAGACTGCCCGCGAGCGGGAAGCCGAGCGCGAGGAGCACGCCCGCCATGAGGACGATGAGCAGGGGGAGGAGACGCGTACGCACAGGTCGCCGGCCGTTTCGTCGGGCGTCGGCCCTACCGGGTCACCGACGGGGCGGCGGGGGCGACGAGGCGGTACCCGACACCCCGTACGGTCTCGATCAGGGAGGGCATCCGCAGCTTGGCGCGCAGCGACGCGACGTGGACCTCCAGCGTGCGGCCCGTCCCCTCCCAGCTCGTGTGCCACACCTCGCTGATGATCTGCTCGCGGCGGAAGACCACGCCGGGCCGCTGGGCGAGGAGCGCGAGCAGGTCGAACTCCTTGCGGGTGAGCTGTACGGCCGCGCCGTCCACGCTGACCCGGCGGGTGGGCAGCTCGACGACGACGGGGCCGAGCCGCAGGGGTGCCGCGGGCGAACCGGCCACCGGCAGGGGCCCGGTGTCCTCCGCGTCGCCGGCGGCGCGCCGGCTGACGGCGTGGATGCGGGCGAGCAGCTCGCCCGTGTCGTACGGCTTGACGACGTAGTCGTCGGCGCCGAGGTTCAGCCCGTGTATGCGGGAGCGCACGTCCGACCGCGCCGTCACCATGATCACGGGGGTGCCGGTGAGCTTGCGGAGCTTTCCGCAGACCTGGTAGCCGTCCTGGTCGGGGAGGCCGAGGTCGAGCAGGATCACGCCGAAGGGCGTCCTCCCGGCGTCGCCGGAGGGCAGGACCGCCTTGAGGGCCTCCTCGCCGTTCCTGGCGTGCGTGACGGCGAACCCGTGCTTCCTGAGCACGGCGGAGAGGGCCGCGGCCACGTGGTCGTCGTCCTCGACGAGGAGCAGTCTCATGGCCTCCCTCCGGTGGTGTGCCGCTCGTCCCGGCGACATCCTGACGTCATGCATCACGGCATCCATGCCGATGGCGGGCGTATCAGTCAAGAGGGTGGGGGCCGGTACCGCGGTTCCGTTATGCACCCGTACCCGGGCCGGTGGTCCCGTTCACGCAGCGTACCCGCCCGCGGCCGTATCGTTATGCTCAATTTCCGCTCAGATGTGATGACGCTGCTCTCGGGCCGTGATTAAGGTCCTCCCCAACCGACGAGGACGGAGCATGATGAGCGGAGTGTCAGTGGCCAAGGGCAGTGACGGCGCCGTAGCGGCGGCAGACGGCCTGGTGGTGCTGAGCAACGTCAACAAGCACTTCGGCGCGTTGCACGTGCTCCAGGACATCGACCTGACCATCACGCGGGGCGAGGTCGTGGTCGTCATCGGTCCCTCCGGGTCCGGCAAGTCCACCCTGTGCCGCACGATCAACCGCCTGGAGACCATCGACTCGGGCACGATCACGATCGACGGCAAGCCGCTCCCCGCGGAGGGCCGCGAACTCGCCCGGCTGCGTGCCGACGTTGGCATGGTCTTCCAGTCCTTCAACCTGTTCGCGCACAAGACGGTCCTGGAGAACGTCATGCTCGGCCAGGTGAAGGTCCGCAAGACGGACAAGAAGACGGCGGAGGAGAAGGCCCGGCGGCTGCTCGACCGGGTCGGGGTGGCCACCCAGGCGGACAAGTACCCGGCCCAGCTCTCCGGCGGGCAGCAACAGCGCGTGGCGATCGCCCGCGCCCTGGCGATGGACCCCAAGGTGATCCTCTTCGACGAGCCGACCTCGGCTCTCGACCCGGAGATGATCAACGAGGTGCTGGAGGTCATGCAGCAGCTCGCCCGCGAGGGGATGACCATGGTCGTCGTCACCCACGAGATGGGCTTCGCCCGGTCGGCCGCCAACCGGGTGGTCTTCATGGCGGACGGGAAGATCGTCGAAGAGGCGACGCCCGACCAGTTCTTCAGCAACCCGCGCAGCGACCGTGCGAAGGACTTCCTCTCGAAGATCCTGCACCACTGACGAGCACCGACCTACGACTTGAGGGATGTTCACATGAAGCTCCGCAAGGCCTCCGCCGCCGCTGCAGCGGCCCTCGTCCTCGCGCTGACCGCCACGGCGTGCGGCGGCAAGGAGGGTTCCGCCGGCGACCCGCAGTCCGTCAAGCCGGGTCAGTCCGGCGCGCCGGAACTGCCGGAGTACGCCGTCGCCCAGAACGTCACGCTGGACTCGCCGACGTTCCAGGAGGCCAAGAAGCGCGGCAAGCTGATCATCGGTTCGAAGGCGGACCAGCCCTACCTCGGCTTCGAGGACCAGGCCACCAAGAAGCGCTCCGGCTTCGACATCGAGATCGCCCGGATGGTCGCCGCGGACCTGGGCTTCGGCGAGGACCAGATCGAGTGGAAGACCGTCGACTCGGGCGTCCGTGAGACGGCGATCTCCAAGGGGCAGGTCGACTACTACGTCGGCACCTACACGATCAACGACAAGCGCAAGCAGCTCGTCGGTTTCGCGGGCCCGTACTACAAGGCCGGCGCGGACCTCCTCGTGCGCAAGGACGAGAAGGCCATCACGGGCCCGGAGACCCTGAAGGGCAAGAAGGTCTGCTCCATCGTGGGCTCCACGCCGCTTCAGGAGATCAAGAAGCCCGAGTACGGCGCGCAGACGACCGAGCTGGCCAAGTACTCCGACTGCGTGCAGCAGCTGCTGACCGGCCAGGTGGACGCCGTCACGACGGACGACTCGATCCTCAAGGGGTACGCCGCGTCGAACCCGACCAAGCTCAAGGTCATCGGCAAGCCGTTCACCGAGGAGCCCTACGGCATCGGCATGGACAAGAACGACAAGGCCCTGCGCGACTTCGTCAACTCCACGCTGGAGAAGCGCGTGAAGGACGGCACGTACAAGAAGATCTACGAGGCCACGCTGGGCCTGTCGGGATCCCCCTTCGTCGAGCCGCCGGCCGTCCAGCGCTACTGACGCCCTCCCCGGCGAGCGCCCCGCACACGACGCGTGCGGGGCGCGCCGCCCCCTGTCCTGACTCCCCCGTCCCTGCCGCCGCCGACGCGGAGACCTCATGAATGTATTGCTCGACCACTTTTCGGATTTCCGTGCCGGCTTCCTGGGAACGCTGTCGATCACCGTTGTGAGCAGCGTGATCGCCCTCCTGCTGGGCATCCTGATCGCCGCGTTCCGCGTTTCGCCGGCGCCCCCCCTGCGGTTCTTCGGCGCGGCCTGGGTGACCCTGCTGCGGAACACGCCGCTGACGCTGCTCTTCCTCGTCTCGTTCTTCGTCGTGCCGGAGATCCTCTTCCCCGGCATGAGCACCTTCGTGCTCGGCGCGCTCGCGCTCGGCCTCTACACCTCGGCCTTCGTCGCCGAGGCGGTCAGGTCCGGTGTCAGCACGGTTCCGCTGGGCCAGGCGGAGGCGGCGCGTTCGATCGGGATGTCGTTCGGCCAGACCCTGCGGCTCGTCATCCTCCCGCAGGCCACCCGGACGGTGCTCCCGCCGCTCAGCTCCATCTTCATCGCGCTGACGAAGAACTCGGCGATCGCCGGCGCCTTCAGCGTCACCGAACTGTTCGGCTGGCAGAAGCTGCTGAGCGACCAGGGCTACGACATCGTGTCCCTCTTCTTCTGGGTGGCGCTCGGCTACCTGGTCATCACGTTCACCATCAGTGGCGTCTTCCGTCTGCTGGAGCGACGTTTGGAGGTCGCGCGATGAGCGGCAGTGTCCTGTACGACGCCCCCGGCCCCAAGGCGATCGCACGCAACCGCGTCTACGCGGTGCTCGGTACGCTCGCCGTGCTGGCGGTGGCCGGCGTCAGCATCGCCCGCCTCGCCGAGAAGGGGCACTTCGCCCCCGCGATGTGGGACATCTTCAACTACGCGGGCATCCGGCAGAACATCGCCGAGGGTGTGATCTCGACGCTCAAGGCCTTCGGCATCGCCGCCGTGGGCTCCCTGGTCCTGGGCGTGGTCCTGGCGGTGGGGCGGCTGTCCGACCACAGTGCGGTCCGGTGGCTGGCGACGGCCTTCATCGAGGTCTTCCGCTCGATCCCGCTCCTCATCACGATCTACGCGGTGTGGGTCGGCTTCCTCACCGACCACTCGATGTGGGCGCTCGCCCTGGGCCTCTCCCTCTACAACGGGTGCGTGCAGGCCGAGGTGCTGCGCGCCGGCATCAACTCGGTGCCGCGCGGCCAGCGGGAGGCGGCGTACGCGCTGGGCCTGCGCAAGACGCAGGTGATGACCAGCGTGCTCATGCCGCAGGCGGTGCGGGCGATGATGCCGACGATCATCAGCCAGCTCGTGGTGACGCTGAAGGACACGTCGCTCGGCTTCATCATCCTGTACCCGGAGCTGCTGTACGCGGCCCGGCTCATCGCGAGCAACACGCAGGTCAACGGGCAGTACCCGTACGTCTCGACCATCATCGTGATCGGTGTGATCTACGTCGCGATGTGCCTGGCGCTCTCCGCCCTCGCCAACTGGATCGAGCGGCGCGGCCGGAGGGCGAAGACCGGGATCGGCGTGGCCGCCGCAGCCGAACCGGCGGAGGCGCCCGGTGTCCTGGGGGCCACGGGGACGCCCGCCGACGACATCGGTCCCCACGCCGCGCCGGACGTCCGGAAGTAGCGGACACCGGCGGGGGCCGGCGGTGTCCGCACCTGCCCGGCGGACGGCTTTCGAGCCGTCCGCCGGGCTTCTTCTCGTCCGCCGTCCCAGAACCGCCCCGCGACGGGACGGCGCACCCGGTCTTCCGTCCCGCGCGCCGCTCGGGCCCGCCCGCGGCACGCGGCGCCGCCGTCCCGCGTGTTCCGCCGTCACTTGACGCAAGAACACGCAGTGGGTTGCATACGTTCTGTGATCACTCACCGGGTACCAGTCGCACGTGCACGCGTTTCCCCTGTTCGCCGTAGGTCCATCCGGGTCACAGAAGTCGCAGGAGTCACGCCGTGGACCCGGTGATCGTCGTCGGTGCGGGGCCGGTCGGGCTCGCGCTGGCCCTCGCGCTGGCCGCGCAGGACGTGCCGTCGGTGGTCCTGGACGAGGGGACGGCTGAGGACGAGTACCGGCCCGCCCGGACGGTGGTCCTGCGGGCCGACACCGCCTCGTTCGTGGAGCGGCTGGGCGGCGCCGGGGCGCTGGGGGGCGAGGGCGTCCGGTGGAGCGGGTGGCGGACGATGCGGCGCGGGCAGCTCGTGCGGCACCTGACGTTCGCGGACGCGCCGGACGGCGCGGCGGACGGCGAGGACGACGAGGGGGGGCTCGGCGAGCGCGTCGCGGCGCCTTTGCACGTTCCGCAGCACGCGCTGGCGGGCGCGCTGCGCGCGGCCCTCGCGTCGCCGCCCGCGGCCGGGCTCGTGCGGGTCGTCACGGACTGCCGCCTGGACGCGCTGGAGCAGGACGCGAAGGGGGTCGCGGCGCACACCCGCGGGGCGCGTGCGACGTGGTGGCGCGGGAGTCACCTGGTGGGCTGCGACGGTGCGCGGTCCACGGTGCGCAAGCTGCTGGGCATCCGCTTCCCGGGGCGTACGGCGGTGGAGCGCCACGCCGTCGCGACGCTCCGCACCGAACTGCCGTGGCCCGACGAGGGCGTGCTGCACCGCCGGCCGCCGTGGCGGGGCGGCGGGGACGAGGTGGCGGCGCGCCCGCTCGGGGGCGGGAGCTGGCGGCTGGACTGGCTGCTGCCGCCGCGCGGGGACCTGGTGACGCCGGAGGCCCTCGTGCGGCGGATCCGGGAGACGCTGTCGGGGTGGTGCGGCGACACGCCCCCGTACGAGCTGATCGACACCGGTGTGTACACGCTGCACCACCGGCTCGCGCGGCGCTGGCGCGTCGACCGGGCGTTCCTGGCGGGGGACGCCGCGCACCTGCTGGGCGCCCTGGGCACGCAGGGCCTGGACGAGGGCCTGCGCGACGTGGAGAACCTGGCGTGGAAGCTGGCGCGGGCGTGGCACGGCGGCGGGTCGCCGGAGGTGCTGCTCGACAGCTACCAGGCGGAGCGGCGGACGGCGGTGGCCGCCCGGCTGCGGGCGGCGGACCAGTCGCTGCCGGTGCTGCGGGGCGGGGGCGGGCTGCGGACGTACCTGCGGGGCGGTGCGCGGGGGCACGACGCGCTGCTGACCGACGGGCACCTGGGGCGCGGGCCGCTGGGCGCCCCGCCCGCCTACCCGCATTCACCGCTCACACCGGCGGACGTGGAGGGCGGGGTGGAGGTCGGTACGGCTCCGGGCTCGCCGGTCGCCGACGTGCCGGTGACCGCCCCCGACGGCACGGCGGGACGGCTCCGGGACCGGCTGGGGCGGGGCGTGCTGGTGGTGCTCGTCGCGCCGGGGACCGGGGTGTGGGACCGGCGCCACTGGGTCACTGCGGGGGTCATGCCGCGGCTGGCCGAGACGGTGCGGTCCCTGCCCGTACGGGGCGAGCTGCTCGTCACGGAGGCGTATCCGGGTGCGGCGGCGCACACGGTGCTGCTGGTACGACCCGACGGCCATCTGACCGCCGCCTTCGCCGGCGTCCATCCGGCGGCCCTCCGCGCGGCGGCGGACGCCCTGCTCGGGGACGCGCCGGGGCAGGCCGCGGCCGAGGCCCGGGGGGAGGCCGCCAACGTCCCCTGACCGGCGCCGGGCCGCCGGGCCCGGACGGGCCGCCGGCGGGCCACCGGCCGGGTGACGCGCCGGCCGTCAGGTGCCGTCGAAGTGCAGGTCGTCGGTGTCCTCACCCTCCTCCTCCAGGGCCCGGCGGACGACGCGGAGGGCGAGGCCCTCCGGATAGCCCTTGCGGGCGAGCATGCCGGCGAGGCGGCGAAGGCGGCGGTCGCGGTCGAGGCCGCGCGTGGAGCGCAGCTTGCGCTGGACGAGCTCGCGGGCCGTCGCCTCCTCCTGCTCGGCGTCGAGCCGGCCGACCGCCTCGTCGATCAGGGCGGAGTCGACGCCCTTGGTGCGCAGCTCCCGGGCGAGGGCGCGGCGGGCCAGGCCGCGGCCGTGGTGCCGGGACTCCACCCACGCCCCGGCGAACGCCGCGTCGTCGATCAGTCCGACGTCCTCGAAACGGGAGAGGACCTCGTCGGCGACCTCCTCCGGGATGCCCCGCTTGTGCAGCGCGTCCGCGAGTTGCCTGCGGGTGCGCGGCGTCCCGGTGAGCAGGCGCAGGCAGATCGCCCGCGCCTGCTCGGCCGGGTCCTGGGGCGGCAGCTCCTTCTCGGCCCTCGACGAGTCGGTGCCACCGCCCGGCCATTCGGTGCGCCGGGCCATGGGTTACCCCTTGGCCGCTGTGGCCTTGGTCGCCTTGGCTGCCTTCACCGCCGGTGCGGGCACCGTCTTCGCGGCCTCGGCCGTGGCGTCCGCCGCGACCGCGGCGTCCGGGGCCGGCTCCGCCGCCGCGGCGTCCGGCCGGACGCCGACGCCCAGCTTCTCCTTGATCTTCCTCTCGATCTCGTTGGCGAGGTCGGGGTTGTCCTTGAGGAAGTTGCGGGCGTTCTCCTTGCCCTGGCCGAGCTGGTCGCCCTCGTACGTGTACCAGGCGCCGGCCTTGCGGATGAAGCCGTGCTCGACGCCCATGTCGATCAGGCCGCCCTCGCGGCTGATGCCCTCGCCGTAGAGGATGTCGAACTCGGCCTGCTTGAACGGCGGGGCGACCTTGTTCTTGACGACCTTGCAGCGCGTGCGGTTGCCGACCGCGTCCGTGCCGTCCTTGAGCGTCTCGATGCGTCGGATGTCGATGCGCACCGACGCGTAGAACTTCAGCGCGCGACCACCGGTCGTGGTCTCGGGCGAGCCGAACATCACGCCGATCTTCTCGCGGAGCTGGTTGATGAAGATCGCCGTGGTCTTGGACTGGTTGAGCGCGCTGGTGATCTTCCGGAGCGCCTGGCTCATCAGGCGGGCCTGCAGACCCACGTGCGAGTCGCCCATCTCGCCCTCGATCTCCGCACGCGGCACGAGCGCGGCGACGGAGTCGATGACGATCAGGTCGAGCGCGCCGGAGCGGACGAGCATGTCCACGATCTCCAGGGCCTGCTCGCCGTTGTCGGGCTGGGAGAGGATCAGGTTGTCGATGTCGACGCCGAGCTTCTTGGCGTACTCGGGGTCGAGGGCGTGCTCCGCGTCGACGAAGGCGACCTGCCCGCCGGCCCTCTGCGCGTTGGCCACGGCGTGCAGGGTCAGAGTCGTCTTGCCGGAGGACTCCGGGCCGTAGATCTCCACCACGCGGCCGCGCGGCAGGCCGCCGACGCCGAGCGCCACGTCGAGCGCGGTGGAGCCGGTCGGGATGACCTCGATGGGCTCGTTCGACCGCTCGCCCATGCGCATCACGGCGCCCTTGCCGAATTGCCGTTCAATCTGTGCGAGCGCGGCGTCGAGCGCCTTCTCGCGGTCGGTTCCTGCCATGGGTTCCACCCGATTTGCTTGAGTCGATCGCTTCACGTCAAAGACGCTAACCCCTGCCACTGACAACGCGCCTCGACGCACCTCCCGGCCTGTGGAAAACCCCCGCCGCAGCAGGCGGAGGACCAGGCCACGCCCTCATAAGAATGGATGTTCGATTTTAGTGTCAAGCGAGCCACGCCCCTGTGGACAGGGGCGTTTCCAGGGTGCCGCGACCACCGGGGCCGGCGCGGGCGGCCCCCCGCGGATGTGAGGTGCCCCACGCGACGGGCACGTCCGCCCGACCGGACCGTACCGGGCCGTACCGGGCCGGGGGCGGCCGTGTCGGCGCGGGGGCGGGCACCACCTCGGCGGCCCGTCGCCTCCCGGGCGGCGCCTATCCTTCCTGGCATGGCCCTCCCCTCCCCCGTCCGGCGCGGCCGGGTGTCCGCGCGGACGGCCGACCTGGCCGTGACCGCCGTCGTCACCGCCTTCGTGGCCGGCTGGACGGCCGTCTCCATCGCCTCCGCGGCCCCGGGGAGCGAGGCCTTCTCCCGCACCGTCCTCGGCTGGTGCCTGCTCGCCGCGGGGTGCGGCGCGCTGCTGTTCCGGCGCCGCAGGCCGGTGGCCGTCGCCGTCGTCACCCTCCTGGCCTCGGTCGCCTACTACCCGACGAGCTCGTACGACGGCCCGCTGATGGTCACGTTCGCCCTGGCCCTGTACACGACGGCCGCCGAGGGGCGGTTCGTGGCCGCCGTCGCCCTGGCTTCCGCGACGCTGCTCGCGGTCGGGCTGGGCGAGATCCGCCAGGACCCGGGTCGGCGCCAGATCGACGACACGTCCCTGGTGATGCTGGCGGGCTGGCTGATCAGCCTGGTCGCGGTCGGCCGCGCGCAGCGCGCCCGCCTCGCGTACCTCCACGAGGTCGAGCAGCGCGCCCTGGCGGCCGAGCGGGAGCAGGAGGCCCGTGCCCGCCAGAGCGCCACCGAGGAACGGCTGCGCATCGCGCGCGAAGTGCACGACGTCCTCGGCCACAGCCTCTCGCTGATCAGCGTCCAGTCCGGCGCCGCCCTGCACCGGCTGGCCGGGAGGTCCGACGCCGCCGACGCCCTGCCCATCGCCGCGGAGGCACTGGAGGCGGTCAGGGCGACCAGCAAGGACGCCCTGCGGGAACTGCGCGGCACGCTCGGCGCGCTGCGCCAGGCCGACGAGGCCGCGCCCACCGCGCCCGCCTCGGGCCTGGACCGGCTGGACGCGCTGGTCGACCGGGCCCGCGCGGCCGGCCTGGACGTCGTGACCCGCACCGAGGGCACGCCTCGGTCGCTGCCGCCCGCCCTGGACCTCGCCGCGTACCGCATCGTGCAGGAGTCCCTGACGAACGTGACCCGGCACGCGCGCGCCCGCGGGGTGCTGGTCACACTGTCCTGGGCGGACGACGGGCTGCGGCTGCGGATCGAGGACGACGGCGAGGGCTCGCCCGACGCCCACGCGCGCGGCAGCGGCCTGCGCGGCATGGCGGAGCGGGCCAGGGCCTTCGGCGGCGAGTTCACCGCGGGGAACACCGGCCGCGGCTTCCAGGTCTCCGCCCGCCTCCCGTTCACCAGCAGCCTCACCACCACCAAGGGGACCGAATGATCCGCGTCGTGCTCGCCGACGACCAGACCCTCGTACGCGCCGGGTTCCGGTCGATCCTGGCCGACGAGGCGGACATCGAGGTCGTGGGCGAGGCCGCCGACGGCGAGCAGGCCGTCGCCCTCGCCCGGGAGCTGCGCCCGGACGTCGTCCTGATGGACATCCGCATGCCCGGTACGGACGGCCTGGAGGCCACTCGCCGCATCACCGGGGACCCTCGGCTGGAGGGCGTCCGCGTGGTCATCCTGACCACGTTCGACGTCGACGACTACGTGTACGGGGCGCTGCGCGCGGGCGCGTCGGGCTTCCTGGTGAAGGACACCGAGCCGATGGAGTTGCTGCACGGCGTGCGGGTGGTGGCGCGCGGTGACGCGCTGATCGCGCCGGCGGTGACCCGCCGCCTGATCGCCGAGTTCGCGGGCCGCGGCCGGCAGCCGGACCCGAGCCCGCGGCTGAACGCCCTGACCGAGCGGGAGCGCGAGGTGATGGGCCTGGTCGGCGCGGGGCTGTCCAACGACGAGATCGCCCGGCGGCTGGTCCTGTCGCCCGCCACCGCCAAGACGCACGTCAGCCGCATCATGACGAAGCTCGGCGTCCGCGACAGGGCGCAGCTGGTGATCCTCGCGTACGAGTCGGGGATGATCACGCCCGGCTGGCTCGCCTGACCCGGCCCCGCGGCCCCCGGTGCCGCGCGGACGCCGGCGTCACCGGCCCGACCCTGATCCCCACCCCGACGCACCCCCGAGGCTCCGGGCCCCTCCGGTGCGACCACCGGAGTACGCGCGCGTAGGAGGCCGCAACCGGTGGGGTACCCGCACTGACGACCGGTGGGCGACGACGGGGGCGCAGCCGTACTCCGATGCTGGCGGCGTGAATCCAGACGTCTCGGAAGTCCTCGGTCTCGCCCGGTTGCAGTTCGCGCTCACCGCGGGCGGCCACTTCCTGTTCGTCGCCCTCACCCTGGGCCTCGCGACCGTCGTCGCCTGCCTGCAGACGAGGGCGACGTTCGGCGGCGGCGACCTCGACGCCCGCCTGGTGCGGTTCTGGGGGCAGCTGTACGTCGTCAACTACGCGGTCGGGATCGTCACGGGCATCGTCATGGAGTTCCAGTTCGGGCTGAGCTGGAGCGGCCTGACGCACCAGGCGGGCAACATCCTCGGGGCGTCGCTCGCCGTGGAGACGATCGTGGCGTTCTTCGTCGAGTCGACCTTCCTCGGCCTGTGGATCTTCGGCTGGAACCGGCTGGGCCGCTGGACGCACCTCGCGGCCATCTGGATCGTCACCCTCACCGCGTACGCGTCGGCGTACTGGATCCTCGTCTCGAACGGCTTCCTCAACAACCCCGTGGGGCACCGCATGGACGGCGACCGACTGGTCCTCGACGATCCGGTCGCCGTCCTGACGAACCCGAGCGCCCTGCTGGCCTTCGGGCACATCGTGGCCGGTGCGCTGCTCACGGCGGGGTTCTTCATGGCGGCCGTCAGCGCGTACCACCTGTTCCGGCGGACCCCGGAGTGGGCGTTCTTCGGCCGGAGCCTGCGCGTCGGGGTGTTCCTGTCCTTCCCCGCGCTGGTGGTGACGGCCGTCTTCGGCGGACTCCAGATGTCGTCCCTCGCCACGCTGCAGCCCGTGAAGTCGGCGGTGTTCCAGCAGGAGACGGCGGAGATCGCCCGTCTCCAGGCGGAGCTGGCGGCCCGCTTCGGACCGGGCGACTACGTCCCGCCGGAGGCGTGGACCCGGGGCGGCGCCCTGGTCATGCTGATCGCCTTCGGCCTGATGATGTACTTCACCCTCGCCGGGTTCGTCCTGGCCTTCTTCCGGACGGCGGTCTTCCGGTTCCGGGCGTGGCACGTGGCGCTGATCGCCGCCGTACCGCTGCCCTACGTCGCGATGATCAGCGGCTGGGTGTTCCGGGAGGCGGGCCGCCAGCCCTGGGTGGTGTACGGGCTGCTGAAGACCGAGGACGCGGTCTCCGACCTCTCCCCCGCCGCGATGCGCGCCTCCCTGGCGACCTTCACCACCCTGTTCGCGCTGCTCGTCGCCGTCAACGCCTGGCTGCTGGTGCGGCACGCCCGGCGCGGCCCCGCCGACGTGGGCCTGGGCCGCGACGAGCGGCCGGACGCGGACCCCGGCGGCCGTGAGGACCCCGCGGGCGCCCTGCCGGTCCCGCGCTACTGACCCGAGGAGCTTTCCGTGGAGACCCTGGCCATCGCCCTGCTCGGCTTCTACGCCGCCGGTTACTTCGTCCTCGCCGGAGCGGACGTCGGGACCGGGATGGTCGCGCCCTACCTGGGGCGCACCGACCGCGAGCGGCGGCTGGTCATCGCCTCGTTCGCGCCCTTCCTCCTCGGCAACGAGGTGTGGTTGGTCGCCACCGCCGGGCTGTTCGTCGGCTGCTTCCCGGTCCTGGAGGGCGAGTTGCTGAGCGGTCAGTTCGTCGTGATCGTGCCGCTGCTGGTCGGCTGGGTCGTCCGCGACTCGGGCCTGTGGCTGCGGGGGCGGGTCACCGGCCGGGCGGGGCGGGCCTGGCGGGCGGGGTGCGACGGCGCGGTGGTGTGCGGCAGTTGGACGGTGGCCCTCGCGTGGGGCTGGCTGCTGGCCGGGGTGCTCGGCGGCACCCCGGAGAGGCCCGCGTCCGGGGCGGTGGCGCTGGTCACGGCTGCCGCCGTCGCCGCGCTGTTCGCCGCGCACGGGCTGGGCTTCGCGGCCGTCCGGCTCACGGGGCTGCCGTACGAGCGGGCCAGGCGGCTCGTCGGGCGTACGCGCGCGGTGCACTCGTTCGCGTTGACGGCCGTCCTCATGGCCGCCGTCCCCGTGGCCGCGGGGGTGGCGCTGCCGCTGGCCCGGTCGGCGGCGGACCACGCCACGCTCGTCCTGCTCGTCCCCGCCCTGCTCGTGGTGACGCCCCCGCTCGTCGCCGTCCAGGTCTGGTCGTGGTACGTCTTCCGGCACCGCGTGACCGGCCCCTCCTACCTGTGAGCCGGGCTTCCCGGAGCCCCTGCGGGAGGACGTCGGCCACGACCGCGAAGGACACCGTCGGCGAGCGGCCGGACTGCGGCGCGGGAGCGCCTTCGAGCGCCCGATGGCCTTCCCGCACCGCCACCGCTGGGGGCGGTGCCGCTGCGGGTGGTGCCGGTCGCCGGGAGCGCCGCGGTCTCACCGTCCGTGGGCGGCGCCCACCCCGACGGCTCCTCCCCACCCGGGACGGACCCGCAGCGGGCCCGCGCGGTGCCGGCACGGCACGGGCCGGCGCGACGGTGCGCATCGCGGAACGGGACGACGCGGACGGGGTGCGGGGCTCGGACGGACGGGATGCGGGGTGCGGGCGTACGGGGTACGCGGTGTGCGGGCGGTACGGGGCACGGAGCACGGGCGTACGGCGGCGCGTCGAGGCGCTCCTCGGCGCGGTCGCGCGGCGCCGGGCGTCACCGGTCTGCGGACCCCGTACGAGGACGGCGCGACCGTCTCGCGCCCCGTCCCGTACGGCTCCGGAAGGCGGCCTTCCGGGGTCAGGCGCCGTCCTCGGGCGGCTCCTGGCCCCGCCCGGTGCGCAGCGCCCGCTGGACCCGGGCCAGCACCATCTCGCCGTGCCGGCGGTGGCCGTGCACCCGCGGGTCCTCCGTCACCGCGTACCGCTTCACGTACGCGCCGAGGAACGCCTGGAGCGTGGCGACCGCGGGGATCGCTATCAGCGCGCCGACCGCGCCGAGCAGCGCGGTGCCCGCGACGACGGAGCCGAAGGCCACCGCCGGGTGGATGTCCACGGTCCGCGCCGTGAGCTTCGGCTGGAGCAGGTAGTTCTCGAACTGCTGGTAGACGACGACGAACGCCAGCACCCACAGCGCGTACCAGGGGGCGACGGTGAAGGCGATCAGCATCGGCAGCGCGCCCGCCAGGTACGTGCCGATGGTGGGCAGGAACTGCGAGACGAGACCGACCCACACGGCGAGCGCGGGCGCGTAGGGAACGCCCAGGAACTCCAGCAGGACGAAGTGCGCCACGCCGGACGCCAGGGCCATCAACCCGCGCGAGTAGAGGTAGCCGCCGGTCTTGTCGACCGCGATCTCCCAGGCCCGCAGCACCTCCGCCTGCTTCGCCGGGGGGAGGACGGAGCACAGGGCGCGGCGCAGGCGGGGGCCGTCCGCGGCGAAGTAGAACGAGAACAGGAAGATCGTCAGGAGCTTGAAGAGGCCGCCGAGCACGGTGGCGGAGACGTCGAGCACGCCGCTCGCGCTGTTCTCCACGTACTGACGGAGCCAGTCGGAGCGCAGCAGGCTGTCCTGGACCTCGACGCGGGAGAGCTCGGTGTGGAACGTGTGGTTGATCCAGTTGACCAGCGAGTCGAGGTACTTGGGGAGGTCCTCGACCATGTCGACGATCTGACCGGCGAGCATCGACCCGAGGAGGACGACGAAGCCGACGCTCACGACGAGGACCCCCAGGAACACCAGGAACGTCGCCAGGCCCCGGCGCATCCCCCGCGCGGCCATGCGGCCGACCGCGGGCTCGATGGCGAGGGCGAGGAAGAACGCGATCAGGATGTTGATCAGCAACCCGATGAGCTGGTGGAACGCCCAGCTGCCCAGTTGGAAGCAGGCGTAGAGGGCCAGCGCGAGAGTCATCGCCTTCGGCAGCCAGCGCGGCATCCTGGCGGCGCCCGCGGTCGCCGGGGCCGGTCCGCCGGCCGGGGCCGGCGTCTGCGCACCGGTCGGTCCCGACGCCGAACCCGCGGAACCCGCCGGATCGGCGGCGGGTCCGGCGGGCGGATCGGAGTCGGGGGCGGGGTTCTGTGTCTCGTCAGTCGGGGCCACGGGGCAAGTGTCGCGCACGTCGGCGACACCGCGCTCAACCTGTGGACAACCCGGACCCGGCGTGCGGCCGGGCCCCGGATCAGCGCTTGTCGGCGGGGACGCCGACGGCCGCGCACACGGCACGCCACACGTCCTTCGCCTCCCAGCCGGCGTCGAACGCCTGGTACACCGTCCGGCCGCCCAGTTCGGACATCACGTGGTCGCGGGCGAAGGACTCGGCGTAGGCCGCGCCGAAGTGGTCCGCCATGCGCTCCCAGAAAATCGTCAACCGCATGCGTCCAGTATCGCGCTCCTGAGAGTGCAGACCGTCCCCGGCCGCTTGCCGGAGACCCTTTCCGCCCTACGGTCGGAACATGGGTCGACACATGGCTGGAACCCCCCTCGCGCGCGCCGAGCAGTTCGTCTGGCTCACGGCCCGCGTCCTCGAACAACGCCGGTTCGCCTACCACTTCCTGGGCGGAGGCGCCGACGCCGTGGAGGCCGCCCTCGTCCCGTACGCCAACGAGGACGGCGGCTACGGGCACGCCCTGGAGCCGGACGTGCGGGGCCCGGTGAGCCAGCCGCTGCACACGGCGCACGCGCTGCGCGTGCTCGACTCGATCGGCCGGTGCGGCGGGCTGCGCGTGGAGCGGGTCTGCCGGTACCTGACCGGTGTCTCCACCCGCGACGGCGCGTTGCCCGCCGTCCACCCGTCGGTGCGCGGCTATCCCGTCGCGCCGTTCGTCCCGGTCGTCGACGACCCGCCGAGCGACCTGCTGACCACGGGACCCGTGGTCGGGCTGCTCCACCGCAACCAGGTCTGGCACGCGTGGCTGTTCCGCGCCACCGACTTCTGCTGGGCGGCGGTCGACGCGATCGGGAGGGACCGGCCGACGCACCCGTACGAGGCCGAGGCCGCCGTGGCGTTCCTCGACGGGGTCCCCGACCGGGCCCGGGCGGAGGCGGCGGCCGACCGGCTGGGCCGGGTGGTGCGGGGACAGCGGCTGGCGGTGCTGGAGCCGGAGCGGGCCGACGCGTATCCGCTCGCCCCCGGGTACGCGCCGGGCGAGTACCACTTCCCGCACGACTACGCGCGCGTGCCGGACTCGCTCGCCCGGCGGTGGTTCACCGACGAGGAGATGGCCCGTTCCCTGGACCACCTGGTGGCCGCGCAGTCCGATGACGGCGGCTGGCCGGTCGGCTGGCGGCAGTGGGCGCCGGGCACCGCCCTGGAGTCGCGGCCGATCGTCACGATCGAGGCGCTGCGCACGCTGCGGGCGTACGGCCGCAGCGTCGGCTGACGGGCCCGGCCCGCCGCCGCGCGCGTCAGCCGCCCAGCGCCCGCACCCCGGCCGTGACCACCACGGCCACGGCGACGACCACCAGGAACGGCGCGCGGAGCACCAGGGCGAGGGCCGCGGCGGCGAGACCCGCTCCGCGCGCGTCGACGACGAGCGCGCCGTCCGCGCTGAACGTCTGCTGCGCGGTGAGCGCGGCGAGCAGGGCGACCGGCAGCAGCGCCGCCAGGCGCCGCACGAGGGGCCGTTCCAGGGTGTCGGCCGGCACCAGCAGACCGCCGAGCTTCAGCAGGTAGCAGCCGGCGGTGGTCAGGCCGATCGCGACCCAGACGGTGGTGGCGCTCATCGCCGGTCCTCCTCGCGTCCTCGTAGCCACAGCACGGCGGGGGCGGCCAGCGCCGCGACGAGCACCGGCACGCCGGCGGGCAGCACCGGCAGGAACCCGAGCCCCAGGACCACCGCCAGGCCGGCGACGGCGCGGTCGGTGGTGGAGCGGAGCATCGGGGCCAGCAGGGCGAGGAAGACGGCCGGTCCGGCGGCGTCGAGCCCCCAGGCGCCGGTGTCGCCGACGGCCTCCGCGCCCAGGGCGCCGGCGAGCGTGGTGAGGTTCCACAGCACGTACAGGGTGAGGCCGGTGACGGTGAAGCCGATCCTGGCGGCGCGACGCGTGGGCTGGGCGAGGGCCACCGCCGTCGTCTCGTCGATGACCCAGTGGGCGCCGAGCGGGCGCAGCGCGCGCGGGAGGGCCAGGAGCTGGGAGAGGCGGAGCCCGTAGAAGGCGTTGCGGGTGCCGAGGAAGAAGGCGCCCGCGGCGGCGGTGAACGGGTTGCCCCCGGCGGCCAGCGCGCCGACGAGCGCGAACTGCGAGGCACCGGTGAAGACGAGCAGGCTGAGCGCGCAGGTCTGGAGGAGGTCGAGCCCGGCGCCGACCGAGGTGACGCCGAACGCGAAACCGGAGAGGCCGACGGCGACGCCGACCCCGAGGGAGTCCCGTACGACGGCCCGGTCCGGCTTCGCCGCGTCCGTGTGCCGCGCCGCGTCCGCGTGCGCGGTGCGCTCCGCCATGGGTGCTGCTGATGGTGTTGACTGTTCTGCCACGCCCGGCACGCTAAGGTCGCTCCGCGCTCCCGGTCTTGTACGTTCTTGCGCGCTCCCGCTGGTAGGCGCCCGGCGGGACGCCGACGATCCGGGTGAAGTGGCGGTTGAGGTGGGGCTGGTCGGTGAAGCCGACCGCCACGGCCGCGTCGCCGGGTGCCCTGCCCGCCTCCAGGAGGCGGCGGGCGGCCCGTACGCGCGCGTTGGTGAGCCAGGTGTGGGGCGGCATCCCGTACGCCGCCTTGAAGGCGCGCAGCAGCGCGAACGGGCTGGTGCCGAGCTCCCGGGCGAGCTGTTCCAGGGACGGCGGCCCGGTCATGCGGTCGAGGAGCACCTCGCGCGCGGCGGCGGCCGTGCGGGCTCCGGCCGGGCGCGGAATCCGCTGCGGGAGGGTCCGGCCGTGGCGGCGCAGCAGCCGGGCGACGGCGACGCGCAGGATGCTGTCGGCGGCGAGGGCGTTGCCCTCCTCGGCCGCGCGGTGCACGGCGCCGATCAGCCGGGCGGTGCTCTCGTCCTCGACGATGGTCTCGCCGAAGGCGACCGTGCCGCGCAGACTGGTCTCCTCCTCGGCGATCCCGGCGACCAGCCGCGACGACGGGTAGAGCGTGGTGTACGACCAGCCTTCGGGCACCCCGGCGCGCGCGGAGTGCGGCACCTCGGGGTTGATCATGACGACGGTGCCGGGACGGGCCTTGATCGTGCCCTCCGGCATGACGACGTCCTCGATGCCCCGGCGGACGGCGCCCAGCACGTAGCCCTCGTGGCTGTGGCGGGAGAAGGAGTGGCGGACGTAGCGGGCGCGCAGCAGGTCGAGGCCGGGCAGGCCCGGGTACTGCCAGTGCCGGGCCCACTCGTCGGGCCGTCCGCCGTCCGGGGTGGTCGCCATGCCCCCATTCTGCGCCCGCCCGCACCCCGCTGACCTGCCGGTCCGCGGTGTGGACGCCGGTTGTCAGTGGTGGGGTGCACGATGGGGGGCATGGCCGGGACCGCACTCGACTCCTTCTCCCCCGCGACCCGCGGCTGGTTCACGGGGGCGTTCAGCGCGCCCACCGCCGCCCAGGAAGGGGCGTGGCGGGCGATCGGCGCGGGCTCGGACGTGCTGGTGGTCGCCCCGACGGGGTCCGGCAAGACGCTGGCGGCCTTCCTCGCCGCCCTGGACCGGCTGGCGTCCGCGCCGCCGCCCGCCGACCCGAAGAAGCGCTGCCGGGTGCTGTACGTGTCGCCGTTGAAGGCGTTGGCGGTCGACGTGGAGCGGAACCTGCGCAGCCCGCTGACGGGCATCCGCCAGGAGGCGGTGCGGCGGGGGCTGCCGGAGCCGGAGGTGCGGGTCGGGATCCGCTCGGGGGACACGTCGGCCGCCGAGCGGCGGTCGCTGGCGACGCGCCCGCCGGACATCCTCATCACCACGCCGGAGTCGCTGTTCCTGATGCTGACGTCCGCCGCGCGCGACGCGCTGGCGGGGGTGGAAACGGTGATCCTCGACGAGGTGCACGCCGTGGCGGGCACGAAGCGGGGCGCCCACCTGGCGCTGTCCCTGGAGCGGCTCGACGAGCTGCTGCCCCGCCCCGCGCGCAGGATCGGCCTGTCCGCGACGGTGCGGCCGGTGGACGAGGTGGCGCGGTTCCTGTCGCCGCGGCGGAAGGCCGAGGTGGTCCAGCCGCCGTCCGGCAAGGAGTTCGACCTGTCCGTGGTGGTGCCCGTCGAGGACCTGGGCGAGTTGGGCGGTTCGCCGGCCGCCGACGCGGGCGACGGTCCCGGCGGGAAGCCGTCGATCTGGCCGCACGTCGAGGAGCGGATCGCGGACCTGGTGCAGGAGCACCGGTCGACGATCGTGTTCGCCAACTCGCGGCGCCTGGCTGAGCGGTTGTGCAACCGGCTCAACGAGATCGCGTACGAGCGGGCCACGGGCGAAGCGCTGCCCGCCGACGCCTCCCCCGCCGAGCTGATGGCCCAGTCCGGTGCCGCCAAGGGCGCACCGCCGCTGCTGGCGCGGGCGCACCACGGCTCGGTCTCCAAGGAGCAGCGGGCCCTGGTCGAGGAGGACCTGAAGGCCGGCCGCCTGCCCGCCGTGGTGGCCACGTCCAGCCTGGAGCTGGGCATCGACATGGGCGCGGTCGACCTGGTCGTCCAGGTCGAGTCGCCGCCCTCCGTGGCGTCCGGGCTCCAGCGCGTGGGCCGCGCCGGGCACCAGGTGGGCGCCGTGTCGCGGGGCGTGGTGTTCCCGAAGTACCGGGGCGACCTGGTGCAGGCGGCGGTGGTGACGGAGCGGATGCGACAGGGCGCGATCGAGTCGCTGCGCGTCCCGGCCAATCCGCTGGACGTGCTGGCCCAGCAGCTCGTCGCCATGGTCGCGCTGGACACGTGGAGTTACGACGACCTGCTGGCGCTGGTGCGGCGGGCGGCCCCGTTCGCGTCGCTGCCCGAGTCGGCGTTCACGGCCGTGCTGGACATGCTCGCCGGGCGCTATCCGTCGGACGCGTTCGCGGAGCTGCGCCCGCGCGTGGTGTGGGACCGGGTCGCCGGGACGGTCACGGGACGCCCCGGCGCCCAGCGCCTGGCCGTCACCTCGGGCGGCACGATCCCCGACCGGGGCCTGTTCGGGGTCTTCCTGGCGGGCGCCGATCCGAAGCGGGGCGGGGGCCGGGTCGGGGAGCTCGACGAGGAGATGGTGTACGAGTCGCGCGTCGGCGACGTGTTCACGCTCGGTACGTCGTCGTGGCGGATCGAGGACATCACGCGCGACCGGGTGCTGGTGTCGCCCGCGCCCGGCGTGCCGGGCCGGCTGCCGTTCTGGAAGGGCGACCAGTTGGGCCGTCCGCTCGAACTGGGGCGGGCGGTGGGGGCGTTCCTGCGGGAGGTCGGTTCGCTGGCACCGGACGACGCGCGGGCGCGGCTGACCGCGGCGGGCCTGGACGCGTGGGCCGCCGACAACGTCCTGGCGTACCTGGACGAGCAGCGCCGCGCCTGCGGGCACGTGCCGGACGACCGGACGGTCCTCGTGGAGCGGTTCCGCGACGAGCTGGGCGACTGGCGCGTGGTGGTGCACTCGCCGTTCGGCGCGCAGGTGCACGCCCCGTGGGCGCTCGCGCTGGGCGCCCGGCTCGCGGAGCGGTACGGCATGGACGCCCAGGTCATGCACGCCGACGACGGCATCGTCCTGCGCCTGCCGGACGCCGATCTGATGGGCCTCGACCTGCTGGACCAGGAACCGGTCGCGCCGGGCCCGGAGTGTGACAGCGAACAGGTACCCGTCGGCGCCGCCGACGTCGTCTTCGACAAGGGCGAGGTCGACCGGATCGTCACCGAGCAGGTCGGCGGTTCGGCCCTGTTCGCGTCCCGCTTCCGGGAGTGCGCCGCCCGTGCGTTGCTGCTGCCCAGGCGCGACCCCGGCAGGCGCACCCCGTTGTGGCAGCAGCGCCAGCGCGCGGCGCAACTGCTCCAGGTGGCGAGCGAGTTCGGTTCGTTCCCGATCGTCCTGGAGGCGGTCCGCGAGTGCCTCCAGGACGTGTTCGACGTGCCGGGCCTCCAGGAGCTGATGGGGGACATCGAGTCGCGCCGCGTCCGGCTGGTGGAGGTCACCACGCCCGAGCCGTCGCCGTTCGCCCGTTCGCTGCTGTTCGGGTACGTCGCCCAGTTCCTGTACGAGGGGGACTCCCCGCTCGCCGAGCGCCGCGCGGCCGCCCTGTCCCTGGACTCGCGGCTGCTGGCGGAGCTGCTGGGCCAGGCGGAGCTGCGCGAGCTGCTCGACCCGGAGGTGCTGGCCGAGCTGGAGCGCGAGCTGCAGTGGCGTACGGACGAGCGCCGGGTGAAGGACCCGGAGGGCGTCGCCGACGCGCTGCGCGTGCTGGGCCCGCTCACGGAGGCCGAGCTGGTCGAGCGGGGCGCCGACCCCGCCTGGCCCGAGGAGTTGGCGGCCGCCCGTCGGGTGATCCGGGTCCGGATCGCGGGCGTCGACCACTGGGCGGCCGTCGAGGACGCCGGCCGCCTCCGCGACGCGCTGGGCACGGCGCTGCCGGTCGGTGTCCCCGAGGCGTTCACGGAGCCGGTGAAGGACCCGCTGGGCGACCTCCTGGCGCGCTATGCGCGCACCCACGGCCCGTTCACGTCCGCGCGGGCCGCCGCCCGGTTCGGCCTCGGCACGGCCGTCACGGACGGGGCGCTGCACCGCCTCGCCGCGGACGGCCGCGTCGTGCAGGGCGAGTTCCACCCCTCGGGCATCGGCCAGGAGTGGTGCGACGCCGCGGTGCTGCGCCGGCTGCGGCGCCGCTCCCTGGCCGCGCTGCGCCAGGAGCTGGAGCCGGTCCCGCCGGCCGCGCTCGCCACGTTCCTGCCGCAGTGGCAGCACGTGGGGAGCGGCGGGCTGCGCGGCATCGACGGCCTGGCCCGCGCGATCGAGCAGTTGCAGGGTGCGCCCGTACCCGCGTCGGCGCTGGAGAAGTTGGTCCTGCCGTCCCGCGTCCGCGACTACGGCCCCCAGCTCCTCGACGAGCTGACCACCACCGGCGAGGTCGTGTGGGCGGGTGCGGGTTCGCTGCCCGGCAAGGACGGCTGGGTGTCCCTGTACCTCGCCGACACCGCGCCGCTGCTCCTGTCGCCGCCGCACCCGCTGGAGCCGACGCCGCTCCACGAGTCCGTGCTCGCCGCCCTGTCCGGCGGTTACGGGCTGTTCTTCCGTCAGATCGCCGACCAGGTCCGGGCGACCACGCACCCGGACGCCACGGACACCCAGCTCGCCGACGCCCTGTGGGACCTCGCCTGGTCCGGCCGGCTCACCAACGACACCCTCGCCCCGCTGCGCGCCGTACTCGGCTCCGGCCGTACGGCGGGCTCCACGGCGCACCGGGCCAGGCGCCCCGTCCCGCGCGGCCGGTACGGCACGCCGACCGCCGCCGTCCGCCCCGCGTCCCGCTCCGGCCCGCCCACGGTGAGCGGCCGCTGGTCCCTGCTGCCGCCCGCCGAGCCCGAGCCCACGCACCGCGCCCACGCCCTGGCCCGGACGCTGCTGGACCGGCACGGCGTGGTCACGCGCGGCGCGGTGGCCGCCGAGGGCGTCGAGGGCGGCTTCTCCGCCACGTACCGGGTCCTGTCCGCGTTCGAGGACAGCGGCCAGGCCCGCCGCGGCTACGTCGTGGAGGGGCTGGGCGCCGCCCAGTTCGCGATGGACGGGGCCGTGGACCGGCTGCGGGCGGCGGCGTCGGCCCGGGAGCGCGCCGAAGGGTCCGCCGCCCCGCAGGCCGTCGTCCTGGCGGCCGCCGACCCGGCCAACGCGTACGGCGCGGCCCTCCCCTGGCCCGAGCCGCCGACCGGCGCGGGCCACAAGCCGGGCCGGAAGGCGGGCTCGCTGGTGGTCCTGGTGGACGGCGAGCTGACGCTGTACGTGGAGCGCGGCGGCAAGACCCTGCTGTCCTGGCCCCTCGACCCGGAGGCCCCGGCCCTCCGGGCCGCCGCGGAGGCACTGGCGGCCGCCGCGGGCGCGCTGGGCACGGTCACGGTGGAGCGCGTCAACGGCGCGGCCGCCCTGACGTCCCCCCTCTCCCGTGCTCTGGAGGCCGCGGGCTTCCACGCCACCCCGAGGGGGCTGCGCCTACGCGCCTGACGGCCCCGTCGGCAGCCCTGCGCGCGCGGGCGCGCCGAAGGGCCGGTCCTCCGGCGCATCATGGATGCCATGCCCGAAGGAGACACGGTCTGGCTGACCGCCCATCAGTTGCACGGCGCCCTCGCCGGCCGGCTCCTGACCCGGTCGGACCTGCGCGTCCCGAAGCTCGCCACCACCGATCTGACCGGCCGGGCCGTCGTCGGCGTCGTCCCGCGCGGCAAGCACCTGCTCACGCGGATCGAGGGCGGCCTCACCCTCCACTCGCACCTGCGGATGGACGGGGCCTGGCACGTGTACGCGGCGGACGAGCGCTGGCGCGGCGGACCGGGACACGAGATCCGCGCGGTCCTCGGCACCGCCGCGCACACCGCGGTCGGCTACCGGCTGCCCGTCCTGGAACTGCTCCGCACCGTCGACGAACCGGCCGTCGTGGGCCATCTGGGCCCGGACCCGCTCGGCCCGGACTGGGACTTCGAAGAGGCCGTGCGGCGCGTCCTCGCCGACCCGGCCCGCCCGCTCGGCGAGGCCCTCCTCGACCAGCGGAACCTGGCCGGCATCGGCAACGTCTACAAGTGCGAGCTGGCCTTCCTGGCCGGCGTCACGCCGTGGCTGCCGGTCGGCGACCTCCCCGCCGGCGTGCCGGAGCGGCTGGTCGCGACGGCCCGGCGCCTGCTGGACGAGAACAAGGGCCGCTTCGACCGCCGCACCGTGCCCGGTGGCCGCGCCGATCGCCGCCTGTACGTGTACGGGCGCCGCCACCGGCCCTGTTACCGCTGCGGGGCCCCGATCCGCTGGTACGGCGGCGGGGACGACGCCCGCGATCGCGTCTCCTACTGGTGCCCCGGCTGCCAGACCGGCCCCGCACCGGCCTGATCACTCGTCCCGCCGCGCTCGGACACGGGCGCGGCGAGGGCCTCGTGAAGCCCCCGCGAGAACTTCTGACACGCTCTCAACCCCGCAACTCCCAACCGACTCAGCCCCTACAGCCACCCAGCCCCTTCAGCCTTCGGATCCGCCCCCGCCGCGCGGCCGGCGCGGCACCCCCCGGCCGAAGGCCCCCACGACGTCCCACACGAGACCCCGCAGCGCCTCCGGGAACGAGTCGCGCACCGCGGCGCGCCACCGGGAGCGCCGCCCGGCCGGCCGCCCAGGCCCGGGCGCCGCCGCGACGTGCACCGGGAGCAGGCTGAGCCCCCAGCCGCTCGCCGCCGCGACCCCTTCGACCAGTCCGGCCCGGTCGGGCAGGAGCGCCAGGCGCAACACCGCCCACCACCACAGTCCGCCCAGTACGAGCGCCGACGCCAGCGCCGGCAGCGGGACTCGTCGCCGTACCATGCCGCCTCCTCCGGTCGACGCTAGACCGGCCCGATCACCGGGCGGGAGGGCGCACCGGAGCAGCCGCCGGCGCACCCACCGCCCCACACACGGCCGCCGGGCCCGAGGGCCCGGCGGCGGGTCGCGTCAGACGTTCTCGGCCTGGAACATCCACGCGTGCTTCTCGAGTTCGGCGGTCAGCCCGATGAGCAGGTCCTGGGTGACCGGGTCCGGCTCGTCGGTCACCGCGACCCGCTCCCGCATCCGCTCGATGACCGCGACGAGCGCGTCCACCATGATCCGTACGGCGTCCTGGTCCTGGATCCACCCGGTCGGCACCTCGCCAATGGCACTGCCGGACGCCACCGACGCGGCACGCCCGTCGGGGTTGATGCCGAGGGCCGAGGCGCGCTCCGCCACCACGTCGGAGTGCGTCCGGGCGGTGGTCACGACCTCGTCGAGCTGCAGGTGGATGGAGCGGAAGCGCGACCCGATCACATTCCAGTGGACCTGCTTGGCCACCAGCGACAGGTCGATCAGGTCCACGAGGGCACCCTGCAGGGCCTCCCCGACCGTCTTCAGGTCGGCATCGGACAGCGAACTCTTGACGACAGCCATGCGAATCCTCCATTCCGTGCGCACGTTCCACCATGACACACAGCGCGCAAAACGGGCATTCAACTAAAAGCGAAAGCCCCGGTCGGCACCTCGGGTACCCGGCCGGGGCTCAGCCCAAAACGTCGATCCGACGGAACCGCGGTGGATGGACCGCGGAACCGGGCGGATCAGGCGGCGACGACGTCCACCGCTTCCGCGGGCGCCTTGATGGTCACCCGCTCCGTCGGCACACCCGCCACCGACGTCACGGACACAGAATTGAGCATCGGGCGCACTGGCGCGGGCACCGGCTCACTCGCCGCTGCCGATTCCGCCAGCTCCGCCAGCGACAGCTCGTCGCTCACTTCTCGCATGAGCTCGGACATCCGTACGTCCAGCGCGTCGCAGATCGCGGAGAGCAGTTCGGAGGAAGCCTCCTTCTGCCCCCGCTCCACCTCGGAAAGATAGCCGAGTGATACTCGGGCGGACGAGGAGACTTCGCGCAGAGTACGGCCCTGGCGCTGGCGCTGCCGACGCAGCACGTCACCCAGCAGGCGACGGAGCAGAATCATCGGTGGCTCCCTCCTCGGACCGCGTAGCCGCATCCTTCACGCCCCACCGTACCGCCTCGCGCTGCGGCCGTGCGGGGAGCGATGTCGTGTTCACTCAGGGCTGCAAACATCAATTCCCCCCGTTCTGTTCCGTATCCTTTGCCCGCGCATTCTCCGAGAGTTCGTCCACGAGCAGCTCCAGCACGCTCCGTACACTCTCTCTACGGATTTCCGCGCGGTCGCCGTTCAACCGCAAAGCGGCCACTTTCCCCTCGGCGGCGGCGCCGCCGGGCGGCCCGCACACGGCCACGTACACGGTCCCCACCGGCTGCCCGTCCTGCGGGTCGGGGCCCGCCACCCCCGTCGTCGCGGCGCCCCACGCGGCGCCCAGCCGGTCCCGTACGCCCCGCGCCATCTGCAGCGCGACCTCCGCGTCGACCGCTCCGCGCCGCTCCAGCAGCTCCCCGTCGACACCGAGCAGGTCCCGCTTGAGCGGCGTGGCGTACGCCGTGACGGACCCGCGGAAGGCGCGGGAGGCGCCCGGCACGGCGGTCAGCTCCGCGGCGACCAGGCCACCCGTGAGCGACTCGGCCACGGCGAGCGTCTGGTCACGCTCCGCTAGCAGACGTAGCACGCGCGCCGCCACCGGGACCCCCTCCCGTACCGCCTGTCTCACCGGGGCGGCTCCGAGGCGGCCCGGGCCGCCCGGGCGGCCCGCTCGGCGGCGAGCCCCCTGCGGCGCAGCACGACGGCCTGCCGTACGTAGTCGAGCCCCGTGACGACCGTCAGGACGACCGCCAGGGCCATCACCCACCAGCGCAGGGTGGCCAGCGGGCCGGTCAGCGCCAGCACGTACATGCCCACGGCCGTGCCCTGGGCGAGCGTCTTCATCTTGCCGCCGCGGCTGGCCGGGATCACCCCGTGGCGGATCACCCAGAACCGCATGAGCGTGATGCTCAGCTCGCGGAAGAGGATCACGCCGGTCACCCACCACGGCAGGTCGCCGAGGGCGGACAGGCAGATCAGCCCGGCGGCCATGATGGCCTTGTCGGCGATGGGGTCGGCGATCTTCCCGAAGTCCGTGACGAGGTTGTACGTCCGCGCCAGGTGGCCGTCGAACACGTCCGTGATCATGGCGACGGCGAACGCCGCCCACGCCCAGGCGCGCCAGACGGGGTCGTACCCGCCGTCCTGGAGCAGCAGCACCACGAACGCCGGGACGAGCACCAGCCGCACCATGGTGAGGATGTTGGCGATGTTCCACAGACTGGCCTGGTTCACGGCCGCCGCTCCCAGCTTCCCGACGGGCGCCCTCCTCCCCGTGCCGCCCGAAGCGGACGCCGGGACTCCGGTCATCTGCCCGCCTCCTCGAGTACCTCGGCCACCAGGTCGACGCCTTCCGCCCCCACGACCTTCGCCTTGACCATACGGCCCACGGCCAGCCCGGCGCCCGTCGTGAACAGCACCTGCCCGTCCGTCTCCGGCGCCTGGTGCGCCGCGCGGCCGGCACCGGCGTAGTCGTCGAGGTCGTCGGGGTCGTCGCCCCCGACGGACTCGACCAGTACCTCCAGGGTCTCTCCCAGGCGCTCCTCCGCACGCTGGGCGGTCAGCTCCTCCGCGAGTCTGGACAGGTGCGCGAGACGCGCGTCGACGACCTCCTGGTCCAGCTTGCCCTCGTACGTGGCGGCCTCGGTGCCCTCCTCGTCGGAGTAGCCGAACACGCCGATGGCGTCGAGCCGGGCGTGGGTGAGGAAGCGCTTCAGCTCGGCGTAGTCCTCCTCGGTCTCGCCGGGGAAGCCGACGATGAAGTTGGACCGCACGCCGGCCTGCGGCGCCTTGCCGCGGATCGTGTCCAGCAGCTCCAGGAACCGGTCCGTGTCGCCGAAGCGGCGCATGGCGCGCAGCACGGCGGGCGCGGAGTGCTGGAACGACAGGTCGAAGTAGGGGGCGACCTTCTCCGTGGACGTCAGGACGTCGATCAGGCCGGGCCGCATCTCGGCGGGCTGGAGGTAGCTGACCCGGACGCGCTCGATGCCGTCGACGGCGGCCAGCTCGGGCAGCAGCGTCTCGAGCAGGCGGATGTCGCCGAGGTCCTTGCCGTACGAGGTGTTGTTCTCGGAGACCAGCATGATCTCCTTGACGCCCTGCTCGGCCAGCCAGCGCGTCTCGCCCAGCACGTCGCTGGGGCGCCGCGACACGAAGGAGCCGCGGAAGGACGGGATGGCGCAGAACGAGCAGCGCCGGTCGCAACCGGAGGCCAGCTTCACGGAGGCGACCGGGCTGGTGTCCAGGCGGCGGCGCAGCGGGGCGCGCGGGCCGGAGGCGGGCGCGATGCCCTCGGGCAGGTCGGCGGGCGCCTCGGCGGGGCCCTGCGGGGCCCCGTGGCCCGGCAGGGCGACGGCGCCGGCGGCGCCCTGGCGCTCGACGGGGCTGAGCGGCAGCAGCTTGCGCCGGTCGCGGGGGGTGTGCGAGGCGTGGACGCCGCCGCTGAGGATGGTCCGGAGGCGGTCGGAGATGTCGGCGTAGTCGTCGAAGCCGAGCACGCCGTCGGCCTCGGGCAGGGCTTCGGCGAGCTCCTTGCCGTACCGCTCGGCCATGCAGCCGACGGCGACGACGGCCTGGGTGCGGCCGTGGTCCTTCAGATCGTTCGCTTCGAGGAGGGCGTCGACGGAGTCCTTCTTCGCGGCCTCGACGAAGCCACAGGTGTTGACGACGGCGACGTCGGCGTCGGCGGCGTCCTCGACGAGCTCCCAGCCGTCCGCTGCCAGGCGGCCTGCGAGCTCCTCCGAGTCCACCTCGTTACGGGCGCAGCCAAGAGTGACAAGGGCGACGGTACGGCGTTCGGGCATGGACTCAAGACTACTTCGTCCCCGGTGCCCCTCCGGCGCGCAGGTCCGGCCCCCGCCCGTACCCCCGGGTCCGGGGGCACGGGCGGGGGCGCGGCGGGGGCGGCCCGTGGTGCGCGGGGGACGGGGGCCGGGCGGTCAGCCGACCTGGGGGTCGCCCTTGGTGTACGTCAGCCGTTCGACCTGGCCGGGGGAGAACTCGTCCTCGATCTTCTTGCCGTTCACGAACAGCTCGATCGCCCCGGCGTTGCCGAGGATGAGGTCGAGCCGCTCGTCGTCCTGGAAGGTCTTGGAATCGCCCTTCTGGAGCAGGCCGTCGAAGAGGAGCTTGCCGTCGCGGGCCTTGGCCGAGATCCAGCTCTTGTCGTCGATGGCGGTGAGCTTGACCGTGACCTTGTCCTGCGGGACGGCCGCGATCGCGCTCTCCGAGGGGACGGGCGCGGGCTTGGACGGCGCCGGCTTGGGCGCCTGGCTCGGGGAGCGGACCGGGGCCGGCGCCTCCGCCACGTTCCTGGTGCCGGTGCCGTCCTGCCCGAAGAGGGTGAAGCCGACGAAGCCGATCACCACGACGATCGCGGCGACCATGGCGGCGGTCCAGTTGGGTCGGCGCCGCTCCGGCCGGATCCGCTCCGCCTCGAACATGGGTGCGGCCGAGGTGGGGGCGGGACGGCCGCCGTGCTCCGCGTCGTACTGCTCGACCAGGGCGGCCGGGTCGAGCCCCACCGCCCGCGCGAGCGTCCGCACGTGTCCGCGGGCGTACACGTCGCCGCCGCAGCGCGAGAAGTCGTCCTCCTCGATCGCGAGCACGATGGGGACGCGCACGCGCGTGGAGCTGCTGACCTCCTCGACGGTCAGGTTCGCCGCGACGCGCGCGTCGCGGAGCGCACGGCCGATCGAGGGCCGGTCGTCCGGGAGGAACGAAGGCCGGTCGTCTTCGGGGGAGTTGCCGTCGGGGGCGTTGCCGATGGACACGAGGGCGCCTTTCGAGCGTGTAACCACCTGCCGGAGGTTCAGTCTATGGGTGGTACGAAAGGGTGGGGCAACCGGGCGGACGTGGTTTGTACGCCATCGGAATGGCCGTGCCCCGCGGTGCGGTGACCGTCATTCTCCGCCCTTCCTCCAACTCGGCGTACGGCCCGGGGCAACGGTTTGCCCGCGGTTTCCTCACGGATGGGACACGGTCGGGTCAGGGGCCGCTCTCACCGCGGATCGAGGCGAGTACGCCATCCAGGTCGTCCGGTTTGACCAGGACGTCCCGTGCCTTGGAGCCCTCGCTGGGGCCGACGATGTTCCGCGACTCCATCAGGTCCATGAGCCTGCCCGCCTTGGCGAAGCCGACCCGCAGCTTCCGCTGGAGCATCGACGTGGAGCCGAACTGCGTGGAGACGACCAGTTCGGCGGCCTGGCACAACAGGTCGAGGTCGTCGCCGATCTCCTCGTCGATCTCCTTCTTCTGCTTCGTCCCGGTCGTGACGTCGTCGCGGAAGACGGGCGCCATCTGCTCCTTGCAGTGCCGGACGACAGCCGCGACCTCCTCCTCCGTGACGAAGGCGCCCTGGAGCCGTACCGGCTTGTTCGCGCCCATCGGCAGGAACAGGCCGTCGCCCTTGCCGATGAGCTTCTCGGCCCCCGGCTGGTCGAGGATGACGCGGCTGTCGGCGAGGGAGGAGGTGGCGAAGGCCAGGCGGGAGGGGACGTTGGCCTTGATGAGGCCGGTGACGACGTCCACGGAGGGCCGCTGCGTGGCGAGCACCAGGTGGATGCCGGCGGCGCGGGCCAGCTGCGTGATGCGGACGATGGAGTCCTCGACGTCGCGCGGCGCGACCATCATCAGGTCGGCCAGCTCGTCCACGATGACCAGCAGGTACGGGTACGGCTGGAGCTCGCGCTCGCTGCCCGGGGGCGTCTTCAGCTTGCCGCTGCGCACGGCGGCGTTGAAGTCGTCGATGTGCCGGTACCCGAACGCCGCCAGGTCGTCGTAGCGCAGGTCCATCTCCCGCACGACCCACTGGAGCGCCTCGGCGGCCCGCTTGGGGTTGGTGATGATCGGCGTGATCAGGTGCGGGACGCCCTCGTACGCGGTCAGCTCGACCCGCTTGGGGTCGATGAGCACCATCCGGACGTCCTCGGGGGTGGCCCTTATCATCACCGACGTGATCAGGCAGTTGATGCACGACGACTTGCCGGATCCGGTGGCGCCGGCGACCAGGACGTGCGGCATCGTCGCCAGGTTGGCCATGACGTAGCCGCCCTCGACGTCCTTGCCCAGCGCGACCAGCATCGGGTGCTCGTCCCCGGCGGCGTCGGCGAGCCGCAGCACGTCGCCGAGCTTGACCATCTCGCGGTCGGTGTTCGGGATCTCGATGCCGACGGCGGACTTCCCGGGGATCGGCGAGATGATCCGCACGTCGGGGCTGGCCACCGCGTACGCGATGTTCTTCGTCAGCGCCGTGATCCGCTCGACCTTCACGGCCGGGCCGAGCTCCACCTCGTAGCGGGTGACCGTCGGGCCGCGGGTGAAGCCCGTGACGTCGGCGTCCACCTTGAACTCGGAGAAGACGTTGCGCAGGGACGCGACGACGGCGTCGTTGGCGGCGCTGCGCGTCTTGCCCGGGCCGCCCCGCTCCAGCAGGTCGAGGGAGGGCAGGGCGTACGTGATGTCCCCGGCCAGCCGGAGCTGCTCGGCCCGCGCGGGCATCGGCTCGGGCACGTCCCGTACGGGCGCGGGCTTGGTCAGGTCCGGTACGAGCCCGCCGTCCGCCTCCTCCCGTGCCGGGGGTACGGCGGGGGCGCCCCGGCCCGGGGAGCGCTCCGCGTCACGGCCGGCCGCACCGGTGTCGGTGCCGGTCCGGCCGCGGTCCGCCGTGACGTCCTTGGTCAGGTCGGCCACGAGGGGCGAGGGCGGCATGCCGTTCTGCACGGCGCCGTCGAGGTCCGCCGCCGCGGCCGCGGCGATGTCGACGGGGTCCAGCGCCCGCCCGAACCCGGACTCGGCCGTGCCCGGCGCCCGGCGCGCGCGCGACCGCCCGCGCCGCGTGAGCGCCTCCTCCTCGGCCCGCTCGGGGTCGTACCCGCCGGCCGCCTCACCGCCGCGGCCGCCGGCCCGGCGGCGGGAGGGCGCGGGCAGGCCCTCGCGCCACTGCTCGTCGTACCGCCGGTCGTCGTCCCACTCCTCGTCGCTCCACTCCTCGTACGGCTCGATGACGCCGAGCCGCTCGCCGAGCGCCCGCAGCCGTCGCGGGATGGCGTTGACGGGGGTGGCGGTGACGACGAGCAGGCCGAAGAGCGTCAGCAGGACGAGCAGGGGGACGGCGAGGACCTCGCCCGTCATGAAGATCAGCGGGGTGGACGCGGCCCAGCCGATGAGGCCGCCCGCGTCCTGCATGGCCTGGGCGCCCGCGTCGCGGCCCGGTGAGCCGCAGGCGATGTGGACCTGGCCCAGGACACCGACGACCAGGGCGGACAGGCCGATGACGATGCGTCCGTTCGCCTCGGGCTTCTCGGGGTGCAGGATCAACCGGACGGCCATGGTGCCCACGAGGAGCGGCACGAGCAGGTCGAGCCGGCCGAACGCGCCGGTGACGAGCATGTCGACGAGGTCGCCGACCGGGCCGTGGAGGTTGGCCCAGGTACCGGCCGCGACGACGAGGGCGAGGCCGAGCAGCAGCAGGGCCAGGCCGTCCTTGCGGTGCGCGGGGTCGAGCCCCTTCGCGCCACGCCCTATCCCCCGGAACATGGCGCCGACGGCGTGGGCGAGGCCGAGCCAGAGGGCGCGGACGATCCGGTAGACGCCGCCCGTGGGGGACGGCGCCGGCTTGGGCACCGGTCTGGCGGCCGCCTTCTTCGCGGCCTTCTTGACGGGGGCCTTCTTCACCGCGGTCTTCTTGGCCGGGGAGGACTGCTTGGCGACGGTCTTCCCGGCGGTCGGCTTGCCGGGGACCGCCTTCTGCGCGGCGCCCCTCGTACGGCCGGCGGCGCGCGGCTTCGCGGTGCCCGCCGTGCCGTGGGGACCCTTGCCGGACGTACGTGAGGCCATGGGGGTGAGATTACCGGTGCGGGCCGCGCGGGACACGCGTCCGCCCCCTTCACCCTTTCGTGTCGCTCCTATGGCGTACGGAAGGTGACGTCCCCTCAAGCGCCGCGTCGGGGCGCGGGACGGTCAGGCGGGGAGGCCGGATCCGCCGCCTCCGGTGCCGGGCTCCAGCGCGTCCAGCGCCCGCCGCAGCCCCGTCAGCTTCCGCTCCAGGTGCGCGGCGGTGGCGACGGCCGCGGCGTCGGCGGACTCGTCGTCGAGCTGCTTGGACAGCGCCTCGGCCTGCTCCTCGACGGCGGCGAGTCGCGCCGACAGCTCGGCGAGGAGGCCCGCGGTCTCCTTCGCCGCGGCGCCGCCCTGGCCGCCGTCGCTCCCCTCGAGCTGGAGGCGGAGCAGGGCGGCCTGCTCGCGCAGCTGACAGTTCTTCATGTACAGCTCGACGAACACGGACACCTTGGCGCGCAGGACCCACGGGTCGAACGGCTTGGAGATGTAGTCGACCGCGCCCGCGGCGTATCCCCTGAACGTGTGGTGGGGACCGTGGTTGATGGCGGTCAAGAAGATGATCGGAATGTCGCGCGTGCGTTCCCGCCGTTTGATGTGCGCGGCGGTCTCGAAACCGTCCATGCCCGGCATCTGGACATCCAGAAGGATGACCGCGAAGTCGTCCGTCAGCAGCGCCTTGAGCGCTTCCTCCCCTGACGATGCCCGCACCAGCGTCTGATCGAGCGCAGAGAGGATGGCCTCCAGCGCCAGCAGATTCTCCGGCCGGTCATCGACCAGGAGGATCTTGGCCTTCTGCACCATGGCCCGTCCTCCTCGCCCCGGCAGTTGGCCGGGCGCCGCCCCAGGGGACGACTCCCTTGTGCCGTCCGTCCTTGTGCCGGTCATGGTAGCCGCACCCCACCCGTCGCCACACCCTGTCACCGTGATGTCACTGTGCACGTAACGGAAACGCGGTGGGCGACCAGAAGGTTCCCCGAATAGGGCCTCCTACACGCGCCCCCGGCAACTGCCGATTGGCGTGTTATCGAAAATTGTTCAAAACGCGATCACTTCTCGTGCATCCATTGGTCCATTACGCCGAGCAGGTGATCCGGGTCGACCGGCTTGGTGACGTAATCCGAGGCTCCGGAATCGATCGCCTTCTCCCGGTCGCCCTTCATCGCCTTCGCCGTCAGCGCGATGATCGGCAGCCCCGCGAACTGCGGCATCCTGCGGATCGCCGTCGTCGTGGCGTACCCGTCCATCTCCGGCATCATGATGTCCATCAGGACGACCGCCACGTCGTCGTGCTGCTCCAGGACCTCGATGCCCTCGCGGCCGTTCTCCGCGTACAGCACCGACAGGCCGTGCTGCTCCAGGACGCTGGTGAGCGCGAAGACGTTGCGGATGTCGTCGTCGACGATCAGCACCTTCTCGCCGTCGAACCGGAACGTCCGGCGCTGCTCGGCCGCCTCCTGGGTCGCCCCGGCGGCCCGCCGGCCGTCCTGGCCCGCCTGCATGCGGGCCTCCGCCGCGGCGGCCGCCATGCGGCGGTGCCGGAACAGCGCGCTCGTACCGGCCTGCCGGCCGTCCGCCGGGAACGCACCGGACGCCATGCCGTGGGCCGGCGCCGGCACGGCGGGCACCGCGGGCGCCGGCGCCGCGGGCGCGGTCCCCGTCCCGTCGAGCGCCGCCTCGTCGGCCGCGCCCGCGTGCGGGCCCTGCGGGAGGCCCGTCCCGGAGCCGTACCCGTGCGGCGGCAGCTCGTTGACGTGGAGCGGCAGGTACAGCGTGAACGTCGAGCCGCGGCCCGGTTCGCTCGCCGCGTGGATCTCACCGCCCAGCAGCCGGGCGATCTCACGGCTGATGGACAGCCCCAGCCCCGTACCGCCGTACTTGCGGCTCGTCGTGCCGTCCGCCTGCTTGAACGCCTCGAAGATGACCCGCATCTTGCTCGCGGCGATGCCGATGCCCGTGTCGGTCACCGAGAAGGCGATCAGGTCGGCGTCCGGGTCGCGCAGCGAACCCGCCTCCAGGAGCTGCTCCCGGATCGACGGCGGCACGTCCGCCTTCGCCGGGCGGATGACCAGCTCGACCGCGCCGGTGTCGGTGAACTTCACCGCGTTGGACAGCAGGTTGCGCAGCACCTGCAGCAGCCGCTGCTCGTCGGTGTGGAGCGTCGCGGGCAGCTCCGGGGAGACCCGTACGGAGAAGTCGAGGCCCTTCTCCGCGGTCAGCGGCCGGAACGTCGCCTCCACGTAGTCGACCAGCTGCACCAGCGCGATCCGCGTCGGGCTGACGTCCATCTTGCCCGCCTCGACCTTCGACAGGTCCAGGATGTCGTTGATCAGCTGGAGCAGGTCGGAGCCCGCGCCGTGGATGGTCTCGGCGAACTCCACCTGCTTCGGCGACAGGTTGCCGTCCGCGTTGTCGGCGAGCAGCTTGGCGAGGATCAGCAGCGAGTTGAGCGGGGTGCGCAACTCGTGCGACATGTTCGCCAGGAACTCGGACTTGTAGCGCATGGAGACGGCGAGCTGCTCGGCCCGCTCCTCCAGCACCTGCCGCGCCTCCTCGATCTCGGTGTTCTTCACCTCGATGTCGCGGTTCTGCCGCGCCAGCAGCTCCGCCTTCTCCTCCAGTTCGGCGTTGGAGTCCTGCAGCGCCTTCTGTCGGCTCTCCAGCTCCGCCGACCGCTCCCGCAACTGCTCGGTCAGCTCCTGCGACTGCTTCAGCAGCACCTCGGTCTTGCTGTTGACGCTGATCGTGTTGACGCTCGTCGCGATCATCTCGGCGATCTGGTTGAGGAAGTCCCGCTGGATCTGCGTGAACGGCTGGAACGACGCCAGCTCGATCACCCCGAGGACCTTCCCCTCGAACAGCACCGGAAGCACGATCACGTGCGCCGGAGCGGCCTCCCCGAGACCCGACGAGATCTTCAGGTAGCCCGGCGGGACGTTCACCTGGATCGTCCGCTTCTCCTCGGCGGCCGTCCCGATCAGCGTCTCGCCCGGCCGGAACGACGTCGGCATCGACCCGGCCGAGTAGCCGTAACTGGCGCGCATCCGCAGCTCGTACGAGCCGTCGTCCTCGCCGCCCGGCTCCGCCGACCCGCCGCCGGTCGGCATGGCGAGGAAGAACGCGCCGTGCTGCGCCGAGACGACCGGCGTCAGTTCGCTCATGATGAGCGAGGCGACGTCGTCGAGGTCCCGGCGGCCCTGCATCAGGCCGGAGATCCGGGCGAGGTTGCCCTTCAGCCAGTCCTGCTCCTCGTTGGCCAGGGTCGTGTCGCGCAGGTTGGCGATCATGGTGTTGATGTTGTCCTGGAGGACCTGGATCTCCCCGGACGCGTCCACGTCGATCTTCAGGTTCAGATCGCCGCGGGTCACCGCCGTGGCGACGGCGGCGATGGCGCGCACCTGCCGGGTGAGGTTCCCGGCCATCTCGTTCACCGACTCGGTGAGGTCCCGCCACGTGCCGTCGACGTCCCGTACGCGTGCCTGGCCGCCCAGGATGCCCTCGGTGCCCACCTCGCGCGCGACGCGCGTGACCTCCTCCGCGAACGACGACAACTGGTCGACCATCGTGTTGATGGTGTTCTTCAGCTCCTGGATCTCACCGCGCGCGTCGATGTCGATCTTCTTGGTGAGATCGCCCTTGGCGATGGCGGTCGTGACGGCCGCGATCTGCCGCACCTGACCCGTCAGGTTGGACGCCATCGAGTTCACCGACTCGGTGAGGTCCTTCCACGTACCGGACACCCCCGGCACGCGTGCCTGGCCGCCCAGTTCGCCCTCGGTGCCCACCTCGCGCGCGACGCGCGTGACCTCGTCGGCGAACGACGACAGCGTCGTCACCATCGTGTTGACCGTGTCGGCCAGCTCCGCGACCTCACCGCGCGCCTCGACCGTCACCTTCTTCGTCAGGTCGCCGTTGGCGACCGCCGCCGACACGCGCGCGATGTTCCGCACCTGCGAGGTGAGGTTGTTGGCCATCACGTTGACGTTGTCGCTGAGGTCCTTCCAGATGCCGGTCACCCCGCGCACCCGCGCCTGGCCGCCGAGGATGCCCTCCGTACCGACCTCGCGCGCCACGCGCGTGACCTCGTCCGCGAAGTTCGACAACTGGTCGACCATCGTGTTGACGGTGGTGACCAGGTCGAGGATCTCGCCCCGCGCGTCGACGGTGATCTTCTTCGACAGGTCACCCTTGGCGACCGCCGTGGTCACCTGGGCGATCTGCCGCACCTGGGAGGTGAGGTTGCTCGCCATGAAGTTGACCGACAGCGTCAGGTCCTTCCAGGTGCCGGCGACGCCGGGAACCTCGGCCTGCCCGCCCAGGATGCCCTCGGTGCCCACCTCGCGGGCGACCCGGGTGACCTGCTCGGCGAACGCGGAGAGCTGGTCGACCATCGTGTTGAGGGTGTTCTTCAGCTCCTGGATCTCACCGCGCGCGTCCACGTCGATCTTCTGCGACAGGTCGCCCCGCGCCACGGCCGTGGCCACCTGGGCGATGTTGCGGACCTGGGCGGTGAGGTTCCCCGCCATGCTGTTCACGGAGTCCGTCAGGTCGCGCCACACCCCGGCCACGCCCGGCACCTGCGCCTGGCCGCCGAGCCGCCCCTCCGTACCCACCTCGCGGGCCACCCGCGTGACCTGCTCGGCGAACGCGGAGAGCTGGTCGACCATCGTGTTGATGGTGTTCTTCAGCTCCAGGATCTCACCGCGCGCGTCCACGTCGATCTTCTGCGACAGGTCGCCCCGCGCCACGGCCGTCGTCACCTGCGCGATCTGCCGCACCTGCGAGGTGAGGTTGCCCGCCATGAAGTTGACGGAGTCGGTGAGCTCCTTCCACGTACCGGACACCCCCGGTACGCGCGCCTGGCCGCCGAGTCGGCCCTCCGTTCCCACGTCGCGGGCCATCCGCGTCACCTGGTCGGCAAACGACGAGAGCTGCGCCACCATCGTGTTGACGGTGTTCTTCAGCTCCAGCATCTCGCCGGCCACGTCGACCGTGACCTTCTGCGACAGGTCGCCGTTGGCGACCGCCGTCGTCACCTGCGCGATGTCCCGCACCTGACCCGTCAGGTTCCGGAACGCCGTGTTGACCGAGTCCGTCAGGTCCTTCCACGTGCCGGCCGCACCGGGCACCTGCGCCTGCCCGCCGAGCAACCCCTCGACACCGACCTCCCGCGCCACACGCGTCACCTCGGAGCCGAACGCGGAGAGCTGGTCGACCATCGTGTTGACGGTGTTCTTCAGCTCCAGCATCTCGCCGGCCACGTCGACCGTGACCTTCTGCGACAGGTCGCCGTTGGCGACCGCCGTCGTCACCTGCGCGATGTCCCGCACCTGACCCGTCAGGTTCCGGAACGCCGTGTTGACCGAGTCCGTCAGGTCCTTCCACGTGCCGGCCGCACCGGGCACCTGCGCCTGCCCGCCGAGCAACCCCTCGACACCGACCTCCCGCGCCACACGCGTCACCTCGTCGGCGAACGTGCGCAGCGTCTCGGTCATCTGGTTGATGGTGTCCGCGAGCTGCGCGACCTCGCCGCGCGCGCTGACGGTGACCTTCTGCGACAGGTCACCGTTGGCGACCGCCGTGGTGACCTCCGCGATGCCGCGCACCTGGGAGGTGAGGTTGCCCGCCATCGTGTTGACGGAGTCCGTCAGGTCCTTCCACACGCCGGCGACGCCGGGCACCTCGGCCTGCCCGCCGAGTTCGCCCTCCGTACCGACTTCGCGCGCGACGCGGGTCACTTCGGAGGAGAACGACGACAGCTGGTCCACCATCGTGTTGACGGTGTTCTTCAGCTCCAGCATCTCGCCGGCCACGTGCACGGTGACCTTGCGCGACAGGTCGCCCTTGGCGACCGCCGTGGTGACCAGGGCGATGTCCCTGACCTGCGCGGTCAGCCGGTACGCCATCGTGTTGACGGAGTCGGTGAGGTCCTTCCACGAGCCGGACACCCCGCGCACCTGCGCCTGCCCGCCGAGCTTGCCCTCCGTACCGACCTCGAGGGCGACCCGTGTCACCTCGTCGGTGAACGACGACAGCTGGTCGACGAGGTTGTTGACGGTACGGGCGACCTTCAGGAACTCGCCCCGCAGCGGCCGCCCCGCCCCGTCGGGCCCCTCGGAGCGCAGCTCCATGCGCTGCTCCAGGTCACCGTCCGCGACCGCGGACAGTACCCGCCCGACTTCGGAGACGGGCCTGGTCAGGTCGTCGACGAGCGCGTTGGCCGCCTCGATCGCGCTGGCCCAGGCGCCTTCGCTGGCGCCGACCTCCAGCCGCTCCGACAGCTTCCCCTCCCGGCCGACGACCCGGCGGACCCGCGCGAGCTCACCGGTGAGGTGCAGCTTGCGGTCGGCGACCTCGTTGAAGACGGCGGCGATCTCCGCCATCGTCCCTTCGCCGGTGACGGTGAGCCGCTTGCGGAAGTTGCCGTCGCGCATCGCGACCAGAGCTCCCAGCAACCGCTCCAGTGCGGCGGCGTCCACCTCGACGGTTCCGCTGCTCCGGGACCGTCCGCCCTTCGCGCGCGTGCTACCGCCCCGCGCCGCTACGCCAGACTCCACCGTGTCCCTCCCGCAGGGGTTGACCGTATTCCTCGGGCTCGTGTTCGGATGCCGATCCGGCCGCGGCCCTCGCGGTGACCGCCGCCGGAATCCTTCCCAGTCTTCCACCGCGAACAGACCGGGCCATAACAGTTCGGCAGCTTCGCATAACGTCCCCGTCCACTGGGGACGGAAACAGCCGTGACCACCGCCCGCCCGGACTGTGAAGGTAAGTAACCTGGCATGCGGCTGTCCAACCGCCCCGGTCCGCCCGGCGGGGGCGGTGTGACCGTACGAGCACGGGGTACCGGGAGGGGCGGGGCCGATCATGGCGAAGCCGGGCGTCGAGACGCGTACGAGGAGTTCTGTGATCACCGCGCGGGCGGCTGCCACCTTCGAACCTGTGGGACGGTCGGTCGCGACCGCCCGGGCCTTCGTCCGGGACACCCTGCAAGGCTGGGGCTACTCCGACATCGTCGACGACGCCGTCGTCCTGACCAGCGAACTCGTCACCAACGCCATGGTCCACGCCGGTACGGCGGCGGACGTCCTGTGCCTGCGCACGGAGGACGGCGTGCGGGTCGAGGTCGCGGACCGCTACCCGGAGCGCGAGGTGCCCCTCCAGGGCGTCGCCCAGCCCACCGCGGCCCTGGACCGGGAGAACGGCCGCGGGCTGCTCCTCTGCGCCGCCCTGGCCACCCGCTGGGGCGTCGAGTACTCCCCCACCCGCAAACGCGTCTGGTTCCAGCTGGACCTTCCGGAGCGCCCGGTCGGCACGCGCCACGCGGGCCCCGCGCTCCCGACGGACCTGCTGCCCGTCGCGGACGAGCGCGTCCGGGTCGCGGTCGTGCAGATCGACCGGGCCGGCGCCATCGCGGCCTGGAACGACGACGCGGAGCACCTTTTCGGGTACGCCGCGGACCAGGTCGTCGGCAAGCCGCTCGGCGACTTCGCCGCCTGGCCGCACACGCCGGGTACGGGCACGGGCCTGGCGGAGGCGCTGCGGCTGTCCCGCTGGGAGGGCAGCTACGGCATCCGCGGCACGGACGGCCGTGTGATCCCCGTGTACGCCTCCCACCTGCGGGTCCGCGACACGCACGGCGAACCGTCGACGGTGTGCCTGCTGGTGCGCGACTACGAGCGCGCCGTCCTGCAGACCCCGCCCCGCGCTGCGGGCGGCGACTCGGCGGGCGAGGGGCGTACGGCGGACCCGTTCGAGGTGTTCATCGGCTCTCCCGCCCCGGACGACCTGGACGGTCTGCTCCAGCGCACGGTGGAGCGGGCCCGCGACATGCTCGACGGGGACGCCGCGTTCCTGCTCCTGGCGACGGACGACGAGACGGAGCTGGAGGTGCGGGCCACGACAGGCCTTCCGTCCGCCCGCCAGCGCTTCGCGCGCGTACCGGTGGAGGCGGGGACGAGCCGGTACGCGTCGGCCCGCATGCCGGCCGTCCACGAGGACCTGCTGGCGGTGCCGGGCGCGGTTCCGCTGCTGAACGGCACGGGCATGCGCTCGGTCGTGACCGTCCCCCTCAAGGTGGAGGGCCGCCTGACGGGTTCCCTGGGGGTGGCGGCGGAGTCGGCGGGCCGCTACTCGAACGAGGAGGCGCTGCGGCTGCAGTTCGCCGCCGACCGGATCGCCCTGGCCGTCGAGTCGGCCCGTCTCGGCGAGCTGGAGCGGCTGCGCCGCGGTTCGCTGAGCTTCCTGGTGGAGGCGTCGGACCTGCTCGCGGGCACGCTGGACCGGGACCAGACGCTGGCGCTGATGGCCCAGATGACCGTCCCGACGCTGGCGACGTGGTGCGCCGTGTACACGATCGCCGATCAGGCGTCGGACCCGTTCCTGTCGTACGTGCTGCACGAGGACGAGGAGCGCATCGACGGGTTGAAGGACCTCCTGTCGGGCGTCACCCCACCGGATCCGGTGCCGACGCCGGGTGCCCGTGTGTGGAACGCGCCCGCGGAGGCGGCCCAGCGGGCGGCGTTGGAGGCGTCGCGCCGGCAGTTGGGCGGGGTGTCGTCGCCGCTGTCGTCGGGGATCGGTACGACGCTGGCGACGGCGGCCGCGGTGGGCGGTGAGACGGTGGTGCTGCCGCTGGTGGCCCGCAACCGGGTGATCGGCATGCTGACGTTGGGCAAGCCGTCGGACGACCGCTTCCGCCAGGAGATCCTGGAACTGGCGGAGGACTTGTCCCGCCGTGCGGCGCTGGCGTTGGACAACGCGCGGCTGTACAGCGAGCGGACGGCGATCAGCCAGTCGCTGCAGCGCAGTCTCCTCCCGCCGGGGCTGCCGCAGGTCCCGGGGGTCGAGGTGGACGTGATCTACCGGGCCGCCGGCGAGGGCAACGAGGTGGGAGGCGACTTCTACGACCTGTTCCCGATCGGGGACGGGGCGTACGGCTTCGCGATCGGCGATGTGTGCGGTACGGGCCCGGAGGCGGCCGCGGTGACGGGTCTCGCCCGTCATGCGCTACGGCTGCTGGCCCGTGAGGGTTTGGGCGGTCCGGCGGTGCTGGAGCGGCTGAACGCGGCGATCCTCGACGAGGGGGCCCGGAGCCGTTTCCTCACTCTGCTGTACGGGGAGCTGCGGCCGCAGGAGGACGGCAGCGCGGTGTTGAAGGTGGTGTGCGCGGGGCATCCGCTGCCGTTGCGGCTGCGCCAGGACGGCACGGTGGTACCGGCCGCGGAGCCGCAGCCTCTGCTGGGTGTGATGGACGATCTGGAGTTGTACGAGGAGACGGTGACGCTGGATCCGGGCGATGTCTTGTTGTGCGTCACGGACGGTGTCACGGAGCGCCGTGAGGGTGCGCGCATGTTGGGCGACGACGGCCTGACGGAGGTGTTGCGGACGTGTACGGGTCTGACGGCCGGCGCGGTCGCGGCGCGTGTGCTGCGGGCGGTGGAGCGGTTCGCCGCGGAGCCGGCGTCGGATGACATGGCGATCCTGACGCTGCGCGTCCCGGAGCCGCACCAGCAGTAGGGTTCCGCATACGACGAAGGCCCCCCGCCGTGAGGCGGGGGGCCTTCTGTTCGGAGCCCCCAAACGGAATCGAACCGTTGACCTTCTCCTTACCATGGAGACGCTCTGCCGACTGAGCTATAGGGGCCTGTCGTTTTCGAGGTTTCCCTCGCGGCGACGTGAGAACTATACCCCGAGGAAGGCCCGAACACCTAATCGGCTGCCACGGTCCGAACGCAAACCGAAAGGGACACAAAAAAAGCCTCGGTCCGGGGAACGAGGTTCCCTGGACCGAGGCTGAAGAATTGTTCGGCGGTGTCCTACTCTCCCACAGGGTCCCCCCTGC
>NZ_JBWKJG010000006.1:0-58445 GCF_056432325.1 Streptomyces sp. NPDC045287
CCGCTGCACGCGCTGCCCTCGGTGAAGCTGAAACTGGGCCAGTTGCAGTCACGGCTGATGACCGCCCGGCTCACCGCCTACCACGCCGTGCACCTACTGGACCAGGGGCTGCCCTGCGACGCGGAGCTGATGAACGCGAAACTCGTCAACGTCGAATGGGCCCTGGACTCGGCACGCAACGCGATGGAGATCCACGCGGCGGCCGGACTGTTCACCGACCGACCCATCGAACGCTACCTGCGCGACGCCCACCACCTCTTCGCCCCGGCCGGCACCTCCGACGTCCAACTGCTGCGACTCGCGGAAGTGGCACTCGGCACGACGAAGGGCCAGTGGTCAAAACGACTCGCGGACGTCGTACGGATGGAGCCGGTCCCGTAGCCGGACCGGACCGGGGCGCGGCCCGGATCCGGACACGCGGCGTCCCCGAGGGTCCCGTGCACCCTCGGGGACGCCGCGCGGAACGCGTCAGACGCGGCTGTCCTCGCGGCGGTGGATCTGCTCCACCAACTCCGCCGCGAGCGACTTGATGGTCTCCAGGCCGGCCCGCCCCCACGGCCGGGGCTCGGTGTCCACGACGCAGATCGTGCCCAGGGTCGTGCCCGTGCGGTCGATGAGCGGCGCGCCCAGGTACGAGCGGATGCCGATCTCGTCGACGACCGGGTTCCCGGCGAACCGCGGGTAGTCGCAGACGTCCTCCAGGACCAACGCCTTGCGGCGGACCACCACGTGCGGGCAGTAGCCGTGGTCGCGGGCCATGTAGCGGCCGACCGCGCCGCCGGCCGCGGCGAGGTCCGGACCGGAGTGGGTGCCCGAGTGCGTGCCCGTCGGAGTGTGCAGGCCGGCGAAGAACTGCCGGTTCTCGTCGATGAAGTTGACCATCGAATAGGGCGCGCCGGTCACCTCGGCGAGCCGGTCGGCGAACGCGTCGAACGCGGGCTCGGGGCGTTCCCCCAGGCCCAGTTGGCGGAGCCGCCGCACGCGGGCGGGCGCCTCCTGGTCGACGGGGGTGAGGAGGAGGTGCCCGGTCGGGTCGTAGGTCATGCGGGTGCTCCGTAGCTCGGCGCCGGTGCCGGGGCCGGATCGGTGGTCAGCAGGTGCTGGACCAGGGTGACGAGGGTCTGGGTCCCCGAGGCGGCGACCCGGGCGTCGCACAGCACGACCGGCACCTCCGGCCTGAGGTCGATGGCGGCGCGCACCTCTTCGGGGTCGTAGCGGTAGGCGCCGTCGAACTCGTTGACGGCGACGACGAAGCGGATGCCGCGCCGCTCGAAGAAGTCCACGGCCGAGAACGACTCCTGCAGGCGGCGCGTGTCGGCGAGGACGACCGCGCCGAGGGCCCCCTCGGACAGCTCGTCCCACATGAACCAGAAGCGTTCCTGGCCGGGGGTGCCGAACAGGTACAGCACGTGCCGCGGGTCGAGGCTGATGCGGCCGAAGTCCATCGCGACGGTCGTGGTGGTCTTCGACTCGATGCCGTCCAGGCGGTCGGTGGCGGCGCTCACCTGGGTGAGCAGTTCCTCCGTGCTGAGCGGTTCGATCTCGCTCACCGCGCCGACGAAGGTCGTCTTGCCCACCCCGAAGCCGCCCGCGACGAGGATCTTCAGGGCGGTCGGGAAGACGTCCTCGGTCACGGCCCGGGGTTCAGAGCCGTCGTCGTAGGCCATCGAGCACTGCCTCCAGCAGGGAACGGTCGGTGGTGTGGTCGTGGGGTCGGGGTTGCCGCGCGGTCAGCGCTCCGCAGTCCACCAGGTCCGAGAGGAGCACCTTGGTGACGACCGCGGGCAGACGCAGGTGCGCGGCGATCTCCGCGACGGACGTCGGCCCCTCGCACAGGCCGAGGGCCGTGGTGTGCTCGGGGCCGAGGGGCGCCGGCGGCGCCGCCCCGGTGGCCATGACGAGCGACAGCAGGTCGAGCGCGGCCGTGGGCCGGGTGCGGCCGCCGCTCACCGTGTACGGGCGGATGAGGCGGCCGGCCGCGTCGTCGAGCCACGGCCCGTCCTGTCGGAACGGCATGGCTCAGCGCCCCGGGGCGGCGGGCACGGCGGCCGTCCGCCGGGCCGGTGTGACGAGGTACGGCCGGACGCTCTTGACCAGCATCGCCATCTCGTACCCGAGGACCGCGGCGTCCGTGCCCCGGCCCGCGACGACGGCGAGGCAGGTGCCGGAGCCGGCGGTGGACACGAACAGCAGGGTGTTGTCGAGTTCGACGACGACCTGGCGGACCTCGTCGCCGTCGCCGAAGCGGGCTCCGGCGCTGCGGCCGAGCGAATAGAGGCCGGAGGCCAGGGCCGCCATGTGGTCGGCGCTGTCGGGGTCGAGGCCGTGCACCGATTTCACCAGGCCGTCCGAGGAGAGCAGAACCGCGCTGCGGGTGTGGGGGACCCGCTGGACCAGGCCGCCGAGCAGCCAGTCGAGATCGGGGGCGTGGCCGTTCGGCACATCGCTCGCCATGGTGCATCTACTCCTTGTGGGCTTCGTCTTGTCGCTGCGGTTCGACGGGGCTGGCGGACGGGGCGGGGAAGGGCGGCGGCATGGCCTCGGCGAGGCCGATGCCGCGCTGGAACGCCGCCATCAGTCCCGGGTCGTGCAGGGCGTGGTCGTCGTGGTGGCGCCGGACGGGCTCGTCGCGCAGTTGCGGTACGAGGTGCTCCTGGGCGCGCCGCTTGGGCAGCCGGGGGCGTCCGTCCTGGCCGTGGCCGGGGTCGTCGGCGGGGGGCGGGGGCGGTTCCGCGGCGGGCCGTACCGGCTCGGGGCGGATCGGGTCGGGGCGGGCCGGCGGGGATGGCGCGTGGTCCGCGGGGACCGGCTGGTACCGCGCCGGTTCGGGACGGGCCGGCCCGGGGTGGGTCGGTTCGGGACGGGCCGGTCCGGGGTGGGTCGGGGCCACGGGGTTGTGCGGGTCGGGGCGTTCGCCGCGTACGGGGAGGGGCGCCGGCCCCTGTCCCGCCCGGGGCGCGGGGGCCGCGTGGCGCGGTTGGCGCGGCAGGCGGTCGCCGGCGGTGACGGGCGCCCGTACGGGGCCGGGGGCCGCGTACGGGACGGGGATCGCCGCCGGTGGGGCCCCGGTCGGTACGGCGCCCACCGGCGTGGCCGTCGCGTCGCCGGGCGTGCCGGGCCGCGGCCGGCCGGGTTGGTGCGGGTTGGCCGGATCGGCGCCGAGGAGGCCCTGCGGGATGACCAGGACGGCCTGTACGCCGCCGTAGATGTTGGACTGGAGGCGTACGGCGATGCCGTGCCTGCGGGCCAGGGCGGAGACGACGTACAGACCGATCCGGCCGTCCTGGAGCAGGTGCGCCACGTTGACCTGGTCGGGGTCGCAGAGCAGGGCGTTCATCTTCTCCTGCTCGGCGTGCGGCATGCCCAGGCCCCGGTCCTCGACCTCCACGGCGAGCCCGGCCGTGACGTACTGGGCGCGGAGCAGGACCGTGGTGTGCGGGGCGGAGAACAGCGTGGCGTTCTCGACGAGTTCGGCGAGGAGGTGGATGACGTCGGCGACGGCGTGGCCGCGCAGGGTGCCGTCGATCGGCGGGACCAGCTTGACGCGGGGGTACTGCTCGACCTCGGCGATGGAGGAGCGCAGGACCTCGGTCATGGTGACCGGGTTCGACCACTGGCGGCGCGAGATGGCGCCGCCGAGGACGGCGAGGTTCTCGGCGTGGCGGCGGACGCGGGTCGCGAGGTGGTCGACGTGGAAGAGGCCCTTGAGCAGCTCGGGGTCCTCGACCGCGTTCTCCAGCTCGTCGAGGAGCTGGATCTCGCGGTGGACGAGGGACTGGAGGCGCCGGGCGAGGTTGACGAAGACCTCGACCTTCTGTTCGTCGCCGACGCTGCTGGAGAGGCGGGACGCCTGGACGACGGCCGTGACGGCGGCGTCGTGGGCGCGGCCGATCTCGTGGCCGAGCAGGTCGAGGTCGTCGCCGCCGGGGGCGGGCGGAGGGGTCTGCCGGGCCGGTGGCCGTTCGCCGCGGCGCAACTGTTCGACGATGCCGCGCAGTTCGTTCTGGTGGCGCACGGCGGTGCGGCGCAGGGCGTTGCAGCGGTCCAGTACGGAGCGGGCGGCGCGGTCGGCGCCGAGCGCCGCGGTGGCCACGGCCGCCACGGCGAGGGCGGCGGCGCCGACCAGGACCGCCCAGAGCGTGGCGGTGGGCCGGGCTCCGGTGGAGTGCAGGGTGAACAGGACCGCGACGGTGCCGCCGAGCGCGGCCACGGCGGCCGGCAGCACGGAGACGCGCAGCAGACGCGGACGTATGCGCGCGTCCGGAGGGGGCGTGACCGGGTGCGGGCCGCCGGGGTGCGGCAGGATGCGGGCGCCTGACCGGCCGTGCCGCCCGCCGCCCTCACGGCGGTCGGGCCGCGCGGCGGGTGCGCGAAGTGGAGACATCAGTGTCCTTGGTACGTGGGTCCCAGGGAATCGGTGCATTTCGGTACCGAACGGATATTTGACATCGCGTGAAGAGGACCAGCCACTCGCCCGATGAGCTCACCGTTCATCACCGGACACACACGGTAGTCGCCAACCGTTCACGGACGGTGGGCTGTTGTCAAACTCGCCCGCAGCTCGTCCCGCTCTGGTATGAGGGGTCGCACGGATGCCCGATGCCCGGGAAGCGCGTTCCGGACGCCCCGGCCACTTGCCGCGCGGCACACCGGACAGCCCGGTACGGGTGTGCGCCGGGCTGCCGGGAGCCCCCCGGCGGGGACGCGGCGGTGGGGACGTCCGCGTGTGCGCCGGGCTGCCGGGAGAACCCTCTCCCCCAGTCGGACGAGTCCGACGCCCGTGCCGGCCGCAGCCCTGGCGGAGGGCGCCCGTCGGCTCGCGCGCGACTTCCGATCCGGACGCCCTTCCCGCGGCGCCGTACGCGTTCGCCGACGACCACGTGGCCCCGCGCCATCGGATGGGACGACCCCGGAACCGACAGACGGCGAACTGCCGCGCCGCGCGACCGCCCGGGACCCGCCCGGCTTCCCCTCCGCCCGGCACCGGCCCGTGCCTCACCCCCGCCACGCGTGGAGCAATGACCTCCGCAGCTCAAAGGCGACCGCGTTGACCGTGCCGGGCCCCGGGTCAGGGTGGGGCACAACGCTCCCCGGGCCGTCCCGAACCGGGACCACCACCCGCAGTGCGTCGGCGACCGGCTTTCGGGAGGGCCGCGATCACCCCGCGATCGAGCGGACCGCCGACCGGAAGCGGAGCCGACCAGCCGTGCATCCTCCCCCTCTGCACAGTTCCGATCCTCACGTGTGGCCTAGGCCACGTGGCCATCTTGAGGAACTTTCCTCCCCTCAGCACATATGTCCTGATCCAGATCCCTAGGCAGAGTGACACCGAGCGGGTAGGTTCCCACGGCTAATGATCTTCATGAAATCTCCAGAAAGTGACTGCGCATGATGCGACGCAGGCATCGCGGGGGAGCGATGCGTGGGAGAGCCGCTGCCGCGGCGCTGGTGATCCTCCTGGGTGGTGCCGGTGCCGAGAGCGCGGTGGGGGCCGAAGCGACCGAAACGCCGACACCCGCATCGGAAGTGCCCCCACCGGTGTCTTCCGAACCCGCGGACGAACCGGGGCGAGGCAAGGCGTTCTGGCAGGATGACGGCCCACCGATCGAGTCGGAGGAGCAGAAAGCTTCCCGTAGAGCCGTCGAGTCGGGACAGCGCGTCGAGGTCACAGGGCTCACCACGTCCACCGGGCAAGTGTTCGCCAACAGTGACGGCACCTTCACCGCCGTCTCCTCTCCCGTTCCCGAGCGCGTGCGCAAGGACGGCGAGTGGACGGCCGTCGACACCACGTTGAGTGTGGCGCCGGACGGCTCGGTCAGGCCGAAGTCGGCTGAGGACATCGTGCTGTCAGGTGGTGGTGACGACCCGCTGGCGCGGCTGCGACTGGGAGGAACCGAGTACGCGATCACCGCTCCCTGGGGGCTCCCTGAGCCGGTGCTCGACGGATCGTCCGCGATCTACAAGTCGGTACTACCGGATACCGACGTGGTGGTGCAGACGCACGCTGACGGCTTCAGCTATCACTTGGTGCTGCGCACTCGAGCTGCGGCGGCCAACCCCGCGTTGAAGTCGCTGCGTTTCCCGATCACCACCAAGGGGTTGACCGCGCAGTCGTCCCCTTCGGGCGCTGCCACGTTCGTGGACGCTTCCGGCCAAGCCGTTGTGTCGAGCAGCTCCGCCCTCATGTGGGATTCGGCTCCGGCACCCGCATCGACGGCCGTGACCAGCCGACAGAGCAGTACCGTTGAGCGGACCAGTGCCGGCAGTGCCCCGCTCAACCCCGGCGCCGGCTCTCGGACAGCGGTCATGGACGTCACCGTCACCGACGAGACATTGTCCATCGCCCCGGACCATGAATTCCTCCAAGACCCTTCGACGGTCTACCCGGTGGTCCTTGACCCGCCGTCCTTGAAGGCCTCACTGACCGGATGGACCACGGTCTGGTCCGACTCCGCAAGTACCAGTTTCTGGAAGACCAAGCATGCTCTTGGCGTGGGCTACGACGCCTACGTGGACAACAAGAAGGTGCGCTCCCTCTTCCAGTTCGACACCAGGTCCGTCGCCGGCAAGAAGATTCTCGGGGCAACCTTCACGTCCTACGCCATTTGGTCCGCGAACTGCGAGAAGCGCGACGTCGGCCTATACCGGACTGGAACCATCTCCAGTTCAACGACCTGGAGTAATCAGCCGTCCTGGTCCGCCCAGGTCGACACCGTCTCAGCGGCCAAGGGTCACTCGTCCAGCTGTCCGGACGGCGACATCGAGTTCGACGCCACGGCCGCCGTCGCCTACACGGCGAAGGCGAAATCGACGACGACCACTCTGGGACTGCGAGCGAGCGAGTCGGACCCGATCGCCTGGAAGCAGTTCATGTCGCCCCTGGACGACCGGGCCACCACGGATCGCAAGCCGCGCCTGTCCATCACTTACGTGACACCACCGACCAGCAAGCCCTCCACGGTGAAGATGTCCGATCCCAACATTTCCTGCTCGGCCTCCACCAGCCCCGCGTTCATTCGGGACGACACGCCGCGGCTGACGGCCACGCCGATCTCGACTGACGGATCGAACGCCAGTCTGCGTCCGAACTTCGAACTGTACAAGGGCAGCAGCACCACACCCACCGTCCTCAAGCCGAGTACGTGGACCGCCAGTGGAACAGCGGGCACCTCGGTCACGGCAACGCTGTCCAAGGACACGACGTACAAGTTCCGCGCGCGGACGGAATACAAGTACACCTACGGGGGTGCGACTAATTACCTGTACGGCCCCTGGTCCGCCTACTGCTACTTCGAAGTGGACCCCGGAGGTCCTCCCCAGCCCAGCGTCACGTCGACCGCATACCCCGAGTGCGCCGGGACCGATTGCTCAGTCGGCAGCGAACACGGCGGAGTCGGTACCCCCGGAAAGTTCGTGATCACGGCCAACGCCTCTGACGTGCGCCGCTATGACTGGTGGCTCAACGGCGTCAAGCTGGACAGCAAGCAATTCTCCGCGAACACGCCCTCATACGAGATATCGGTGACTCCGGACAAGCGGCTGACCAATACCTTGCGGGTACAGACCTTTGACAACGCCGGCTATCCCAGTGCCCACAAGGACTACCTGTTCAAAGTAGGCCGCCCCGCCGATCCCGCCGCCACCTGGAAACTCGACGAAGGCACCGGGACTGCTGCGGCCAACGCGCACAGCAGCACCCACCCCCTGACCTTGAACCAGTCCTCCTGGGTCCCCGAAGCGAGGAACGGCGCAGGACTGGCAGGTGCCGGCACCGCGTTCTGGGCGGGCACCCAGGCTCCTGTGGTAGACACTGCGAACAGCTTCGCCGTCGCCGCATGGGTCCGCCTCAAGGAAAAGCAGCAGACCACTGTGCTCCAGCAGCGGGGTGTCAATGTCGGCGCCTTCCAGTTGTACTACTCCACCAGTTACGACCGTTGGATCTTCAACCGGTACGCCACGGACCAGACCAGCGACGCCACGACCATCGTTCGGGCTGTGTCCGCACGGCCGCCCGTCCTCGGCGCCTGGACCCACCTGCTGGGCGTCTACAACAAGGGAACCGGCAAGATCCAGCTCTATGTGAACGGGCAACTGGAGGCGGAAACGCCCTTCACCACACCATGGGCCTCAAACGGCCCCATGGAGATCGGACGCTGGCGTACCAGCACGCAGATGTACGCGGATGTCGACCATGTCCAGGCATGGAAGCGCGTGGTCTACCCGTCCGAGCTGAACGCGCTGGTCAACGTCGAGGACCCCGGGACGGGACACCCCCAGCCCGAACTCCTGGCTCACTGGGAGATGAACGAGGTCTCCGGCACCACTGCAGCCGACAGCACCGGGCGAGGCAACTCCCTTTCCCTTCAGTCAGGCGCGTCCTTCGCAGCCAGCGATGAATTCGGTCACGAAACCGTCATGGCTCTCAACGCGGATTCCGAAGGGCACGCCACCGCCTCAGCGGTACTGGACAACAGTGGCAGCTTCTCCGTAGCCGGATGGGTCAACCTCTCAGCGGACTCGAAACTGGAGGACCTCACCAGCGCCCACTCGCCCACCGTCTTCTCCCACCCGGGCACCCAGCGGGACGCGTTCCGCCTGTGGTACCGGCAAGAAGCAGGCGAAGCAGTCGGGGACTGGAACTTCGGCCTGTTCACCAATGACGTCCTCGGAGGGTCGGGCGCCATGACGACCTCCGACGAGGTCAACTCGCCCAGCGGCTGGGTACATGTGGTCGGCGTCTTCGACTCGGCCGCGCAGTCGATCAAGCTCTATGTCACCGGTGAGCGGCAAGGCGACGAGGACGGCGCTTTGTACAAGGGCGTCTTCCAGCCGACCGGACCGCAGATGATCGGGCGAGGGCGCCGCCACGACAACGGCCAGTGGGGCAACCTCCTGCCGGGCCGCCTCGATGACCTGCGCGTCTACGCCGGAGTGCTGTCAGAAGCCGAAATCACCAGGCTGTCCACCGTGGACGAGCCTCCGGTGCCCATCGAGTGACCCCTGCCCGTCCCTTCCCCTTGCGACAGGGCAGCGGTGCGCCGGGCTCGGCTCGGCGCACCGCTGGACGAGAACACGGGTAGCGCGAACGCAAAGACCGCGGCTTCCGTGCGGCATCGGGCACACCGACGCCGCACGGAGGCCGCCGCTCCCAGCGGCGCCGGCGTGGTCACCATGCCGTTGGACGTGACTTCCACCCCCGCACTTCGAGTGCGACCTCATTGATATTCCGGGAGCGAATTCCGGGAAGGCTGTCGCAGCTGATCCCCTTTCCAGGACACCAAAGCCGAGTCGCGACAGCGGCCGACCAGAACCGTACGAGGCACACACGCTCTGAAATTTATCCAGGGCACTTCCATGCCGCGTATGCAAAAGGAAAGAAGATCCGCCCGGCGACCGTCGGCGACTCGCCAGTCGCACTGACCGGCGTCAAGTTCAACCCTGCTCCATCAGCATAAGCCCAGACCGGCGACCATCCGGGCAACAGCCTCGAAAAATCGCCGTCACCAAGAATGCGGAGAAACCTTTGACCGGCACAAGACCAGTGCTGCGATCATGGTCCTGGAGAAAGGCCAGCCGCCGCCGAATAGCGGTGGTCGTCTTTCCCTTGACCACGGCCATCGTCACCACGTTGCTGGGCGCGGCCCCAGCCCAGAAATTCGAGCGTGACCCCAGCGCCTTGTCAAAGCCCGACTTCGGCAAGGCGGAACCCTTCCGGGCCGGGCACAAGCAGATCTCCGATCCCACGCGTGAGGCCGTGGCCAGGACGCGTGCGCGAGCCACCCAGAAGGTCGTGTGGCCTGGCTCCGGTGCCGCGAGCGCCAGCGTTCCGGCCACACCGCACACCGATGCCAGGGTGGGCGACCTGCCGGTCAGCGTCGGGCAGCCGCTTCCCGGGAAGGCGCGCAAGGCCGCGACGGCCAAGGCGGGTTCGTCCTCCCCCGCAACCGGGCCGGCACCCGCCAAGGTCGAGGTGCGGTTCCTCGATCGTGCCAGGACGGCGAAGCTCGGTATCGACGGCGTCGTACTCGCCGTGCGCCGTGCGGACGGCAAGGCCGACCCGTCCGGGCTGTCCGTCGCTCTCGACTACAGCGGCTTCGCCCACGCCTACAGCGGCAACTGGGCCTCGCGCCTGCGGCTGGTCCAGCTTCCGGCCTGTGCCCTCACCACCCCCGAGGAACGGGCGTGCCGCACCACCACGCCCGTCCCGTCCTCGAACGACACGGCAGGTCAGACCGTCACCGCTCAGGTGACCACACCGAAGACCGCCACCTCTCGAGCCGGTAGCGCCAGCGCATTCACGGTTCTCGCGGCCTCGGCCGGCACGTCCTCGGACCAGGGCACGTACGAGGCGACCCCGCTGTCGCCGTCGGCGACCTGGGCGGGGGGCGGGTCCAACGGCGACTTCACCTGGTCGTACCCCATGGACGTCGTACCGGCCCCGGCCGGCCCCACACCTTCGGTGGCGATCGGCTACTCGGCGCAGAGCGTCGACGGCCGCACCTCCTCCACCAGCGCCCAGCCGTCGTGGGTCGGTGAGGGCTTCGACCTGCCGACCTCCTACATCGAGCGCTCCTACGGCTCGTGCGACGACGACGGCCAGGACAAGAAGTACGACCAGTGCTGGAAGGAGGACAACGCCTCCATCGTCCTGAACGGCAAGTCCAGCAGCCTGATCCTGCTCGACAAGGCCAAGGGCACCTGGCGCCTCCAGGGGGACGACGGCGAGCGCGTCGTGCGCACCACCGACGCGGTCAACGGCGATGACGACGGCGAGCACTGGACCGTCACCACCACCGACGGCACCCAGTACGTCTTCGGCAAGAACCGGCTGCCCGGCTGGACCAGCGGCAAGCCCGAGACCAACTCGGTGTGGACCGTCCCGGTCTTCGGTGACGACTCCGGCGAACCCGGCTACGACGCCGGCAGCAGCTTCTCCGCCCGCGCCAAGACCCAGGCGTGGCGCTGGAACCTCGACTACGTCGTCGACCCGCACGGCAACGTCATGACGTACTGGTACGACAAGGAGCTGAACCACTACGCCAAGAACGGCACCACGGGCAACGGCACGGAGTACGTCCGCGGCGGTTACCTGAAGCGCATCGACTACGGCCAGCGCACCGACACGGTCTTCTCCACCACGCAGCCGGCCGCGGCCCGGGTGGAGTTCACCGTCGCCGAGCGCTGCGTCCCGGTGAGCGGCGGGGAGACCTGCACCACGCTGACCGAGGCCAACCGCAACGCCTGGCCGGACGTCCCGTACGACCAGATCTGCAAGAAGGACACCGTCTGCACCGACCAGCCGGCCCCGTCCTTCTTCTCCCGCAAGCGCCTCACCGGTGTCACCACCCAGGTCTACAAGGGCACGGGCACCGGTGCCGACACCGACTACCGGGACGTCAACCACTGGACCCTGGACCAGTCCTTCCCCGACCCCGGTGACGGCTCGAACGCCGGCCTGTGGCTGAAGTCCATCCAGCACACCGGCAAGGTGGGCACCCCCATCGCCCTGCCGGCCATCACCTTCTCCGGCATCCAGCTCCACAACCGCGTCGACAAGACCGGCGACGACATCCCGCCGTTCATCAAGTGGCGCGTCCGCACGGTCACCTCGGAGACCGGTTCCGTCCTCACGGTCAACTACTCGGATCCCGAGTGCATCGCGGACACCAATGTCCCCACCGCGCTCGACAAGAACACCAAGCGCTGCTACCCGGTGAAGTGGATCCCGCCGTCCAACCCCACGGGGGGCACCAACCCGCAGCCGCGCACCGACTGGTTCCACAAGTACGTCGTCACACAGGTCACCGAGTCCGACCCGACCGGCGGCGCGCCGCTGAAGCAGACGGACTACACGTACCACGGCGGCGGTGCCTGGGCGTACGACGACCAGTCGCCCATCACCCCGGCCAAGTACCGCACGTGGGGCATCTGGCGCGGCTTCCAGAAGGTCACCACCACCACCGGCGAGGCCGCGGGCGTCCGCTCCAAGACCACTTCCCTGTTCTACCGGGGCATGCACGGCGACAAGCAGCTCGACGGCACCACCCGCACGGAGACGGTCACCGACTCCACGGGCACGTCGGTGAACGACGAGGAGCAGTACGCCGGCCAGGTGCGCGAGGCCATCACGTACAACGGCACCACCGGCGGCGAGGTCTCCGGCACGATCACCACACCGTGGTCGCAGAACACCGCCGCCGCCACCCACTCCTACGGCACGGTGCACGCGTACATGACCCGTACGGGCAAGGAGGTCAAGCGCACGCCCGTCACGGGCGGTACGCCGATCACCTCCACCAGCACGACGACGTACGACACGCAGAACGGCCTGCCGCTCACCGTGGAGACCGAGGGCGGCGGGGTCAAGGACTGCACGCGGACCGAGTATGCCAAGAACGCGACGGACTGGATCCTCACCGCCGTGAAGCGGGTCGAGAAGGTCTCCGTCGGCTGCGGCGTCACGCCGAACCGGACGGGAGACCCGAAGACGACCCACGTCGTCTCCGACGTGCGCACCTCCTACGACGGGCAGGCGTACGGCGTGGCCCCGACCAAGGGCGACGTCACCGCGCAGCAGCGCGTCACGGGCTACAGCGGCAGCACGCCGCAGGTGCAGACCGTCCTCACCGCGAAGTACGACGCCCTGGGGCGACTGACCGACCAGTGGGATGCCGACGGCACCCGCACCAACCACATCGACTACACGCCGGCCGCCGGTGGGCCGCTGACCGGCAAGAAGGAGACCAACGCCCTCGGGCACACGGTGACGACGGAGATCGCGCCCGACTGGGGTTCGAACACGGTCAGCATCGACCCGAACGGCAAGCGCACCGAGAGCGCCTACGACGCCCTCGGCCGCCTGACCGACGTCTGGCTCGCCGACCGTGACCGTGCCGGGGGGCAAGCCCCGAACCGGAAGTTCGAGTACAAGATCCAGAAGGGTGACGCCTCCTGGGTGGCCACCAAGTCGCTCAACAACGACGGCACCACGTACCAGACCGCGTACGCCATCTACGACGCCCTGCTCCGACCCCGCCAGACGCAGTCGCCCGCTGCGGTGGGCGGTGGTCGCGTCATCGCGGAGACCAAGTACGACACCCGTGGCCTCGAGGTCGAGTCCTCGGTGGACTACATCGACACCACCGCTCCGTCCGGTGAGCTCGCCACCCTGTTGACCGCCTCCCCCGCCGGCACCCGGAAGGTCTACGACGGCGCCGGCCGGCCCACGGCCGAGATCACCCTCGTCCACGAGAAGGAGCACTCCCGGACCACCACGACGTACGAGGGCAACGCGACGACGGTCGAACCGCCGGCCGGCGCGTCCGCCGTGCGCGAGGAGGTCGACAGCCGTGGCCGCCTCGCCGAGAAGAGGGAGTACGAGGGCAACAAGGCGACGGGTGCCTACACCCGGCTCACCTACACCTACGGTCGCGCCGACCGACTGGCCACGGTGAAGGACAGCGACGGCAACACCTGGGGGTACGAGTACGACTTCCTCGGCCGGACCGTCGCGACGAGCGACCCGGACGCGGGCACCAGCCGCACCGAGTACAACCACCTCGACCAGGTGAGCGTCACCGTCGACTCCCGGAACAACATCCTCAGCCACACCTACGACCTGCTCGGGCGGCCGACCGGCCGGCTTTCGGGGCGCATCCCGGTCGTCAACGGCGTGCCGACGATCGACGACTCCAAGTACCTGGCCCGCTGGTCGTACGACACGATCGCCCTCGGGCAGCCGACGTCCTCGATCCGGTACGAGGGCGGCAAGGGCGGCAAGGTGTACGCGACGACCAATGCCGCCTACGACCCGCTCTACCGGGTGCTGAAAGAGCAGTACACCATCAGCACCAGTGAGGGTGCGGTAGCCGGCACCGGCACGTACACCATCACCAACGCCTACAATCTGGATGGAACGCCACAGAAGCGGACCATCCCGGCCATGGGCGGACTCGCCCAGGAAGTGCTCACCTACGGCTACAACGACCAGCGCCTGCCCACCACCCTGCAGGGCCTGACCGGCATCGTCCGCGGGACGGACTACCTGCCGGCCGGAGAGCGCATCCGCGTCACCCTGGGCGTCTCCTCCACCGCCAAGTGGACGGAGATCAACACTTCCTACGAGGACGGCACCAAGCGTCTCGCCCGGCAGACCGTCGTGTCGGAATCCAACAGCGGCACGGACTCGGACACGTACTACCGCTACGACCCGGCCGGCAACCCGGTCGAGATCGACGACCGCTCCACCACCACGGGCGACAAGCAGTGCTTCACCTACGACGGGCACCGGCGCCTGAAGAGCGCGTGGACCGCCAAGACGGACTGCGCGACAGCACCCACCGCGGCGGGCGTCGGAGGGCTCGCGCCGTACTGGAAGTCGTACACGTACGACAGCGCCGGCAACCGCAAGACCGTGACCGACCACCTGGCCACGGGCGGCGCCGCCACCACGACCTACGCCTACGACCACACCGCCACCGACGGCACGGCCCGTCCGCACCTGCTGGCCTCCACCACGACCAGCCCGGCGGACCCGTCGAAGCCGGCCACGAGCTACACGTATGACGCGTCGGGCAACACCAAGACCCGCACGATCGGAGGCAAGACCCAGAACCTCGAATGGGGGCCGGAGAACAACCTCGTCAAGGTGACCGAGGCGAACAGCACCGAGACCTCGTTCCTCAACGACGCCAACGGCAACCGGCTCATCCGGCGCGACGCCACGGGCACCACCCTGTACCTCGGCGAGACCGAGCTGCGCCACGACAAGGCGACCGGCAAGGTCGAGGCGACCCGGTACTACTCGCACGGCGGCCAGGTCGTCGCGGTGCGCACCCCGCAGTCGCTGACCTGGACGAGCGCCGACCACAACGGCACGGCCAACGTGCAGATCGACGCGACGACCCAGGTGGTCACGCGCCGGCACTCACAGCCGTTCGGTGAGACGAGAGGCACCCAGCCCGCCAAGTGGGCCGGCGACAAGGGCTTCGTCGGCGGCACGCAGGACCCGACGGGTCTGACCCACCTCGGCGCCCGCGAGTACGACCCGACGACCGGTCGCTTCATCAGCGCCGACCCGGTCGCGGATCTGAAGGACCCGCAGCAGATCAACGGTTACGCCTACAGCAACAACAACCCGGTCGCCTTCGCGGACCCGGACGGCAAGTTCTTCCTGTCGTTCATCTTCGCGGTCATCCGGCTGATCAGGGCGGTCATCCGGTACGTGGCCGCGGCCGTCCACACGACGTACCGGCAGAACTCCAGCCACCGTGCGTCCAGGAGCGGGTCACGTGCCGGGCTCTCGGCCACCGGCAGCGCGAGCTTCGCCTCCGGCAGCACCGACAGCTGCCCCGCGATCCAGCGGAACTACGGGATCTGCAACAACAAGGAACCCGAGAACCCGAAGTCGCTGGGCCAGACGCTCAAGGACATGGCAGGAGGCATCGGCGACTTCTTCGCCGGCAGCGCCGACGCCATCGAGTACGCCACCGAACCGTGGTGCTGGTTCGGCGCGGACTGCGGCGTCCAGGAGACGTACCGCGAGAAGGCCAAGGACGCCGGAGTCGAAGTCGGCTCCAAGGAGTACAAGGACACGGCCGAGGCCGCCGAGACGGTTTCGTGGCTGGCCGGCGGATTCGGTGCCCTGAGAGCCCTCATCAAGAAGGCCCTCAAGGGCGGAACAAAGGCCCCGGACGCACCCAAGGCAGCGCCCCCCGTCCCGGGTCCGGCACTGTACGGTGCGGAAGGCAAACAGCTCGGTAAGAAGTGGGGTAAGCATGCCACCGACTACGGCAAGCATCCCGGTGACACTGCTGCCCGCCAGTGGTACGGCGAGCGCATCAAGGAAGTGCGTGGGGCTCCTGACGAAGTGAGGCAGGGCGCGTACCGGCCCGGCCAGGGCGGCGCCGACGACTACTGGTTCTACAAGAAGGACAACGACTTGCTCATCACGAAGAATGATGGGGAATTCGTCTCCATGTTCCCGCTGAGCGGTCCGAACAAGTGGTACGAAAACGCCGATAATAAGTACTGAATTCCCCGACGTCACATGGGACAGGAGACGCAACTTGGGTGTCAGTGATATCTTCGCCGAAAAGCGGGTGACCCGTGTGGCCGAAGTGGTCAACGAGGACGACGAAATCGTCGGCCTGCAGGTGACCACGGCTTCCGGCGAACGCTTCGTTCTCACCGACTGGACCGACTGGACCCTCCGGGTAGACACCCGCGGCGACGACGAGCTGCCCGACTACTTCTGGCCGCCCGAAGAGCATTCTTTGAACACTGTCTTCGAAAGCCGAGATGGAGCGGTCGTCACCTCGGTCCGGGAGCACGTGGACGAGATGGGAGACGTCATCGGCTTGTACCTGAGCATCGAGAGCTTCGGGGACTTCTCAGTCCATGCGGACGCGGAAGGGTTCTCCTGGAAGCGGGGGGCCGACGTCTGACACTCCGGCAGCCGCAGGAGACCCTCTCCCCTCGAAAGCGCCTGCTCAAGATTCGATGAGATCGGGCAGCAGTCCCCTCTCTTCCAGGTGCGCACGACCAAGGGGTGGCCGCAGGACTGCGGCCACCCCTTGGTCTCCCCGTCCTGGATCCGGCCGATTCAGCAACAGCGCCAACCCCATGAGCATAATTCCAAAGAATGCCGTGAAGGAGGCCTGGACGGAGCAAGCCGGAGGCGTGGCTCAGGGTGTGAAGTGGAAGTGGAAGGATGATGTCACAGGGAAGACGGTCCGCATGCGCGTACACGCCGCTGACCCCAAGGCACCGGCTGGGAGCAACGCGGCCAAGGGGGACATCTACCGAATCCAGATCGGCAACCAGTATCAGGATGTATCGGGCCATCTGTGGCACAAGAACGTCCACAACGAGAACAGCCCGCACTACAACTCCGCGGGTGCCAATGCGACCCACATTCCTTGGCCAAGCCAGCACCCGCGCCCTTCGTACAACTGTGACCATGCGCATCGAGCGCAAGCACCTCGTGACGCTCATCAACGAGCTCACGAGCCCCGACCCCCGGGTACGGTCTTCGGCCAGTGACCGGATTCAGGACTGGATGGACACCTTCTCCTCCGGCGACGGCAGATTGCTGTCCGAGATCCTGGCCATGGCTGCTTCCTGTGAGCCGGACAGGGAGTGCTTGGAAGCACAGTTGCACGCGCTTTCCGAGCTCGACACCGCGGAAAAGATCGGTGATGCGGATCTGTCGCCGCTCAAGTCGATCCCTGCCGAAAGGCTTCACGTGGAGCACAGGGATTACATGGATGACCTGGTCCCGTACTTGGAAGCGGACAGCGGTGACGCAACGGGTTGACCCAGCCCGAGGTCGGCCCGCCCGTCGTTCACGGACGGCCCACTGAGGAAAAGGCCCTCCCGCCCCGTACGGGGCTGGAGGGCCGCTCCGTGTCCGGAAAGGGCCGGGCCCGAGGGCCACCCTGAACCGCTCCGGGTTTGCTCGAGGCGGGCGGAAGCGCGTTCGCCCGGTGCTCGCAGCCGGACGTGGTCCCGGTTGTACTGCTGGTGGTGCTGGGGAAATTCGTGGCGGCAGCAGGGAGTGCGGACAGTGGCGCCGATCCCTGTACGAGACCGGCAAGGCTTCTGCGTCGAGACACCGGCGAGTGAGATCACCGTCCGGGACCACGAGGAGCCCTGCCGCGTCACGGCCCCCGGCCACCAGCCGTCACCGTCCGCGAACCACAGGATGAAAACGGCTCACTGAGTGATCTGGGGGAAGCCGCCGACCAGGGGCAGCGGGAGGCCGCACCGTACGGGGTTCCCGTGCCGGCACCCACCGGCCCGCCGTGTACACGTCTTGCACGTCAGCCTCCCGGTGGGTCATCTCCCGCTTCCCCCACAACTGTTGAACACGACCACTTGTGAGCCCGCCTCCCGCCGGCCGCGATCAGCCGCAGCACCCCCGTCACCGCACCCGATGCCGTCACCCGATATCCCGTGGGGCCCCTGCCCGAGAGGCTTGGCCTTGCGCGCGCTGCGCGCTCTCCTGCTGTTCGCCGGTTTCCACCTGCTCGGCGTCCTACTGCTGGCGGTACTCACCGGCATCGACCACCTGCTGCACCCGTACGCCCCGTCGAGCGTCGCAGTGAAGCCGTACCTCGTCTCCGTGTTCCTGGCGGTTCCGCTGGTCCGCGGCCTGTTCATGCTGCGCACGCCCAAGGCCGACGAACCCCCGGCCTGCCCGTCACGAAGGCCGACGAACCCGAGCCGTGGCGGACCGTACGGGAGCCGGCCGACCGGATCGGCACCCGCGCGCCGTCCCGCATCCCGCTGGTACCGGACGCCAACGCGGCCGTCGTCGAGGACGCCCGCCTGCTCGGCCTGCTGCCCGGCCAGCGCCGCCTCCACCTCGGCGTGCCCCTTCCCCAGGACCTGACGGAGGCCCAGCTCCGATCGGTCATCGCGCACGAACTGGGCCACTACTCCAACGCCGACACCCGCCTCGCCGCCCTCACCGTGCGCGGCCGCACCCAGACCCTGAACACCATCAGGCACGTCGAGGAGCGCGCCGGGAAGACCGCGGCCCGTGAACAGGCCCGGCAGGAGAAGAAGAGCGCCGAGGCCGCGGCCAAGGGCAGGAGGGCGGGCGAGGTCGACACCCGGCACGTGGACGTCACGTACCGCGCGATGGCCCGGATCCACACCGCGTACGCCAAGCCGTACTTCCGCGCCACGCTGGCCGGCGCCCGCGACCAGGAGTACGCCGCCGACGCGGCGGCCGCCCGGATCGCCGGCAGGGACGCCACCGCCCCGGCCCCGCCCTGACGGAGGGGGTGCGACGGTTCCGGCGTACGGCCGACCGGCCGGAACTGTTCAACGGCTCGATGGCCGCCCAGCTCGCGGACCCCAGCACCCCTCTGCACCGGGCGCCGGCCGCGTACACCCGGGCGCACCCGTTCCTGCCCGCGCTGCTCGTGCTCCCGCTGATCGCCCGCTTCGAGCACGACGAGTCCGACGACGCCGAGGGCGACCGCACGCCGGAGGTGTCCGAGGTCCGTTCCCGACCCCTTCGACGCGATGGCCCGTCGACGACTCGCAGGGCCCGCGCCCGCCCGGCTTCCACATGGTCGCCGGGGGTTCCGTCGCGCGCTCGGGTCCGCCCGCGGTCAGCCCTCGTCCACGAGGTCGAGTCCGTCGCGGGGTGCCACCGGAGCGGTCTCCGGGACGGGCCACCTGCGGGGCGGTGACGGGGACGCGTCCCGCCACCAGAGGTGCGCGGGGAGGTCGCCGGCAGGCTCGAAGGGCTGACCGGGGACGGGCAGGGCGACCGCCTGCCCCACGGCGGCTGCTGCCGCGACCGTCCACTCCCCCGGTTCGGCCCAGGGGTGCGGGGCGAGGTTGAACGTGGCCCAGTGGATGGGCAGCATCACGCCGGAGGGCCGGCCGCCCTGGAGGTCGAGGTGGGCGCGCAGGCCCTCGGCCGGCGTCATGTGGATGTCGGGCCAGAAGTCCGAGTACGCGCCGATCTGGATCATGGTGGCGTCGAACGGGCCGTGCGTCGCGCCGATGTCGTGGAAGCCGGGGAAGTAGCCCGTGTCGCCGCTGTGGTAGACGCGGTGCTCCGGGCCGGCGACGACCCAGGACGCCCAGAGCGTGTGCTGCCGGTTGCGCAGGCCGCGGCCGCAGAAGTGGCGGGCCGGGGTGGCCGTGAGCCGCACGTCGCGGATCCGCGTCGACTCGTCCCAGTCCAGCTCGCGCAGCCGGGAGGGGGCCACGCCCCAGCGCTCCAGGTGGGCGCCGACGCCGAGCGGGACGGCGAAGAGCGTGTCCGTCCCGGCCAGGGCGCGGATCGTGGGCAGGTCGAGGTGGTCGTAGTGGTCGTGGGAGATCACGACGACGTCGACCGGTCCCAGCGCGGCGAGCGGCAGCGGCACCGGGTGCAGCCGCTTGGGCCCGGCGAAGGAGAAGGGCGAGCAGCGGTCGCCCCAGACCGGGTCGAACAGGACGCGCAGGCCGTCGATCTCGGCGAACACGCTGGAGTGCCCCATCCAGGTCAGGCGCAGCCCGGAGGCCGGGGGCCGGGCCAGGTCGGCGGCCGTGGTCGGGTGGAGGGGCACGGGGCGGGCGGGGGCGCGGCGGACGCGTTCCTCCTTGCGGAAGTACGTCTTCGCGAACTCGGCGGCCGAGCCGGAGGGCCTGTGCCGGGTGGCGCCGGGGTTGCGGAAGGCGCCGTCCGCGAAGTTCGGCGAGCGGCGGATCCGTTCCAGCCGGTCCCCGGTGGCGTCCGCGCCGAAGGCGGCCGGCCGCAGGGAGAGGAACCGGGCGCGCAGCCGTCCGAGAGCGTCGTCGCCGGACACAGCACCTCCAGGGGGCTCGGGTCCTTCCATTATGAGCGGACGGTACGACAGGGCTGCGGGGCGGTGGGCGGGCGTCCGGGATACTGTCGCGTGCGAAGGGCGGAGGACGGGCGGATGACGTGACGAGGGTGCGGCTGTCGGCGGCCGAGCGGCGCGAGGAGCTGCTGCGGGCGACCGTCGCCCAGATCGAGGCGCGCGGCATGGCGGCGGTGCGGGTCGCGGACGTGGCGGCGGCGCTCGGGGTGAGCGGGGCGCTGGTCCTGTACCACTTCTCGACGAAGGAGAAGCTGGTCGCGGCGGCGTTCGCCCACGCGGCGGAGGGGGACTTGGCGGAGCTGCGCCGCGTCCTGGACCGGCGGGCCCCGGCGGCCCGGCGGCTGCGGGCGGCCGTGCGCTGGTACGTGCCGGGCCGGCGGACCCGGGGATGGCGGCTGTGGATCGAGTGCTGGGCGGCGGCTCCGCGGGAACGCGCGCTGCGGGAGGTCGCGGCGCGGCTCGACCGGCAGTGGAGGGCCGCGCTGGCGGAGGTGTTCGCGCAGGGAGCGGCGGCGGGCGAGTTCCGGTGCCCCGACCCGGAGGGCGCGGCCGGGCGGCTGACGGCGCTCCTCGACGGGCTGGGCGTCCGGATGACGGCGTACCGGGGGTCGTTGAGTCGTACGACGGTGCTGCGCTGGGCGGACGAGGCCCTGGAGCGGGAGCTGGGCGGGACCGGGGAGGGCGGGGCCTGAGCGGCCGGGGCGCACGCGTGGAGGCGGGTTCCCGGCGAACCGGCCGGGTCGGCCCGTACGGCGACCGCGGCGCGCGCGGAGGCGGAGCCGCCCCCCTGCGCGCGTGGCCGGCGGTGGGGCCGGGGCCGGACCGCCCCGTACGCGCGCGTGGCCGGCCGATCGGGGCCGGCACCGGCCTCCCCCCTGAGCGGACCGCCCCGTACGCGCGCGTGGCCGGCGCCCGCGCCCCGCTCGCCGTACCGGAGCGTCCGCTACAGCGGCAGCAGGTCCGGGCGCTTGGCCGAGATCCGGTCGCCGGAGCTCTCGCCGCGCAGACGGCGGCCGATCCAGGGGACGAGGTACTCGCGGGCCCACTGGATGTCGTCGCGCCGCTCCTCCAGGGTGCCGCGCGGCGGGAGCGGCGGCCACGGCTGGTCGGGGTCGGCCGGCACGTCGAGGCCGAGGAGCTGGGCGGCTCGCAGCGCGACCCGCGTGTGCCCCTCGGGCGACAGGTGGAGCCGGTCCGCGTCCCAGGCGCGGCGGTCCTGGACGGTCCTGAGCGACCACAGGTCCAGGACCGGGCAGCCGTACCGGTCGGCGATGGCCCGGACGTGGCTGTTGTACGTGGCGATCCTGCCGCGCAGGCGGCGCAGGACCGGGACGCCGCGCGTGTCGAATCCGGTGGTCACCACGACCGTGCCGATGACGGAGGTCAGGTCCGCGACCGCGCGTTCGAAGCGCGCGGCCACGTCGTCGGGGTCGCTGCCGGGCCGGATGATGTCGTTGCCGCCGGCGCAGAAGGTCACCAGGTCGGGGAGGAGCTCCTTGGCTCGGGGCACCTGCTCCTCCACGATCTGGTCGAGGAGCCTGCCGCGCACGGCGAGGTTGGCGTACCGGAACTCCCGGCCCTCCGGGAGCCGGTCGGCGAGCAGGACCGCGAGGCGGTCGGCCCAGCCGAGGAACCGCCCGTCCGGGCCCGGGTCCCCCACACCCTCGGTGAAGCTGTCGCCGATCGCCGTGTACGACCCGATCACGTCGTTCTCCCCCATCGTCGAATCGTCTGCCACGGCAGCACATCATCCACCGTGGGATGTGACCTACGCGACCGTAAGGAGGGGTTGACGGGGCGTGATCTCCGCCACCGCGCCGCTGCCCGGCACCCTCGCGGGGTGCCGGGCGGCGGCGGTTCGCGGTGACGCGCGCGTCAGGTTCAGATGCTGACGCCGTGGCTCCGGAGGTAGGCCAGCGGGTCGACGTCCGAGCCGTAGCTGGGGCTGGTGCGGATCTCGAAGTGCAGGTGCGGGCCGGTCGAGTTGCCGGTGGAACCGGACAGGCCGATCTGCTGCCCGCCGCCGACGGTCTGGCCGGCGGAGACGGAGAGGGAGGACAGGTGGGCGTACTGCGAGTAGTTGCCGTCCTCGTGCTTGATGACGACCTCGTTGCCGTACGCGCCGCTCCAGCCGGCGGAGACGACGGTGCCCGGGCCGACGGCCTTGACGGTGCTGCCGGAGGAGGCGGCGAAGTCGACGCCCGTGTGGTAGCCGGAGGACCACATGGAGCCGGAGGCGCGGTACGGGGTGGTGATGCCGGCGGAGACCGGGGCGGTGAAGCCGGAGCCGCTCTGCGCGGGCGTCTGGGTCTCGGCCGGGGCCTGGGTCTCGGCCGGGGCCTGGGTCTCGGCCGGGGCCTGGGTCTCGGCCGGGGCCTGGGTCTCGGCCTCGGCCGGGGTGTCGGCCGCGGGCTTCGCCTCGGCGGGGGCCTGGACCTCGGCGGGGGCCTGGGTCTTGGCGGCGGACCGGGAGGCGCGCTCGCCGCGGGAGTCGTCGGCCTTGGCGCCGAGGGTGAGCTTCAGGCCCGGGTGGATGAGCGCCGGGTCGTCGCCGATGGCCTCGCGGTTGTCGGCGTACAGCTTCTTCCAGCCGCCCTCGACGTTCTTGTTGTGGGCGATCTTCGCCAGGTAGTCGCCGGCGACGACGGTGTAGACGCGCGGCGCGGGCTTGGCGGTCCCGGCGGCGGACGCGACGGCGGCCGTCTGCGCGGGGGCGGCGGCCGGGGCCGCGGCGGGGGCGGCGGCGTGCGCGCCGGTCGCACCGAGGAGCGGGAGGGCGATGGCGGCACCACCCGTTCCGGCGGCGACGAAACCGCGCGTGAGCGGGCTGGACTTGATACGGCGGTGCTTACCCTTGGCGGGCATGGCGAATTCCTCTCCGGCGCCTGCGAGGTGAGCTGTCGGGTTCGGGCTGGAGCTGCCCGGCCGCGCGGGTGGCGCGACTTCACCCCGAGCCGTACGGGAATTCCCGTACGGCGGCCTACCTGGTTCCCCCGCTCCTGCCACACGTGGGTGGGTGCGAATTCCGGGGCGGCGGCAGGATTCGGCGATCCGCCCGGCTGGAACGGGACCGTAAACGAGTGGGGACGACGGGAACAAGCGGATGGTTGCCCCCGCTCATTCACGCCGGGGAATTCTTCGGGGAATTCCGGTCACCCTCCGTGGATTACGGATCATGAATTCCCGTGCGGCGCGGGGATTCCAGGCGGCGCCACCGGATACGATCCGTCACCTTTATGACGCTGCTCACGCGGTGGAGCCCATCCCCCTTGTTTCCAGGGCGCGTTATGACGTACTCCATCAATACGGACAGAAGCGACAGAATCTCTCTTACGTGATCATCGGATCAACAGCGACACAAGCGGACGATCATCGCGCCGAAGCCGCCTGGCTCCCCTGGGCGAACCACGCCGGAACAGGACGCGGCCACGGTGGGGAGCAGGGCGTCCCGCCACCCGCGCGCCACCGGCGGGACGGTGCGCCGCACCCACCCCGCGGCGACGCGAAGGGCCGGCACGCGGCGGATCCTTGCCCGGGGAAGCGATGTCGTATCGTCGGACCGCTACCTCGTCGGCGGCCGTCGCCGACGCCAGACACGGAGGAGCTCCCGTGACGCAGCAGCTGCCGTCCTTCCCGTCGACCGCCGAGCCGGAGCTGACCGGCGTCCGCAACTTCCGTGACGTGGGCGGGCTGCCGACCGTGGACGGGCGCCGGGTGCGGCCCGGGGTGCTGTTCCGCAGCGGGCACCTCGCGCACGCCACCGAGGAGGACGCGGCGTTCCTGACGTCGCTCGGGCTGCACACCGTCTTCGACTTCCGCAACGCCGCCGATCAGGCGCTGGAGGGCCCGGACGTGGAGCTGCCCGGGGTGCGTAACGTCAACATCCCGCTGACGGACCCGGCCGACGGCGCCGAGTTCTGGGGGATGGTCCGCAACGGCGACCTGGACCAGTTGCGGGACCTGCTCGGGGACGGCAAGGCGGCGGCGCGGATGCGGGCCGCCTACCGCGGCATCGTCGTCGAGCGCACCGCGGAGCACAGCCGGGTCCTGCACGCCCTCGCCGCGGACAGCGTGCCCGCGCTGATGCACTGCGCGGCGGGCAAGGACCGCGCGGGTCTGTCCGTGGCGGTGGTGCTGCTGGCGGTCGGCGTGGAGCGCGAGGCGATCGAGGCGGACTACCTGAAGTCGAACGACCCGCACCGCCGGTACAAGGTCCGCCGCAGCGACTCGTCGCCCGCCGGGATGTCCCCGGAGGTGATGGAGCTGCTCGGCCCGCTGTTCGACGCGCGCGCCGAGTACCTGCACACGGCGTACGCGACGATCGAGGAGACCTGGGGCTCCACCGAGCGGTACCTCGGCGAGGGGCTCGGTCTGAGCGGCGAGACCCGCGACCGGCTGCGCGAGCGCCTGCTCGACGTCTGAGGACCGCGCGGGCCGGGCGGCTACTGGTTCTGGCCGCCGAGCAGGAAGAGCAGGTAGAGGAAGGCCGCGAAGAGGTGGCCCGCGACCAGGTAGGCGAACAGCCGTATGACGAGGTTGCGGTTGATCCACCGCTCCTGGGTGCTGGGGATGGGGTTCGGGTTCTCCGGCTCGGACACGCGTACCTCTCGGTCGTCTCAGTGGCGCTGGGCGGGGCCGCCGCCGAGGCACAGGTCGGCGGCGGAGCTCTGCAGGAGGGTGTGGACGAACAGCAGCTCCGCCCCGTCGCGGGTGGCCGCGGCGATCCGGTGCGGGGTGAGCGAGTCGAAGTGGGCGCTGTCGCCCGGGTCGAGGACGTGCACGGCGTCGCCGAGCGCCAGCCGTACGCGCCCGGCGAGCACGTACAGCCACTCCTCGCCCGGGTGGACGCGGACCGCGTCGCGCAGCCCCGTGTACGGGACCTCCACGCGCAGCGCCTGCATGGCCCTGTTCGCCGCGCCCGCCTGGTGGTAGGTCCAGCCGCCGGCCTCGACCGGCTCGGCGCGGCCGGCGCGGACCACCGGGTCCGCGGCGTGGGCCGCCTCGCCGAGCAGCTCCGACACGGTCGTACCGTAGGTACGGGCGAGCCCGAGCAGCATCGGCAGCGACGGCTGGCGGCGGCCGGTCTCCAGGCGGGACAGGTGGGCCGGGGAGAGCCCGGCGCGCCGGGCGGCCGCCTCCAGGGTCAGGCCCCTGCGGCGGCGCAGGGCGCGCAGTTGGGGCGCGACGTCCGGCAGCGCGTCGGCCGGCTCGCCTTCGACGGTCGTCATGCGTCCATTGCGCCAGGAAATTTCCCGGGGGGCAATTTTCTTGCCTCCTGGGCAAAAATCACCGGTTGGCGACGGCCTGCTTGACCAGGGTGCGCCCGAAGTCCCAGATCAGTCCACCGCCGCTGTGCGCCTCGTCCATCACCGCGGTGAACGCGGTGACGAACCGGTCGACGTCCTCCTCCCCGACCACCAGCGGCGGGATCAGTTTGATGACCTCCAGGCGGTCGCCGGAGACCTGGGTGAGGATCCGGTGCCGCTGGAGCAGCGGGACGACGACCATCTGCGCGAAGAGCCCCCTGCGGGCCGTCTGGAGCATCGTCCAGCGGCCGCGCAGGGCCAGCGACGAGGGCCTGCCGAACTCGATGCCGATCATCAGGCCGCGCCCGCGCACCTCGCGGAGCATCTCGTACCGGTCGACGAGCTCCGCGAGCCGGGACTTCAGCAGGGCGCCGGTGCGCCGGGCGTTCTCCACGAGGCCCTCGTCCTCCAACACGGCGAGGACGGCCAGGCCGGCGGCCATGGCCTGGGCGTTGGCGCCGAAGCTCGCCGAGTGGACGACGACGCGGTCCATCGACGAGTAGACCTTCTTGAAGATCCAATCCTTGCCGAGGGTGGCGCTGACCGGCACGTACCCGCCGGACAGGGCCTTGGCGACGCACACGAGGTCGGGTTCGACGCCCTCCTCGTGCTGGTAGGCGTAGAAGTCGCCGGTGCGGCCGAGGCCGGTCTGCACCTCGTCCGCGATGAGCAGGGCGCCCCGCTCGTGCAGCAGTTCCGCGGCGGCGCGCAGGAAGCCGGGCGGGGCCTCGTGGACGCCCTTGCCCTGGATGGGCTCCACGATCATCGCGGCCACGTCGCCGCGCCTCAGCTCCCGCCCCAGGGCGTCGAGGTCGCCCAGCTCGATCGCGGTGTCGGGGAGCAGCGGGCCGAAGCCGTCGCGGAAGCAGTCCTCGCCGTTGACGGAGAGCGCCCCGGCGGTGAGCCCGTGGAAGGCGTGGGCGCAGTACACGACGCGCGGCCGGCCGGTGGCGCGCCGGGCGAACTTGAGGGCGGTCTCCACCGCCTCCGCGCCGCTGTTGCCGAAGTGGACCCGGTCCAGGTGGGGCGAGTGGGCGAGCAGCCGCTCGGCGAGGAGGCCGGGCAGCGGCGCGCAGTCGAACCGGGTGAGGTCGGGCAGGGAGAGGTCGAGGACGTCGTGCAGGGCCCGGCGCACCACGGGGTGGTGGCGGCCCAGGCCCATGACGCCGAAGCCGGCCAGCATGTCGAGGTAGTCGTTGCCCTCGGCGTCCCAGAAGTGGGCGCCTTCGGCGCGTTCGTACACCTTGTCGAAGCCGATGGTGTGCAGCATGCGCGGAAGCTGGTGGTTGAGGTGCCGGGCGTGCAGTTCGTACCGCTCGGAGGCGCGGTCCGCGAGCAGCTTGCCGAGGTCGAAGCCGGTGCTCATGCGTCGCTCCTCAGGCGCCGCGGCCGGGGAGCGCCTCCCGGGCGGCGCGCAGGGATTCGCGCAGGGAGCCCACGGTGGCGAGGACGGCGGTCGGCTCGTAGCCGCAGTGCGCCATGCAGTTGGCGCAGCGCGGGTCCTTGCCCCGGCCGTACGCGTCCCAGTCGGTCTCCTCGACCAGCTCGCGGTAGGTCGGGACGTACCCGTCGCTCATCAGGTAACAGGGGCGCTGCCAGCCGAAGAGGGAGTAGTTCGGGATGGCCCAGGCCGTGCAGGGGAAGTCGGCCCGGCCCTCCAGGAAGTCGAGGAACAGCGGCGAGTGGTTGAGGCGCCAGCGGCGGCGGTTGCCGCCGGCGAAGGCCTTCCTGAAGAGTTCGCGGGTCTGCTCGACGCCGAGGAAGTGCTCCTGGTCGGGCGCCTTCTCGTAGGCGTACGCGGGCGAGATCATCATTTCGTCGACGCGGAGGTCGTCGTTGAGGAAGTCGAGGACCTCGATGACGGTCTGCGGGGTGTCGGTGTTGAAGAACGTGGAGTTGGTGGTGACGCGGAACCCCCGGCGCTTCGCCTCCTTGATGGCGGCGACGGCCTCGTCGAACACGCCTTCCTTGGCGACGGATTCGTCGTGGCGGTCCCGCAGCCCGTCGATGTGGACGGCGAAGGCGAAATAGCGCGACGGGGCGAAGTCGTCCATCCTCTTGCGGAGCAACAGCGCGTTGGTGCAGAGGAACACGTACTTGCGGCGGGCGACGAGCTGGCGCACGATCTCGTCGATCTGCGGGTGCATCAGCGGCTCGCCGCCGGCGATGGAGACCATGGGCGCCCCGGACTCCAGGACCGCTCCGACCGCCTGGGCGACGGGCATGCGCTGCTTCAGGACCCCGGCCGGGTGCTGGATCTTCCCGCAGCCCTCACACTTCAGGTTGCAGGCGTAGAGCGGTTCGAGTTCGACGATGAGGGGGAACTTCTCGCGCCTGCGGAGCCTCTGTCCGAGCAGATAGGTCCCGACCCGGACGGTCTGGCGGAGCGGCATGGCCATCTCTGGCTCACCTCCTGGGGAGCGGCAAGGAACGGTGCCATTCGTGGAACGCGGGAAGGACCGCACGAAGAACACGGAAGGCTGATATTCCACCGCGTACCGTTCCGATCCGGACCAGTTCGTGCTCCGGGGCGTCCACGACCACCCGGACGGCGGCAACCGGCCGGGGCCCGGCCGCGAGCGCGGCGTGCAGGGTGGCGGCGGACTCCATGTCCACCGCCAGCGCCCCCGTGGCGCGCAGGGCCGCCCGCTCCTGACCCCGTACGACGTGGTCGGAGCCGGTCAGCGGCCCCGTGTGGACCGTCCGCCCCGGCAGCTCCCGCGCCAGGGCCGCGACGAGCGCCTCCGGGGCCGTGCAGGGGGTGGCGCCGTGCGGGCCGCGCGTCTCGTCGGCGACGACCAGGTCGCCCGGGTGCATCCCGGGGGCGAGCCCGGCGCAGAAGCCGGAGGCGACGACGGCGGCGGTGCGCAGCGGCCCGTCCCGCAGGGCGCCGGCCACCGCGCGGCGAGCGTGCTCGGGGCCCATGCCGGTGCGCAGCAGGGTCGCCCTGCGCGCCCCGGCGCCCCCCGTACGGCCGCTGCGCAGGGCCAGGTGCTCGATGCCGAGCGCGCAGGCGACCAGCAGCGGCGCCGGGGCGGGCGGCGGGGCCGGGGAGCGGTCCGCGGAACCGGACGGCCCCGGTCCGGCGGGCATTCAGCGCCCCTTGCCGACGGACGGTTCCCCGTGGACGTACCGGCCGAGCGCGGTGAGCGGGAAGACCTGCCGGTAGAGGTGGTAGTTGATGGAGAAGTCCCAGGGGAAGCCGGTGCCGGTGAAGTACGGCTCGTCCCAGGAGCCGTCCTCCCGCTGGGTGCCGGCCAGCCAGGCCACGCCGCGCGCCACGGCCGCGGAGTCCCGCTCCCCCGCCGCGAGCAGCGCCAGCAGCGCCCAGGCGGTCTGGGAGGCCGTGGAGGCGCCGCGGCCGACCCATCCCTCGTCGCGGTACGAGCGGAGGTCCTCGCCCCAGCCGCCGTCGTCGTTCTGCACCGACTCCAGCCAGGCGACGGCCCGCCGGATCGCCGGGTGCCCGGTGGGCAGCCCGGCGGCGGTGAGCGCGGGCACGACGGAGCCCGTGCCGTAGACGTGGTTGACGCCCCAGCGGCCGAACCAGGAGCCGCGCGGGTCCTGTTCGGCGAGGAGCCAGGCGACGCCCCGCCGGGTGCGCGGGTCGTGGGCGCGGCCCTCGTGGGCGAGCATCTCCACCACGTGGGCGGTGACGTCGGCGGAGGGCGGGTCGATCACCTCGCCGAAGTCGCAGAACGGCAGCCGGTTGGGGAAACGGCTGGTGTTGTCGGCGTCGAACGCGCCCCAGGCACCGTCGCGGCACTGCATGCCGAGGGTCCAGCGGGTGCCGCGCTCGACCGCCGCGTCGACCCGGGCGGGGTCGGGGTGGCGCACCCGGCGCAGGGCGAGGATGACCTCGGCGGTGTCGTCGATGTCGGGGTACGTGTCGTTGTGGAACTCGAACGCCCAGCCGCCCGGCGGGAGGTGGGGCCGGCGCACGGCCCAGTCGCCGGGCCGTACGACCTGCTCGGCCAGGAGCCAGTCGGCGGCCCTGACGAGGGCGGGGTGGTCGCGCGGGAGGCCGGCGTCGGCGAGGGCGATGGTGGCGAGGCAGGTGTCCCAGACGGGCGACTGGCACGCCTCGATCATGCGGGCCCCGTCGTCGCGCCGGACCGCGAACCGGTCCAGGGAGTCGAGTCCGGCGCGCATCACGGGGTGCCCGAGGTCGTAGCCGAGGAGGTGGAGGGCGATCAGCGAGTAGACGGCGGGGGGCTGGATGCCTCCCCAGCAGCCGTCGTTCTCCTGCCGCTCGACGATCCAGCGGGCGGCGGCGTTCATCGCGGCGCGGCGCAGGGCTCGCGGCGCGACCCGGCGGTAGCCGTGCAGGGCCCTGTCGAGCCGCTGGAACAGCCCGTCCCAGGTGTTCACCGGGGCGGGGCGGCGCGGCGGGCCGGGGCGGCGGGGGTCGGCGTGCAGCTCGTCCAGCGCGAAGGGCGCGGGGCGGACGGGCCGTTTGGCGGAGACGATGGTGAGCGGCACGATCGTCTGCCGCGCCCACTGCCCGAAGGAGTAGATGTTCAGCGGGAACCAGGGGGGCAGGTAGATCATCTCGGGTGGGAGTTCCGGCAGGTCCTCCCACTTCCACCAGCCGAACAGGGCCAGCCAGATCCGGGTGAAGACGCGGCTCGCCGCGATGCCGCCGTTCTCGCGGACCCAGGCGGCGGCGCGGGCCATGTGCGCCTCTCCGGGCGCGTCCCCGGCCAGGCGCAGGGCGACGTACGCCTCGATGGTGGCCGCGAGGTCGCCGGGCCCGCCGTGGAAGGTGGCCCACGTGCCGTCGTCCCGCTGCTCGCCGCGGATGAAGAGGGCGGCGGCCTCGGTGGTCGGGGTGTCGCGGATGCCGAGGAACTGGCGCAGGAGCAGGTCCTCGGCGTCCATGGTGACGTTGGTCTCCAGGTCGCCCTTCCACCACCCCTCGGCGTCCTGCCGGGCCAGGAGGTGCTCGACGGAGCGCCGCATCGCGCCCTCCGCCGCGGTGCGGAGGTCCGTCTCGACGGGGGCGGTGGTGGCGGTGCGGTGGATCCCGGCGGTCGTGGCCGTCGCGGGGCCCGCGGCCCCGGCGCCCCCGTCGGTCGTCGCTGTCATGGCTTCCCCTTCGTGCAGTGGACGTGCTGCTGCTACGGGTCTGCCGTCGGCCGGTGCCGTGCGCGACGCGCACGGCACCGGCCGGCGACCGCGACGTCATATGTGCCGGATCGGACTCCTCGGCCCGGGGGCGGGGGCGGCCCCGGGCGTGCTCCCGGCCGCGGTCATCGCGTCCGTACGACGACGAAGTCGGCGAGCGCGGCGAGCCGGGCCCGGACCCGGTCCGGCATGTCGACGCGGTCCAGGGCCCCGACGGCGACGGCGTGCTGCCGGCGGGCCTCCTCGGCGGTCCAGTCGCGGCCGCCGGCCTCCTCGATGAGGGCGGCGCGGGTGGCGAACTCCTCCTCGGAGAACGAGTCGAAGTCCTGGCTCTTGGCGTCGGCGGTGAGCAGCTCGCCGAGCCGCTCGGAGGCCGGCCCGCCGGCGGCGAGCGCGGCCACGACGGGCAGCGACTTCTTGCGCTGGCGCAGGTCGCTCCAGGTCTGCTTGCCGGTGGACTCCGGGTCGCCCCAGATGCCGAGCAGGTCGTCGACGGCCTGGAACGCCAGGCCGAGGTGGTGGCCGTACGCCTCCAGGGCGTCGGCGGTGCGGTCGTCCGCGCCGCCGAGCACGGCGCCGATGGAGGCGGAGCAGGCGAGCAGGGCGCCGGTCTTGTTGCCCTCCATCTCCAGGCACTCCTCGACGGTGACCCGCTCGCGGTGCTCGTACGAGATGTCCTGCGCCTGGCCGTCGATCAGCTTGCGGGTGGCGACGGTCAGGCGGCGGGTGGCGCGGCCGGCCTCGGCGGTGCCGAGCTCCAGCAGCAGCTCGTTGGCGAGGGCGAACAGCGCGTCGCCGACGAGGATCGCCTGGGCGGGGCCGTGCACCTTCCACACCGTGTCGCGGTGGCGGCGCTGCTCGTCGCCGTCCATCAGGTCGTCGTGCAGCAGCGAGAAGTTGTGGACGAGCTCCACGGCGACGGCGCCGGGGACCCCCGTCTCCGGCGGGGCTCCGGCCGCCTCGGCGGACAGCAGCGCGAGGGCCGGTCGGACGGCCTTGCCGCCGTCCCCGTCGGCGGGCTGCCCCAGGGCGTCGATCCAGCCGAAGTGGTAGGCGGCGACGGTGTCCATGGGCTTCGCGAGCCGGTCCACGGCCGCGCGCAGCACGGGGGTGGACAGGTTCCGCCCGCGGTCCAGCAGCGCGGCGATCTCCGCTGCGTCGACGGCGGGGTTCGCCGGGGGCACTGTCGGCACGGTCTCTCCTCTTGTTCCTGTACTCGGTCTCATGCCGCCTCCTCGAGCGGATGTACGTGGGGGCGGCCGAGGGCCGAGAGGGCGGCCGCCGCGGCGGTGAAACCGCTGCGCACCGCTCCTTCCATCGTGGCGGGCCAGCCGGTGGCGGTCCACGCGCCCGCAAGATACAGGCCGGGCGCATGAGTTCGGGTACCGGGGCGGAGCCGTCCGACACCGGGCGCGGGGGCGAACGTCGCCGCCCGCTCCCGGGTCACGAAGAAGTCCTCCACGCGGGCGTGCCGGGCGGGCGGCAGCAGCCGCTCCAGCTCCGGCAGGTAGCGGGCGCGCAGTTCGGCCACGGGCGCGTCGATCTCGTCTCCGGCGGCCGACTGGGAAAGGGCCAGGTACTGGCCGCCGCCGCGGAGGCCGGACGCCTCCGTCCGGTCGAAGACCCACTGGACGGGCGAGCCGATCGCGGCGAAGAACGGGCGGCGCAGGACGGGGCGGTCGTACAGCACGTGGACGTTGAGGATCGGCGCGGTGCCGATCCGCAGGAGGTCGCCGGGGGTGTCGAGGGCGCCGGGCGGGAGGAGGCCGTGGGTCTCGCGCTGCGGGACGGCGAGGACGACCGCGTCCGCCTCCAGGCAGTCGCCGGGCACGTCGACGACCCAGCGACCGCCGTCGGCGGGGGTGACGGCCGTGACCTTGGTGCGGACGGCGATCCGCACGCCGCGGGCTTCGAGGGCCTTGCGGGCGAGCGTGTCGTGGAGGTGGCCGAGGGGGACGCGGGCCCAGCCGATGTCGGCGGCGCCCGGGGCGGAGAGGAGACCGGTCCTGAACACCATCGCGGCGAGGGCGAGGGAGGAGTGCGCGGCGGTGGCGTTGAGGGTGGCGACGCCGACGAGGTCCCACAGGGCCTCCACCGCGCGGCGCGACTGGCCGTGGCGGGCGAGCCAGCCGGCGAAGTCGGCCGTGTCGAGCGCGGGGTCGGCGGGGTCGAGGGCCTTCAGGGCGAGGGCGGCGCGGCCGACGCCCAGCCGCTCGGCGGGCGACAGGTGCGGGTACGCGGCGAGGCTCGCCGCCAGGTGCAGGGGCACGGGCAGGGCGGTGCGGCGCAGCCGGCCCAGGCGGGCGCCCCGCGGGCCGCCGACGTCCAGGACGGGCACGTCGAGGCGGTCCTGCACGGGCGCGAGGGCCGTGCCGCCGACGCGGTCGAGGAACCAGCGGTACGCGGCGCAGCAGCGCATGTACACGTGCTGGCCGTTGTCGACGGTGAGGTCGCCGCGGCGGAACGAGAACGCCAGGCCGCCGAGGCGGGGCCGGCCCTCCAGCAGGGTGACCCGCAGCCCGGCGTCGGCGAGGCGCAGCGCGGCGGTGGTCCCGGCGAGGCCGCCGCCCACGACGACGGCGTGGTGGCCGCTCACGCGAGGACCTCCCGTGCCCGGGGCGACACCCGGCCGCGGCGCGGTGTCCGGAGGTTCACGGGCGGGTCCTTCCGGTGCGGCGGGTGACCGTGCGGGCGTCGAGGCCCGAGAGGCCGCGCACGGCGACGTACGCCTTCTCCCGGCCCGGCAGCGCGACGCGCCCGCGCAGCACGGCCCCGGGGTCGCGCTCGATGCGGTCGAGGAGGCGGCGGTAGATCCCGGCCATGGCGGCGACGCAGGCGCCGCTGCGCCGGTCCAGCATGGGCAGCAGCCGGTACCCCTCCGCGAACAGGGCGCGGGCGCGCCGCACCTCGTGGTGGACGAGGCCGGTGAAGTCGGCGCCCGGCGGCGGCGTCGCGGTGTGGAAACCGTCGGAGCAGCCGAACTTGGCGAGGTCCTCCGCGGGCAGGTAGCTGCGGCCGTTGGCGGCGTCCTCGCGCAGGTCCCGGAGGATGTTGGTGAGCTGGAGGGCCAGCCCGAGCGTGTCGGCGTACCGCGGGGCGTGCGCGGCGTCGCGCGCGCCCGGCGTCGTGCCGAACACGCCGAGGGAGAGCCGTCCGACGGCGCCGGCGACGCAGCGGCAGTAGACCTTCAGGTCGTCCCACGTCTCGTACGTCCGGCCGCGCACGTCCATCAGGACGCCGTCGATCAGCTCGTCGAGGCCCTCCAGGGGGAGGGGGAAGCGGCGGGCCGCGTCGGCGAGGGCGACGGCCACCGGGTCGGTGTCGTCCTCGGCCACGGCGTCCCGCCGGATCCGGTCGAGGACGTCGCGGGTGGCTTCGAGGCGGCTCCGTTTGGCCTCGGGGTCGAGGGGGCCGTCGCCGATGTCGTCGACGCGCCGCGAGAAGGCGTACAGGGCCGACATCGCCTGCCGCTTCCCGGTCGGCAGGAGGCGGATGCCGTACGCGAAGTTCCGGGCCTGCTGCGCGGTGACGGCCTCGCAGTAGCTGTACGCGGCCTGGACGGGCGGGGGTGCCTCCGTCGTCGGGTCCACGGTCCTGGTCACCCCTCTCCGCGCGCTGCTCGCCACACCGCTCCCGCGCGGCGGAGCAGGCGGTGCCCGGGGGCCCTGGGCGGGCCGGGGAGCACGTCGTACCGGGCGGCCCTGATGGCGTCGAGGGCGGCGTGGCCCCCGGCGACGAAACCGGCGAGGAGGAGCCGGAGCCTGCCGTGGACGCTGCCGACGAGCGGGGCGCCCTCGTCCAGCAGGGCGCGGGCGCGTTCCGCCTCGTACGCAACGAGGGCCCGCACCGAGGCGCCGGCCGTGGGGCGGGCCAGGTCCGCCTCGGTGACGTGGAAGCGGGCCATGTCGTCGGCGGGCAGGTAGATCCGGTCGCGGCGGAGGTCCTCGGCCACGTCCTGGAGGTGCTCGACGATCTGCAGGGCGGTGCAGATCGCGTCGGAGCGGCGGATCCGCTCCGGGGTGGCGGTGCCGCTGATCGCGAGGACGAGCCGGCCGACGGGGTTGGCGGACAGTTCGCAGTACGCGGCGAGGTCGTCGTAGGTGGCGTAGCGGCGGACGCGCTGGTCCTGGCGGTTGGCCCCGAGGAGCGCGAGGAACGGCCCGGGGCCGAGTCCGTGGCGGCGCACGGTGGTCCGCAGGGAGGCGAGCAGCGGGTGGGAGGGGCCGCCGTCCGTGTCGTCGAAGACGCGCAGCAGGTCGGTTTCGAAGGCGTCGAGCAGCGCCTCCGGGCCGTCGTCGGGGCGGGCGCCGAGGAGGCGGGCGTCGGCGCCGCCGGGGGCGAGGTCGCCGTCGCCGACGTCGTCGACGAGGCGGGCGAAGCCGTAGACGGCCATCAGGTCGGCGCGCCAGGCGCGGGGCAGGAAGAACGGGGCCACGGGGAAGTTCTCGTCCGCGGCCTTGTCGAGGGTCGTCCGCGCGGAGGCGGCGGGGCTCACCCGCACGGAGGCGTCGGGGCTCACCTGTCGGGCACCCGTCACCGGCGGCGGCCCGGTGCGGGGACGGCGGGCCCCTGGGCCGGCTGGGGATTCTCCGTCATTGCCGTCACGTCTCCCGTTCTACACTGCGGACTCAATACATCCCATTTCGGACACGCCGCCGGTCCTCTGGAGCTGCCACCGCACATGGCGTGAAACGAACCGGTACAGCTTACGCCGTTCGCCGTGCGGGGCTCGGGTCGGCTCGCGGCGCACGCTCACGGCGAGGGGCCCGGCCGGCTGCTCCGGTCCGGACCCCTCGGCGTGACGTGCGGTTCTCCCGGCGGTTCCGGCTAGCGGCCGGTCTCCCTCTCGTACGCCCGGAGGACCTCGTCGGTCGGCCCGTCCATCAGGAGTTCGCCTTTTTCCAGCCACAGGACGCGGTCGCAGGTGTCGCGGATCGACTTGTTGCTGTGGCTGACGAGGAAGACCGTGCCGGCCTCCTTGCGCAGCTCGCGGATGCGCTGCTCGGAGCGGATCTGGAACTTGCGGTCACCGGTGGCCAGCGCCTCGTCGATCATGAGCACGTCGTGGTTCTTGGCGGCGGCGATGGCGAAGCGGAGCCGGGCGCCCATCCCGGAGGAGTAGGTCCGCATGGGCAGGGTGATGAAGTCGCCCTTCTCGTTGATGCCGGAGAAGTCGACGATGTCCTGGTAGCGCTCCTTGATCTCCTCGCGGGACATGCCCATGGCGAGGCCGCCGAGGATGACGTTGCGCTCGCCGGTCAGGTCGCCCATGAGCGCGGCGTTGACGCCGAGGAGGGAGGGCTGGCCGTCGGTGTAGACCTTGCCCCGCTCGGTGGGCAGCAGGCCGGCGATGGCGCGGAGCAGGGTGGACTTGCCGGAGCCGTTGGTGCCGATGAGGCCGATGGCCTCACCCCGGTAGGCGGTGAAGGAGACGCCGCGCACGGCGTGCACCTCGCGGACGCCGCGGCTCTCGCCCTTGCCGCGGCGCAGGATGCGGCTGAGGGCCGCCGTGGCGCTGCCCTTGCCCGCGACGCCGCCGTTGACGCGGTACACGATGTGCACGTCGTCGGCGATCACGGTGGGGATGCGGGGCCCTGCGGGGCGGGCGCCCTCGATGTCGTCAGCCACGGCCGTACCGCTCCTCAGCCTTCCAGAAGAACACGAACCCGGCGGCGCCGACGACGACCGCCCACAGGAGCGCGGCCAGCCAGACGTGGTCGGGCAGGTTGTCGGAGGTGTACCCCTCGATCAGCGCGAAGCGGATGAGGTCCATGTAGACCGCCGCCGGGTTGTACATCAGGATCTCGGCGATCCACGCCGGCTTGTCCTGGAGCATGATCGGGATGGAGAACATCACGCCCGACGCGTACATCCACGTCCGCATGACGAACGGCATCAGCTGGGCGAGGTCGGGGGTCTTGCTGCCGAGCCTCGCCATGATCAGCGCGAGGCCGGTGTTGAACAGGAACTGCAGCGCCAGCGCGGGCACGATCAGCAGCCAGGCGGGCGACGGGTAGCTGCCGAACAGCGCCACGATGACGAACAGCACGAGCATCGAGTACAGCAGCTGCTGGAGCTGCTGCAGCGCCAGCGAGATGGGGAGCGAGGCGCGCGGGAAGTGCAGCGCCCGCACCAGGCCCAGGTTGCCGGAGATCGACTTCACGCCGGACATGACGGACGTCTGCGTGAACATGAACACGAAGACGCCCGTCACCAGGAACGGGACGTAGACCTTCTTGTCCATGCCCCGGCCGGCTTCGAGGATCAGGCCGAAGATCACGAAGTACACCGCGGCGTTCAGCAGCGGCGTGGCCACCTGCCACAGCTGGCCGAGCCTGGCCTGGCTGTACTGGGCCGTGAGCTTCGCCCGGGAGAACGTCAGGATGAAATGGCGCCGTCCCCACAGCTGCCGGACGTACTCCGCCAGGCCCGGGCGGGCACCGCTCACCGACAGGCCGTACTTGGCGGCCAGCTCCGCCGGCGTCAGGTCGTCGTCGGGCGAGGGCGGGACACTCACGGCGACCGCTCGGTCGTGGGTTGTCTCACTCACAGGTCGAAACTTTCGTGTTCACGATGCGGGGGCGGAAGGGGGCGGCGGGCGGTGTCCGCGAAGGGCGGCGGCCCTTCCCGGGCACCGGCGCCGCCGGGTCCGAGCTTGTCAGATGACGGGCGGCCGGCCCAATCGCGTGAGGCGCCACACCGTGCGCCACCTCATGGGCCGCCGGGGCCCGCAGGGCGTCGTCCAGCCCTCCTTGAAGCCCCCGAACCACGCCTTCAGCGCGGCCCCCGACGGGCGCCTCAGGAGGGTGAGCAGCAGCCACACCCCGACGTACACCGGGACCAGCGGCGCGGGCAGGTTGCGGCGGGCCAGCCACACCCGGTTCCGCGCGACCATCCGGTGGTACACGGCGTGCCGGGACGGGGCGGTCGTGGGGTGGTGGAGCACCATGTCCGACCGGTAGTCGATCATCCAGCCGGCGTCCAGGGCGCGCCAGGCCAGGTCGGTCTCCTCGTGCGCGTAGAAGAACTCGCCGGGCAGCGGCCCGACCTCCGCGATGACCTTGGTCCGGACGGCGCTGGCGCCGCCGAGGAACGTCGTGACGCGGGAGGACCGCATCGGGTCGGAGGCGCGCAGCCGGGGCACGTGCCGCCGCTGCGTGACGCCGGTTTCCGGGTCGGCGATGCGGAAGCTGAGGATGCCCAGTTCCGGGTCGTCGGCGAAGGCCCGCCGGACCAGCTCCGCGGTGTCCTTGCGGGGCAGCAGCCCGTCGTCGTCGAGGAAGAGCAGCACGTCGACGTCGGAGCCGTTCGGCCCGAACGCCTCGATGCCGACGTTGCGGCCGCCGGGGATGCCCAGGTTCTCGGGCAGGTCGACGGTGCGGACCCAGCCGGGGACCCCGCGGACGGGGGCGCCGTTGCCGACGACGACGACCTCGACGGGCTCGCCGTCCTGGCGGGCGACGGACTCGATGAGGGCGTTCAGGTCGTCGGGACGGTCGCCCATGGTGATGATGACGGCACCGAGCTTCACGCGATCACCTCAGCCTGCTCGACGCGAGGATCGACACCAGGTGCAGCAGGGTCTGCAGCAGGGCGATGCCGGCGAGGACGGCGACGCCCAGGCGGCTGAGGAACAGGTCGCCGCGGACCGCGTCGGCGACGGCGAGGACCAGGATGAGCAGGCTGGCCTCGATGCCCAGGACGAGCCGGTGGAACTTGATCGCCGCGGCGGCCCGGCGGGCCAGCGCGAGGCCGGACGAGCGCGGCTCGGACGCCGCCTCCTTGACCGGCGGCAGCCCGCCCTGGTGCCGGGCGACGCCGACCAGGTCGGTCTCGGCCTTGATCAGTACGGCTCCGAGCGCGGCGAGCGTGCCGAGGAACGCCCACAGCCAGTCGACGCGCCCGCCGCCCCACAGGTCGGCGGCGCGCAGGCCGAAGCCGACGAGCACGGCCGCGTCGCACAGGTAGGCGCCGACGCGGTCCAGGTAGACGCCGCCGAGGGAGAACTGCTTCTTCCAGCGGGCGACCTCGCCGTCGACGCAGTCGAGCAGCAGGTACAACTGGACCATGAGCACGCCGAGCAGCGCCCCGGGGATGCCGGGGACGAGGAGGGCCGGGGCGGCGAGGACGCCGGCGACGGTCATCACGTACGTCAGCTGGTTCGGCGTGACCCGCGTCGTGACCAGGTGGCGGGTCACCCGCAGCGAGACCTCGCGCATGTAGAGGCGACCGCCCCAGTGCTCGCCGCTGCGCCGGTCCTTGACGCCCGGCGGGTGGACGACGGGGCGGAGCTCAGCTACCGATGGTTTTTGCATAGTCGGCGTACGCGTCCCTGATCTGGTCGGTGGACAGGTCGAGGTGTTCCAGGATCGTGAAGCGCCCGGGGCGGGTCTGCGGCGCGTACGCCACGGTCGCGGCGAACTCGTCCGGGGTGAACCCGATCTCCTCGGGCAGCACCGGCAGCCCGTGCCGGCGGAGGACCTCGGCGAAGAGGCCGGCGTCGTCGCGGGCGCCCCGCAGGTGCATCGCGAAGGCGGCGCCGAGCCCGCACTGCTCGCCGTGGAGGGCGCGGCGGGTCGGGTACAGCAGGTCGAAGGCGTGGCTGATCTCGTGGCAGGCGCCGGACGAGGGCCGGCTGTCGCCGCTGATCGACATGGCGATCCCGCCGAGCACGAGCGCCTCGGAGAGGACGACGAGGAACTCGTCGTCGCCGAGGCCGCCGGGGTGGCGGAGCACCGACTCGCCGGCGGTGCGGGCCATGGCGGCGGCGAGGCCGTCGACGCTCTCGCCGGTGACCCGGTGGGAGAGCTGCCAGTCCGCGATGGCGGAGATGTTGGAGATCGCCTCGCCGATGCCGGAGCGGACGTACCGCGCGGGGGCCCGGCGGATCACGTCGAGGTCGATGACCATCGCGATCGGCGAGGGCACCCCGTACGAGCCGCGGCCGTTGTCGTTGTCGAGCGTGGCGACCGGCGAGCAGATGCCGTCGTGGGAGAGGTTCGTCGCGACGGAGACCATGGGCAGGCCGACGCGCGCCGCGGCGTACTTCGCCACGTCGATGATCTTGCCGCCGCCGACGCCGACGACCGCGTCGTACCGCTTGCCGCGGATGGCGTCGGCGAGGCGGACGGCGGAGTCGAGGGTGCCGTCCTCGACCGTGTACCAGTGGGCGTCGGGCAGCAGCGGCGCCAGCTTCTCGCGCAGGGCGCGGCCGGAGCCGTCGCTGACGGCCATCGCGAGCGTGCCGGACGAGGAGATCCGCTGGTCGGCCAGGAGGCCGGCCAGCTTGTCCATCGCGCCGTCGCTGATGTCGACGACGACCGGCGAGGGGATGAGCCGGGTCAGTACAGGCACGCGATCTCACGGCCCTTCGCGAGGTCGTCGTGGTTGTCGATCTCCACCCAGCGGACGTCTCCGATGGGGGCCACGTCGATCCGGAAGCCGCGGTGGACGAGCTCCTGGTAGCCGTCCTCGTAGTACAGGTCGGGGTCGCGCTCGAAGGTGGTCCTCAGGGCGTCGGCGAGGTCGTCGGCGGCCTCCGGCTCGATGAGGGTGACGCCGATGTACTCGCCGGTGGCGGTGGCCGGGTCCATGAGCTTGGTGATACGGCGGACGCCGAGGCCGTCCTCCGCGACGACCTTCATCTCCTCGTCCGCGAGGGACTTCACCGTGTCGAGGGCGAGGACGATCCGCCGGTCGCCGCCGCGGGCCGCGAGGAGCGTGCGCTCGACGGAGACGGGGTGGACGGTGTCGCCGTTGGCGAGGATGACGCCTTCCCGCAGCACGTCACGGGCGCACCACAGGGAGTAGGCGTTGTTCCACTCCTCGGCCTTGTCGTTGTCGATCAGGGTGAGCTTCAGCCCGTACGCGGCCTCCAGGGCGGCCTTCCGCTCGTACACGGCCTCCTTGCGGTAGCCGACGACGATCGCGGCCTCGGTGAGGCCGACCTCCGCGAAGTTGGCGAGGGTGAGGTCGAGGACGGTCGTGTCGCCGTCGACCGGCACGAGGGCCTTCGGAAGCGTGTCGGTGTAGGGGCGCAGACGCCGTCCGGCACCGGCTGCCAGTACGAGGCCGATCATGCGGGTTCTCCTTCGTCGTGTACGGCGGGTGCTCCGGAGGACACCCAGAAGCGGATGGACTCCGCGAGCCCCACCAGCGCCACGGCGCCGGCGAGGGCGGCGAGCGCCGGGGTGAAGGCGGCGCCGCCGCCCGTCGCCAGGAGGGCGGCGAGGACGGCCACCAACAGCGTGCGCCCCTCGTGGCCGCCGAGCGCCCGCACCAGCCAGGCGGGCGGCGCGCCGGTGCCGCCGCGGATGCGGTACACCGTGTCGTAGTGATGGTAGGCGACGGCCGCGACCAGCCCGAACGCCGCCGGGAGGGCCCCGGGGGCGTCGGCGCGGGCGGCGAGGACGAGGACGGCGGTGTACTCGGCGGCGCGCAGGACGGGCGGTACGAGCCAGTCGAGGGCGCCCTTGAGGGGCCGGGCCACGGCGGCGCCGGAGGTCACGGCGTACAGGAGGGCCGCCAGCACGACGAGGGGGCCGCCCAGCGGGGCGGCGCACGCGGCGGCCAGGAGCGCGGCCGCGCCGGCGACGGCGTACGGGGTGCGCCCGCCGACGGGGCGGGCCGCGCGGCGGGTCGCCCTGGCGGCGGCCTCGGCGAGGGGGCCGCTGTCGGCGAGGTCCGCGAGGGCCCGGGCGGCGCGGTCGGTCCGGCTCGCCCTGCGGGTGAGGGAGCGCAGGACGCGGCCGGCGGTGGTGTAGCAGGCGGCGAAGGCGCAGCCGGCGAGCAGGGCGTAGAAGACGACGCGCGGGGTGGTGACGGCGGTGAGGACCGCGATCATGGCCCAGCGCTCGCCGATCGGGAGGACGATCATGCGCCGCACCCAGACCGTCCAGCCGACGCCGTCGAGCCGGTCGGAGAGGGCGGCGGTGGGGCTGGTGTTGCCGGTGGCGTCGTGGTTGGCCTCGTTGAAGGAGAAGTCGACGACGTGGCGGCAGGTCTGGAGGACCATCGCGCCGAGGGCGAGCGCCCACACGTCGTCGCCGCCGCGGGCGGCGCCGAGGGCGAGGCCCGCGTAGTAGGCGTACTCCTTGGCCCGGTCGAAGGTGGCGTCGAGCCAGGCGCCGAGCGTCGAGTACTGCAGGGAGTAGCGGGCGAGCTGCCCGTCCGCGCAGTCCAGGACGAAGGAGAAGAGGAGCAGCAGCCCGGCCGCGACGAAACCGCCGCGGGTGCCGGTCGCCGCGCAGCCGGCCGCGACCAGCGCGGTGACCAGCGAGGCGGTGGTGACCTGGTTCGGGGTGAGGCCCCGGCGGGCGCACCAGCGGGCGAGGTGGCGCGAGTACGGGCTGATGAAGAAGGTCGTGAAGAACCCGTCGCGGGACTTCACCGCGGAGCGGAGGCGCACGGCCTCCTCGTCGACGGCCGCGACGGCGTCGCGGGTCTCCTTGCGGGCCTGCGGGTCGACCGGTACGGCGGCGACCAGCGACCCGAGCTCGGGCCGGTGGACGGCGACGCCGTCGGCCTCCAGCGCGGCGGCGAGCGCGTCGGGCAGCGTCGCGGGCGCGGGCCCGTCGGCGGGGAGGGCCGCGAGGGCGCGGGTCAGGGACGGGCGGGCCTCCGGCTGCGCGGTGAGGGCGCCCGGGGCCGCGCCCGCGGCGAAGCGGGGGTCGGTCAGGGCCAGCCGCAGCGCGTGCTGGTGGCCGACGAAGCGCGGGTCGACGACGGCGACGCGCTCACCGGCCGGTACGGCGGCGAGCAGCGCGGCGGTCTCCCGCGGGTCCGCGGCGGCGCGGACCTCGAAGCCCAGCGACCGCAGATCGCCCTCGAGCGGCGATCCGGGTACCGGAGGACCGGTGAGGATGGCGGTCGACAGACGAACTCACTCCTTGGAGCTGGCAGCTGCTGGGTGCGCGGCGGCTCGGCCCGGTCACGGGCGGCGGCACGTCGGCTGAGGCTATCGGATGGACGGAAGGCGCAGTTCACCGAGGTTTCCGCGGACGGCGGCGCCCGCTCCGACAGTGGGGTCATCATCCTCGATCATCCGCTCAGCCCACAAACCCCAGCTCCGGGCCGCCCCGGCCGGCAGTGGACCGGCCCGTTCCGCACCGGGCGCGGCCGGGAGGCGCCGTGGAGGAGGAAGTGCAGGTCAGAGGCAATGACAACGGTGTTCAGCCTCAGCTTGCCCATACCCCCCACCCGTAGTTGACTGACCGCTCGGAAAGCAGTCACGGAGCCGAGCGGGAGGCGACCTCATGGGGGCTGGGCACAACCACGGGCACACGCACGGAGGGCCGCCGCCGACCGGTACGGCCGGTGCCGCGCACCGGTGGCGGCTACGCGTGGCCCTCGCCATCACACTCTGCGTGATGACCGTGGAGATCGTCGGCGGTGTCCTCGCCGACTCGCTCGCCCTGATCGCCGACGCGACGCACATGGCGACCGACGCGGTCGGCCTGGGCATGGCGCTCCTCGCCATCCACGTGGCGAACCGCCCGGCCACCGCGAACCGCACGTACGGCTACGCCCGCGCCGAGATCCTGGCGGCGCTGGCGAACTGCCTGCTGCTCCTGGGGGCCGGCGGGTACGTCCTGTTCGAGGCGGTCCAGCGGTTCGTCGAGCCGGTGGAGACGAAGGGCGGGCTCACGGTCGTCTTCGCCCTGGTCGGCCTGGTCGCGAACATGGTGTCCCTGTCGCTGCTGGTGCGCGGGCAGAGGGACAGCCTCAACGTGCGCGGCGCCTACCTGGAGGTGGTGGCGGACGCGCTGGGGTCGGTGACGGTGCTGGTGGCCGCCGGGGTGATCCTGGCCACGGGGTGGTGGGCGGCGGACCCGATCGCGTCGCTGGCGATCGCCGTGATGATCGTCCCGCGTACGGTGAAGCTGCTCCGGGAGACGCTGGACGTGCTGCTGGAGGCGGCGCCGAAGGGCGTGGACATGACGCAGGTGCGGGCGCACCTGCTGGCGCTGCCCGGGGTGGAGGACGTCCACGACCTGCACGCCTGGACGATCACCTCGGGGATGCCGGTGCTGTCGGCGCACGTGGTCGTGGAGCCGAGCGTGCTGGACGGGGCGGGCCACGAGAAGATGCTGCACGACCTCCAGGAGTGCCTGGTCGGCCACTTCGACGTGGAGCACTGCACGTTCCAGCTGGAGCCGAGCGGGCACGCGGCGCACGAGGCGGGCCTGTGCCACTGACCACCCGGCTGTTAGGCTGCGGCCGGGAGACACCCCACCGGATCCGGGAGAGGAGCTGAGATCGATGACCGCAGCGGTCAGCGCCGCCCTCGGCGGCGACGAGCTCCGTGTCCACTTCGGCTCCCGGGTGTCCGGCTGACACGACAGTCCGGGGACCCGCTCACTCCAAGGGTTTCCACGTTGTCCCACGACGACTTCGCTCAGACCACCTCTCCCTCCCTCTCCTCTTCCCCCGCTTCCCCGCCCCGCTGGCGGACCCGTCCCGAGACGGACGCCGACCGCGCCTCCGTGCACGCGGTGAACGCGGCGGCCTTTGGCACCTCCGCGGAGGCGGATCTCGTCGACGCGCTGCGCGCCGACCCGGACGCCTGGCTGCCGGGCCTGTCGTACGTCGCCGAGGCGCCGGACGGCTCCGTCGCGGCGTACGCGCTGATCACCCGCTGCCGCGTCGGGGACGCCCCGGCCGCGGCGCTGGCCCCCGTGGCGGTCGCCCCGGAGCACCAGCGGCGCGGCGCCGGCCGGGCCGTCGTACGGGCGGTCCTCGACGCGGCGCGGCTGGCCGGGGAGCCGCTGGTGCTGGTGCTCGGCCATCCGGAGTACTACCCGCGCTTCGGTTTCGTCCCGGCTTCGCGGTACGGGATCCGGGCGTCCTTCGACGTGCCGGACGAGGCGATGATGGCGCTCCGGCTGGACGCCCGGGGCGACGCGCCCGCGGGCACGATCACCTATCCGCCCGCGTTCGGCGTCTGAACCGCGGGGCCGCGTTCGGCCGGGCGGGCGCGGGAGCAGTGCGCCGGCGAGCGGCTTCCGTACGGCAGACTGAGGATTGCCCCACAGGGCCGAGAACCGATGCGAAGGATGGTTATGCCGACCACACCTGCCACCGCGGCGCACAGCTCGCCGGACGGAGCCGCACCGTCGATCATGCTTGAGCTGGTCGACGAGAACGGCAGCACCATCGGCACCGCCGAAAAGCTCTCGGCACACCAGGCGCCCGGTCGGCTGCACCGGGCGTTCTCGGTGTTCCTCTTCGACGAGGAGGGGCGGCTGCTGCTCCAGCGCCGGGCGCTCGGCAAGTACCACTCGCCGGGCGTCTGGTCGAACACCTGCTGCGGGCACCCGTACCCGGGCGAGGCGCCGTTCGCGGCGGCCGCGCGGCGGGTCTCCGAGGAACTGGGGGTGTCGCCGTCGCTGATGGCCGAGGCGGGGACCGTCCGCTACAACCACCCGGACCCGGCGTCGGGCCTGGTGGAGCAGGAGTACAACCACCTCTTCGTGGGGATGGTGCAGGCTCCGCCGCGGCCGGACCCGGAAGAGGTGGAGGAGACCGCGTTCGTGACGGCGGCGGAGCTGGCCGAGCGGCACGCGTCGGCGCCGTTCTCCGCCTGGTTCACGACCGTCCTCGACGCGGCCCGGCCGGCCATCAAGGAGCTGACGGGGGCGGCCGGGGGCTGGTAGCCCCGACGCCGGACGACCCCGGTGGCGCTCCCCCGGCCGTACGCGGCCGGGGGCGTCCGCTCGCGGGCGCCGGGGTGCCGTCCGCTCCTCCGCTCGGACCGCGCCGGAGGCCCGCGGGCCGGCCGGACGCCCGCGGGCCGGCCGAGGCCGCGGCGCCCCCTCCCCCGGCCGCGCGCGGCGGCCCCGGATAGCATCCGGCGCATGGAGCCGCAGCTGGAGCACCGCGTCACGGGCGGGGTCGCGACCGTCGTCATCAGCAATCCGGCCAAGCGCAACGCCATGACCGCCGCCATGTGGCGGGCCCTGCCGGAGCTGCTGGAGGAGCTCGCCGCCGACCGGGACGTACGGGCGCTGGTGCTGACGGGCGAGGGCGACACGTTCTGCGCCGGGGCCGACATCTCGACGCTGCACGAGCCGGACGACCGCCAGCAGTCGCTGGCCGTCCGCGCCGAGGAGGCCCTGGCCGCCTTCCCCCGGCCGACGCTCGCCGCCGTGCGCGGCTACTGCGTGGGCGGCGGCTGCCAGCTCGCCGCCGCCTGCGACCTGCGGTTCGCGGAGGCGGGTGCCCGGTTCGGGGTGACGCCGGCGCGCCTGGGCATCGTCTACCCCTCCTCGTCCACCCGGCGGCTGGTCTCCCTCGTCGGGCCGGCCACCGCGAAGTACCTGCTGTTCTCCGCGGAGCTGATCGACGACGAGCGGGCGCTGCGCACGGGCCTGGTCGACGAGGTGCTGCCGGCCGGGGAGCTGGACGCGCGGGTCGACGCGTTCGTCCGGGTGCTGCTGTCGCGGTCGCCGCTGACGCAGGCCGCCGCGAAGGAGTTCGCCGCCGGGCTGACCGACCGGGACGCGCACTGGGAGGAGGAGGCGCGCGCGAGCGGTGACCGGGCCGAGGGCGTCGCCGCGTTCCTGGAGCGGCGGCGGCCGCGTTTCGCGTACCGGGGCTGACCGACCCCTTCGAACCGTACCGACCAGTCGGTAACGTGTGGGGCATGACGACACCGACGACTCTCCCGCCGCGGGCCGTGCGCCGCTGCCACCACCCGGTCAACCTCTTCCACTCGACCGTCTACTTCTCCCCCGAGTTCGGCGAGGAGCTCGCCGGGGTCGGCGTCACCGACCCGCACGCCGCCTACTTCGCGGGGCGCGCCGCCGCGATGGGCGCGGTGGGCCCCGGGGTGGTCGCCGGCACCTTCTACAACTTCAACCACGCCCTCATCGCCCGGTACCTGCCCGCCGTGTGGGACGCCGCGTCCCCGGCGGACGTGCTCGCGGCGCGGCTGCGCGCGGCCGACCGGACCGTACGGCGGCTGCTCGGCGACGCCGCCGACTCGGCCGGGATGGCGGAGGCCGCCGAGCTGGCCCTGCGCGCCACGGAGGCGTGCACCCGGCACGCCCGGCCGCTGTACGCCGCCCACGCCGACCTGCCCGTGCCGGACGCCCCGCACCTGGCGTACTGGCACGCGGCGACGCTGCTGCGCGAGCACCGCGGGGACGCCCACCTGGCCGCCCTGCTGAGCGCCGGGCTCGACCCGTTGGAGGCCGTCGTCAGCCACACCGCGACCGGCACGGGCATCGCGCCGCGCTGGGTGCTCGCCTCCCGCGGCTGGCAGCAGTCCGACTGGGACGCCGCCGTGGAGCGCCTGCGCGGGCGCGGGCTGATGGACGGGGAGGGCGCGCTCACCGAGGCGGGCGCCGCGCTGCGCGAGGAGGTGGAGGACCACACGGACCGGCTGGACGCGGCGCCGTACGCCCACCTCGGCGCGGCCGGTGTCGAACGGCTCACCGAGCTGGCCAAGGGCTTCCTCGCGACGGCGGTCGCGGCCGGCGCGTTCCCGCCCCACCTCACCGGGCGGAACTGACCGGGCCCGCGGGGCGTGCCCGGCACCGGCCGGGCGCGCCCCGCGGGCCGGCGTGCCGCGCATGCGACACATCCGGCCCCGGACAGGCAGAATGCGAGCGCAACCTGGAAGCACGAGAAGGCGGGTCGGGACACACCGTGACGACGTCCATCGAAGGCAGGATCGCCGAGGAGCTCGGCGTACGGGAGCGGCAGGTCAAAGCGGCCGTGGAGCTGCTGGACGGCGGCTCGACCGTGCCGTTCATCGCGCGCTACCGCAAGGAAGCGACCGGGATGCTCGACGACGCGCAGCTGCGCACCCTGGAGGAGCGGCTGCGCTACCTGCGGGAGCTGGAGGACCGGCGCGCCGCGATCCTCGACTCCGTGCGCGAGCAGGGCAAGCTGACCGAGGAGCTGGAGGCGCGCATCCGGGAGGCCGACACGAAGGCCCGCCTGGAGGACATCTACCTGCCGTTCAAGCCGAAGCGGCGCACCAAGGCGCAGATCGCCCGGGAGGCCGGGCTCGAACCGCTGGCGGACGGGCTGCTCGCGGACCCGTCGGTGGAGCCGCTGGCGGCGGCGGCCCCGTTCGTCGACGCGGACAGGGGCGTCGCCGACCCGGCGGCCGCGCTGGAGGGCGCGCGGGCGATCCTCACCGAGCGGTTCTCGGAGGACGCGGACCTGATCGGCGAGTTGCGCGAACGGATGTGGACGCGCGGCCGGCTGGTGGCGAAGGTCCGCGAGGGCAAGGAGGAGGCCGGCGCCAAGTTCGCCGACTACTTCGACTTCGCGGAGCCGTTCACCCGGTTGCCCTCGCACCGCGTGCTGGCGATGCTGCGCGGCGAGAAGGAGGACGTGCTGGAGCTGGTCCTGGAGCCGGAGGAGCCGGTCGAGGGCCCGTCCACGTACGAGGGGACGATCGCCCGGCGGTTCGGGATCGCCGACCGGGGCCGGCCGGCCGACAAGTGGCTGGCGGACACGGTCCGCTGGGCGTGGCGCACCCGCATCCTGGTGCACCTCGGCATCGACCTGCGGCTGCGGCTGCGCACGGCGGCCGAGGACGAGGCCGTCCGGGTGTTCGCCGCGAACCTGCGGGACCTGCTGCTGGCCGCGCCCGCCGGGACGCGGGCGACCCTGGGCCTCGACCCCGGCTACCGTACGGGCGTCAAGGTCGCCGTCGTCGACGCGACCGGCAAGGTCGTCGCGACGGACACGATCCACCCGCACGTGCCGCAGAACAAGTGGGACGCGTCGCTGGCGACGCTGGCGCGGCTGGCGAAGGAGCACGCCGTGGAGCTCGTCGCCGTCGGCAACGGCACGGCGTCGCGCGAGACGGACAAGCTCGCCGCGGACCTCATCGCCCGCCATCCCGAGCTGGGGCTGACGAAGGTGATGGTGTCGGAGGCGGGCGCCTCGGTGTACTCGGCGTCGGCGTTCGCCTCGCAGGAGCTGCCCGGGCTCGACGTGTCGCTGCGCGGCGCGGTGTCGATCGCGCGGCGGCTCCAGGACCCGCTCGCGGAGCTGGTGAAGATCGACCCGAAGTCGATCGGGGTCGGCCAATACCAGCACGACCTGTCCGAGGTGAAGCTGTCCCGGTCGCTGGACGCGGTCGTCGAGGACTGTGTGAACGGGGTCGGCGTCGACGTCAACACGGCCTCCGCGCCGCTCCTTTCGCGCGTGTCGGGCATCGGCGCCGGGCTGGCCGAGAACATCGTGGCCCACCGGGACGCCAACGGGCCCTTCCGGTCGCGGAAGGCGCTGAAGGACGTGCCGCGCCTCGGCCCGAAGGCGTACGAGCAGTGCGCCGGCTTCCTGCGGATCCGCGGCGGCGACGACCCGCTCGACGCGTCGGCGGTGCACCCGGAGGCGTACCCGGTGGTGCGGCGGATGGTGAAGGCGACGGGCGGCGAGGTCGCGGCGCTGATCGGCGACACGGGGGTGCTGCGGTCGCTGCGCCCGGAGGACTTCGTCGACGAGAAGTTCGGCCTGCCGACCGTCACGGACATCCTGCGGGAGCTGGAGAAGCCGGGCCGCGACCCGCGTCCGGCGTTCCGCACGGCCACCTTCAAGGAGGGCGTCGAGAAGATCGGCGACCTGGCGGCCGGGATGGTGCTGGAAGGCGTCGTCACCAACGTGGCGGCGTTCGGCGCGTTCGTGGACGTCGGCGTCCACCAGGACGGCCTGGTGCACGTGTCCGCCATGTCGCGGAACTTCGTGAAGGACCCGCGCGAGGTGGTGAAGCCGGGTGACGTGGTGAAGGTGAAGGTGCTCGACGTCGACGTGCCGCGCAAGCGGATCTCGCTGACGCTGCGCCTGGACGACGAGGCGGCGGCCGGCCGGCCCGCCGAGGGCCGGCAGCGCCGCGAGCGCGGTGCCCGTCCGCCGCAGCAGCGCCAGGGCGGGGGCGGCCAGGACCGGCGCGGCGGCCGCGGCGGCGACCGGCAGGCGCCGCCGGCCGCCAACGGCGCGATGGCGGACGCCCTGCGCAAGGCGGGGCTGCTGGACGGCGGCTCCGGCGGGGGCCGGGGCCGCCGCTGAGTCCGGCCCGGAGCCGCGCCGGGGCGGGCGGGGGGTCTCCCCGCCCGCCCCGGGCGCGTTCCGGCGCCGACGTGCGGGCGCGGGCGGGCCGTGTGAGGCTGGCCGGGTCACCAGACCGTCCGACGACGGAGCCGACGACGGAGACGGAGAGGGCCGTGAACCAGATCGGAGACAAGCCCGAAGAGGTCCGCAGGCGCCACGAGGAGGCACGGCGCGCGGCCGGCGGACAGGAGCGCGACGACCGGGCCGAGCGGGCCGGGAACGCCCCGGAGGAGGAGCACGTCCGCGGTGCCGCGCCCGACGACGAGGCGTACAGCACGTTCGACGCGTACGAGGAGCCGGAGGACCGCCCCTAGCCCCGGCGGGGACCGCCCGCGCGGGGGCGGTCCCGGTCAGACCTCCGTGACCGCGCCGTCCGCGACCTCGATGCGACGGGTCACGCGGACCGTGTCGAGCATGCGCCGGTCGTGGGTGACGAGGAGCAGCGTCCCGGTGTACGCGTCGAGGGCGGACTCCAACTGCTCGATCGCCGGCAGGTCCAGGTGGTTGGTCGGCTCGTCCAGGACGAGGAGGTTCACTCCGCGGCCCTGGAGGAGGGCGAGGGCGGCGCGGGTCCGCTCGCCCGGTGAGAGCGTCGTCGCGGGACGCAGGACGTGGGCGGCCTTGAGGCCGAACTTGGCGAGCAGGGTGCGCACGTCCGCCGGCTCGGTGTCGGGGACGGCCGCGCAGAAGGCGTCCAGCAGCGTCTCCTCGCCGTGGAACAGCCGCCGCGCCTGGTCGACCTCGCCGACGACGACGCCGGAGCCCAGCGCCGCGTGGCCGGCGTCCAGCGGGAGGCGGCCGAGGAGCGCGGCGAGGAGGGTGGACTTCCCCGCGCCGTTGGCGCCGGTGACGGCGATCCGGTCGGCCCAGTCGACCTGGAGGGTCACGGGGCCGAAGGCGAAGCCGCCGCGCCGGACCTCGGCGTCGCGCAGCGACGCCACGACGGCGCCCGAGCGGGGCGCGGCGGCGATCTCCATGCGCAGCTCCCACTCCTTGCGGGGCTCCTCGACGCTCTCCAGCCGCTCGATCATCCGCTGGGTCTGGCGCGCCTTGGCGGCCTGCTTCTCGCTGGCCTCGCTGCGGAACTTGCGGCCGATCTTGTCGTTGTCGCCGGCCTTGCGGCGGGCGTTCTTGACGCCCTTGTCCATCCAGGAGCGCTGCATCTGGGCGCGGCCCTCCAGGGCGGCCTTCTTGTCGGCGTACTCCTCGTAGTCCTCGCGCAGGTGCCGGCGGGCCCGCTCGCGCTCCTCCAGGTACGCGTCGTAGCCGCCGCCGTACAGGGTCGTCCGGTGCTGGGCGAGGTCGAGTTCGAGGACCTTGGTGACGGTGCGGGCGAGGAACTCGCGGTCGTGGCTGATGACGACGGTCCCGGCGCGCAGGCCCCGCACGAAGGTCTCCAGCCGCTCCAGTCCGTCCAGGTCGAGGTCGTTGGTCGGCTCGTCGAGGAGGAACACGTCGTAGCGGGAGAGGAGCAGCGAGGCGAGTCCGGCGCGGGCCGCCTGACCGCCGGAGAGGGCGGTCATCGGCTGGTCGAGGCCGACGGTGAGCCCGAGCGACGCGGTGGTCTCCCCGGCCCGGTCGTCGAGGTCGGCGCCGCCCAGGGCGAGCCAGCGCTCCAGGGCGGTGGCGTACGCGTCGTCGGCGCCGGGCGTCCCGTCGACGAGCCCCTGCGTCGCCGCGTCCATCGCCGCCTGCGCCCCGGCGACGCCCGTGCGGCGGGCGAGGAAGTCCCGTACGGTCTCGCCGGGCCGCCGCTCGGGCTCCTGCGGGAGGTGGCCGACGGCGGCGGTGCGCGGCGACAGGTGGACCTCGCCCTCCTCGGCGGCGTCCAGGCCGGCGAGGACGCGGAGCAGGGTCGACTTGCCGGCGCCGTTGACTCCGACGAGGCCGACGACGTCGCCGGGGGCGACGACGAGGTCGAGGCCGGAGAAGAGGGAGCGCTCGGCGTGTCCGGCGGCGAGGTTCTTGGCGACGAGGGTTGCGGTCATCAGGGGACCGATCCTAGGGCAGCCCGGCGGCGCCCCCGCCTCCGCCCGCCGGTCGCGCCGGCGCCGGTGGGGCCCGGTGGTTCGCGGGTACGGCGCCGCCCGCCGCGGCGGACCGCGGTCGGATCCGCTCCTCGACGCGTCCGGGGACCGGCCCGGGCCCCGCCCGTGGGGCGTTCGCCGTGCCGGGCGGGGGCGGGGCGGGGAGGCGCGGGTCGCCTTCGCGTCTGCGGGCTGTCTTCGCATCGGCGGCGCGGCGCGGCGGGCGGACGGGCGCGGGCGGCGGGACCGGCTCCGACCGGGGCGGCGGCGCTCCGGCCGGGCGGTGGGGGCGCGCCGGCCGGAGGGTTCCGGGGCGGCCGGGCGTGCCGGTGGACCTCCCCGCGGGACCCCGGGACGGGTCGTGCGCGCCGGGGGCGCGGGGCGTTCAGCAGCGCCGTACGGGCTCCCCGGCGGTGAGGGGGTGGGCGGCGCGGGCGTCGAGGAGGAGGGGGACCAGGGCGCGCAGGGACTGGCGCAGCGGGACGAAGGCGCCGGAGCCGTCCCGGACGGCGCGGACGCCGTGCAGGGCCAGCTCGTCGCCCCACTCGGCGTACTGGGCGGGGTCCAGGCGGTAGCCGCAGGGCGGGTCGTGGAGGATTTCGGCGGGTTCGGCGGGGTCGTTGTCGGCGCCGCCCAGCAGGACGGGGCCCCGGTCGGCGTATCCGGCGGTCCGGGCCGCCGCGGTGGCCGCCGCGATCCGCGCGCGCCCTTCGGTGACGTGGGCGAACGCCCCGTCGAGAGCCGCGAGTTGGGTGTCCACGCGGCGCCGGTTGTTCCGGGCGGGGTCGTCGCGGTCCGCGGCGGTGAGCGGTTCCTCGCGGGTCTCGACGAGGAGGCCGACCGCGTGCTTGACGCCGGTGGTGTTGCGCAGGATGCGCTCCTGCCCGTCCCCGGCGACCTGGCGGACCGGTTCGCCGGTGACGGGGTCGGTCCAGATGCCGTAGAGGCCGCTGGTGAAGCCCGCGCGTTCGGCGGCGGGGCGGACGTACGCCTCGGAGAGGGTGCGCGCCTCGCGGTGGACGCCGGGGTGGGTGTTGAGGTTGCGGGGCCACAGCGCGAGGAGGTCCTTCACGTAGTACGGCGGTGTGCCGCTGTACTCGTGCAGGTCGAGGACGACGTGGGGGCGGTGGTCGCGCAGGACGCGGGCCACGGCGCGGGCCTCCGCCGTGCGCAGGGCGATGTGGTCGCGGTTGACGTCGACGTCGTCGGCGTTGTGGCGGGTGTGCGCGGCCCGGCCGTCCGGGTTGGCGGTGGGGATGACGAGGACGGTGGTGCGCGCGAGGAACCGGAGGGTCCGCGCGTCCCGTGCGTAGGCCAGGTCGCGGAGGGTGGTGAGGCACGCCTCGCGGCCCGACGGCTCGTCACCGTGCTGGCCGCACACGAGGAGGACGGTGGTGGTGGACCCGGCGGAGCCCTCGCCGACGCGGACGAGGTGGAGGGGGCGGCCCTGGCGGGTGGAGCCGAGGGTGGTCGTGGCCGTCCGGTCGCTGCCCCGGTCGACGGCGGCGAGGAAGCGCCGCTCCTCGTCGAGGCCGGTCCAGCGGGCGCCGCCACTGGTCTCGAAGCCGGTCCGGGGCGGCTGCGGGCCGGCCGGGGCGGCCTGCGCCGGGGCGACGGGCAGGGTCAGGGCGGTGGCGCAGGCGGCGAGGGCGGCCAGGGCTCGGAGGCGAAGGCTCATCGGGCGGCTCCGGGGGTCGGCGGCTGGGCGCGCGGCGGACGCGGGGCGTCTCCTGCGGCGAGGGGGGCACGCGCGTCGGCCCGCGGGCGCGGGAAGGTGGCCAGGGCGTACGCCAGGGGGCCGCCGACGACCGGGACGCGGGCGTGGGTGCGGGCCAGGTCGAGGGTGAGCGTCGGGGTGGAGGGCGGGGCCTCGACGAGGTCCTCGTCGGTGCCCGCGACGATCAGGGCGAGCCGGTGCCCGGCCGGGACGACGTGGTCGGTGGCGTGCAGGTCGAGGGTGATCGTGTGCGGCTCGCCGGGGGTGAGCGGGCGGCCCCGGCGCGGGTCGGCCCAGGTGCCGAGGTCGGCCCAGCCCCGGCTGACGACGGCGAAGCCGACGTCCGCCGTCTTGGCCCCGGTCTCCTTGAAGCAGGCGCTGTCACCGGGGGTGCTCGCGCCCCAGCAGGTGCGTTCGTCGAGGGTGGTGATGCCTTCGCCGGGTGCCGCGTAGTCGCGGATGACGGCGGGGCCCAGGTCGACGAGGACCGCCGTCAGATGGGCGCTGTCGGTGGTCGGGGTGGCGGTGACGGTCACGGTGGCGGAGCCGGCCAGCCGCAGGTCGCGGCTGAGCGGACGGGTGGCGAACCCGGCCTTGGCCCCTGTCGGGGCGTCGATCCGCGCGGCCCAGTCGAGTTCGCCGAGTGACGGGTCGTCGGTGAACGTCTCGGTGGCGCCCGCGGGGGCCGGCAGCAGCCCGAGCGCGCCGACGCCGGGGGCGGGGCCGGGGGCGGGGCGCAGGGTGGTCGTCGCGGTGCCGGCCGGGGGCCAGGTGCGGTCGGTGGTCCACCGGTCGGGAGCGCGTTCGATGTCGGCCATGGGTTCCCGTTCGACGCCGTTGTCGTATCCGAGGAGATAGTGGTCGAACCAGCGGTGCAGGGTGCGGACCCACGCGGCGCGGCGGAAGTCGAACGGGTCGACGTGACCCGTCCGGGAGAGCCAGATCTTCCGTTCGACGCCGTGCGCGGCGAGCGCCCGCCACCAGCGGCCGAGGTGGCCGGTGCGCACGTTGAGGTCCTGCAGGCCGTGGACGGCGAGGACGCTGGCCCGTACGCGGGAGGCGTCGGGCACGTAGTCGCGCGCGTCCCACAGCGGGGTCAGGTCGCCGGAGCGCGGGGCGCCCTCGACGAGGCGGCGCTGCACGGCCTGGCAGCGGGCGCGGGCGTCCGGGCTGCCGACGTGGTGGGACAGCCGGTCGGGGCCGGTGCCGTAGAGGGGGGCGCCCTGGCTGAAGTAGTAGTCGTACCAGGAGGAGATCGCGCCGATCGGCACGATCGTCTTCAGGCCCTCCACGCCGGTCGCTGCGACGCCGTTGGCGACCGTGCCGTCCCAGCTCTTGCCGATCATGCCGGTGGCGCCGGTCGACCAGTGCGCGCGGGCGCGGGTGGTGCCGGTGCGGGTGGTGTAGGCGGGGGCGCGGCCGTTCAGCCAGTCGACGACGGCCTTCGCGGACAGGACGTCGGAGGGGCCGCCGACGTCGACGCAGCCGTCGGAGCGGTTGGTTCCGGCCAGGTCGACGGCGACGAAGGCGTAGCCGCGGGGCACGAAGTAGTTGTCGTAGAAGAGGGGGAACCCGACGGGGTCGCCGTTCGCGTCGTAGGTCTTCTTCTGGCTCTCGTTGCCGCGTCCGCAACAGGAGTAGTACGGGCTGGCGTCCATGATGACGGGGACCTTGCGGCCGTGCCGCTCGGCCTCGCGGGGCCGGATGACGTCGGCGGCCACCCGGTCGGTCCGGCCGTCGCCGTCGCCGTCGAGGCCGGTGTCCACCCAGACGGACTCGCGGATCGCGTTCTCGTACGCGTAGACCGGCCGGGACGTGTCGGGGCGGGGGCCCTGGGCGCCCTGGGCGCCGCCCGCCGGGACGAGGACGGACATCAGGGCGGCCGCGGCCGCCACCACCAGGGTCCTGCTCGGCAGGGGGGCCACGCCCGCCCGGGCGGAGCCGGGAGCGTGGGAGGGGGTTCTCCGCGTGCGTATCGGCATGGGCGGACGGTACTGCCGTCGACTGCCGCGCAGAAGAGGGCGTTTGCGGGACAAGAGCGGCAGAGGGGACGGGACGGGCCCGGGGGGTCCATGTCGGCCGGATGGCGATCGTGTGACGGTGTGTGCCGTGGACACGACAGCGGCGCCCGCGCTGAATAGCGTTCAGACCATCGCACTTCCCGACGACTTGGAGAGAGACACGTGCACCGCAGACTGATCGTCCCGGGCGCGATCGCGGCCTCCCTGCTGCTGGCGATCCCGGCATCGGCCGCCGACTTCGTGCCGGGCGCACCGGGCATCGGCGACCCCTACTACCCGGTCAGCGGCAACGGCGGATACGACGTCGCCCACTACGACCTGCGGCTGAAGTACCAGCCGTCGACGGACCTGCTGGAGGGGACGGCGACGATCCTCGCCACCCCCACGCAGAACCTGTCCCGCTTCAACCTGGACCTCGGCCTGAAGGCGCTGGAGGTGCGGGTGAACGGTCGGAAGGCCGCTTCCAGGGCGTCGGGCGCCCAGGAACTGGAGATCACGCCGGCGGTGCCGCTGCCGAAGGGCCGACCGGTTTCGGTCGTCGTGCGGTACGCGGGCAAGCCGTCCGAGGTGGAGATCGGCGGGTGGACGGCGTGGCACCGCACCCCGGACGGCGGGGTCGCCGCGCAGCAGCCGGAGTCCGCCGCGTGGTGGTTCCCGTCCAACGACCACCCGCTCGACAAGGCGACCTTCGACGTCTCCGTCGCCGTCCCGGACGGCACGCAGGCCATCAGCAACGGCGTGCTGCAGTCGCAGAGCTCCCGGCTGGGCTGGACCCGCTACAACTGGCGGTCCGACAAGCCGCAGGCGACGTACCTGGCGACGCTGGCGGTCGGGAAGTTCGACCTCACCACCGACACGACCGCGAGCGGACTGCCCGTCCTCAACGCCTACAGCAAGGACCTCGGGGCGAACGCCGGCGCGGCGCGCGCGAGCATCGAGCGGACCGTCGAGGTCGCGGAGTGGCTGGAGGAGGTCTTCGGGCCCTACCCGTTCAACGCGCTCGGCGGGTACGTGCCGAACGTGCGCAGCGGGTACGCGCTGGAGACGCAGACGCGGCCGTTCTACAGCCCGCGCCAGTTCGCGAACGGCTCCAACGTGTCGGTCGTCGTCCACGAGCTGGCCCACCAGTGGTACGGCGACAGCGTGTCCGTGAAGGGCTGGAAGGACATCTGGATCAACGAGGGCTTCGCCCGGTACAGCCAGTGGCTGTGGTCCGAGCGCGAGGGCGAGGGCACGGCGCAGGAGCTGGCGGACTGGGTGTACGCCTCGCACCCGGACGACGACCCGTTCTGGACGGTCAAGCCGGGTGACCCCGGCCCGGAGAACCAGTTCCACATCGCCGTCTACGACCGGGGCGCGCTGGCGCTCCAGGCCCTGCGCAACGAACTGGGCGACGAGGACTTCTTCCGCGTCCTGAAGGGCTGGCCGACGGAGCGGGCGCACGGCAACGCGGAGGTGGCGGACTTCGTCGCGTACGCGGAGCGGATCTCCGGCAAGCGGCTGGGCGGACTGTTCGACACCTGGCTGTACCAGCCGTCGAAGCCGGAGGTCCCGGCGGCCCCCGCGGCCACGGCGGCCCGTACGGCGGCGGCCCCGGCGGCCCCGCCGAAGTCCTGGTCCAAGATCGCCGCGACGAACACGGTCCACGACCACGGCGGCCACGACCACGCAGACCGCGCCGGCCACGGCGAGCACCACGGCCACGCGCACGACTAACGAGCTCGTTGGGTTCTGTCTCTCCGATCACGATCGGAGAGACAGAACGTCTACTGGCACGGCGTCTGCTCAGTTCTTATGTGCGGTTACCAGAGCGAAGGAGAGGAACTCTCCGTGGTCTGTGGTGAGCATGTCGATGACGGGTTGGTTCGCGCTCTGGCCGTCGGGGCGGTGTTCAGCGCCTGCCCGGGCCCAGAGCAGCCAGTCCTGCCAAGCATCTTGCTGCAGTCGCGCGGACGTGACCTTCACCAACTCGGTGATTTCCCACTGGAAGCGCCACCACTCCGCCGTGTGCCAGGCGATCGCTTCCCAGCCGACCACTTCCTTGATGTGGGGCGGGATCATCCCGAGCTCGCGGACCTCCCGTGTCATAGCCGGGGTCGCCATGCCCAGCTGTCCGCCAGGTCGGAGGAACCGCAGCAGGTAGGGCAGGTAACTGTCCGCCGTACCGAAGTACTCGAAGGCGTCCACGCTTACGATCGCGTCGAAGCTCTGCTCCTCGAACGGCAAGGTGTGCGCCTCTGCTCGTACGGCCTTCACCTGGTCGCCGACACCCGCCTCGGCGAAGACGGCTGCCGCCTGTTCGGGGGCAATCCACAGGTCAGCGGCGACTACCTCGACCCCATACTCACGGACCAGGAACACCGACGTGGCGCCCTTGCCGGAGCCGAGGTCGAGAACCCGCATACCTGGGCGCAGGTCGAGATCGTGGGTGAGGTCTTCCAGCATCCACAGCGGGTTCGGCCCCATGTCGAGGTCGAGCAACCAGGCGGGGTCATAGCGAGATGAACGCGGATAGCGGTCCGGGCGGACGAGATCGTTCAAGGCAGTCACGAGCAAGGACCCAAACCGATCATGTGCCCCAGTAGCAACCCGTTTTCGTCTCATCACGCCCAGCTCCTGGTACACCGGGGACGGTATGGGCGGCAGTCGGAGATGCCTTTGATCACGAGCGGAGCCAGATCATGATGGCGGCGATGACGATTTCGGCTCGGTAGATCGCGGCGCGGCTTGGCCTGTCGGGTGGCCAAACCGGGCCCCCGCGTGAACCCGTCGAAAAACCGCGCGCCGAAGTTCCGGTGGAGGTAGCGGGTGCGGTCGGGGCACGG
>NZ_JBWKJG010000006.1:58455-107266 GCF_056432325.1 Streptomyces sp. NPDC045287
GGTTCTCGCGGCTTTTCTCACTTCCGTTATACCCCCGCCGGACAACAATTTTTCGGGCTCCTTTTCTTTTTGCGCGAGTTTTGCGGGGGGGGGGGGGGGGGGGGGGGGGGGCCCCCCCCCCGCCACCGCTTGAACCGGTCGAAACAGCGCTCGACTACGTTCCGGTCGTGGTAGAGGGTGCGGTCGGAGCACGGTGGCCGGCCGCGGCGCCGGGTTTTCTGATCGGCACGCTCGGGGAGGGCGGTGGCGATCCGGTGCCGGCGTAGCTCGGCGCGGGTAGGCGGATGCGAGTACGCCTTGTCCGCGATGACCCGATCCGGCCGCGACCGGGGGTGCCCGGTCCCGGCCGGGGCACCCGGATCGCCTCCAGCAGCGGCACCGACTGCGGGTCGTCACCGGCCTGCCCGGGCGTCAGCAGGATCGACAGTGGACGGCCGCGCCCGTCCACAGCCAGGTGCACCTCGGTGCTCAACCCGCCGCGGGATCGTCCCAGTGCCTCGCCGCCGACCGGCGCGACCGGCCACGTGCCCCCCCCTTTTCCGGGCCCCTGTCGCATGCCGATGGGCCCGGACGATGCTGGAGTCGACCGACACCACCCACTCGATCGCCCCCACCGCATCATCGTGCACCTGGACCTGCGTGAGGATCCGATCCCAGGTCCCATCCGCCGTCCACCGGCGCAGCCGCTCACGGCAGGTCTCCCACGGCCCGTACCGCTCCGGCAGGTGCCGCCACGGCGCACCCGTGCGCACCTTCCACAAGAGCCCGTCGATGACCTGGCGATGATCCCGCCACCGGCCACGACGCCCGTTGGAGCGCGGCAACAGCGGCACGATCCGCGCCCAGGCCACATCGGTCAATTCGCCACGACGAATCATCCGACCATCATCGAACCCCGACCCACCCCATGTCCTCAAAGGGCGTTCGGCCCCGGCCAGGGGCAGCGACGCGGCCTGCCCGATACCGCCGCCTGATCATTTTCAGGCGGCTCGGCTGACGTCCAGCCGTTCGGACGACGGCTCGTATCCGGCCGCCCTGTAGGTGGCGACGGCGGCAGCGTTTGAGCTCGGGGTGCTGACGAGTGCGCTTGACGCACCCAGTTCACGCAGCACCGCCGCAGCGGCGGCGCTGATCGCCGTCCCGTAGCCGCGACCGCGATGGTCGGCGTGCACGCCCACCGGCTCCAGCAGGCCGGGCTTGCCGGGCCCGGCCGACCAGACCGTCGCCGCGGCCACCGCGTTGTCCTGGTCGTCGTAGCCGATCAGGCAGCGGGCGTCGGCGTAGACCGGCCCGGCCGCGAGGACGTGCCAGACCTCCTCGGTGAACCTCGGGCTGCCGAACGCCGAGCGGTGCACTGCGGTCCGCACCCCCGCCGTCTCCGGACCGGCTACCTCGACCCGCAGGCCGGCGTCCTTCACCGGCTCGGCGAGGTCGTGACGCAGGGGCGTCCACGGCTCGCCCGGATTCCAGCCCGCCTCCAAGAGGACCTCGCGGAGCAGGGCGCCGTTGGGGATTTCGAGGTCGGCCTTCCCGGGCGGCAGGACCCCGCGCTCCGGATCATTGAGGTCCGCCAGCAGTCGGCGCGCCAGATCACCGTCCCGTCGCAGGTCCGGCGCGGTCGTCAGACGCAGCACATCAGGGGCGTCCAGGTATCCGACGGCAATGATCCGTCCGTCCACGCTCCAGGTGCGGACGGCCGCGGCCAGCCTCTCCGCGCCCAGCGCCCAGGCCCAGCCGAGGTCTCCTGGATGGAGTTGCAGCGGCGTGCGGTCGTCCTGCCATACGCGGAGGGCATCCACAGCCCCGGCCAGCCCGTCGACGCCGGGCTCGTTCAGAACGATCGTCATGTCCCGCATCGCACACCATCGCGGCGACCGGCCGCACCTGGTTTTACTCAGCCAGTCAGATCGACAGGACACGCCCTAGCCCCGCGTCCGGCCCCACCGCCCGGGTCGCCGCCCCTCCCCGGGACGGGGGCCCGGGTCCGTCGCGGCGGGGGGCGGGGCAGAGCTGCCCCACAGCCGCGTGAGAGCGCTCTCATGACCGTGAGGACCGGATATTCTGACCGGCGTACGCCTTGCCGCAACCGCCCTGAGGAGTCCGCCTTGCCCGATCCGAGCCCGGGGGCCCGTCCCACGCTCGAAGCCGTCGCGGCCCGTGCCGGGGTGTCCCGGGCGACGGTGTCGCGCGTCGTGAACGGCGGGGCGGGGGTGCGCCAGCCGCTGGTGGAGCGGGTGCGGCGGGCCGTCGAGGAACTGGGCTACATCCCGAACCACGCGGCCCGGACCCTGGTGACCCGGCGCAACGGCGCCGTCGCGGTGATCATCGCGGAGCCGGAGTTCCGCGTCTTCTCCGACCCGTTCTTCGAGCAGCAGGTGCGCGGCATCAGCCGCGAGCTGACCGCGCACGACTCGCAGTTGGTGCTGCTGTGGGTGGAGGGCGCCGGCGACTACGAGCGGATCGCCCGCTACCTGGGCGGCGGCCACGTCGACGGAGCCCTGGCCTTCTCGGTGCACGACGACGACGAACTGCCGTCGATCGTCCGCCGCGTGCAGGTGCCCACCGTGTTCGGCGGGCGTCCCGGCTGGCCGGGCGCGACCGGTGAGCTGGCCGTGCCGTACGTGGACGCCGACAACCGCGGCGGCGCCCGGGAGGCCGTGCGGTACCTGGTCGGCCAGGGCCGCGAGCGGATCGCGCACATCGCGGGGCCGCGCGACCAGACCTCGGCGATGGACCGGCTGGCCGGCTACCGGGACGTCCTGCTGGACGCCGACCCGGACCTGGTCGCGCAGGGCGACTTCACGGAGGAGAGCGGCGCCCGGGCCATGGCCGAGCTGCTGGAGCGGCGGCCGGGGCTGGACGCGGTGTTCGCGGGCAACGACCTGATGGCGTCCGGCGCCCTGCGCGTCCTGCGCGAGCGGGGGCTGCGGGTGCCGCGGGACGTGGCGCTGGTCGGTTTCGACGACATGGCGTCGGTCGCCGAGGTGACGGACCCGCCGCTGACGACGGTCCGGCAGGACATCGAGGGCATGGGCCGGCTGATGGTGCGGCTGCTGATGCGCGCCCTCAGCCAGGACGGCGACCCCGGGGCGGCGCACTCCGCCCCGAGGTCGGTGATCACGCCGACGGAGCTGGTCCGCCGGGCGTCCGCGTGAGCCTCACGCGCGGGACGCGGGCGAGGCGCGGGCGGGGGTCGTGCGATCCTCGCGCGCGGGTCGCGACGAGCCCCACGCGAGGATCGCGGGCGCAGCGCGCGCGGGCCGCGGGCGCGGCGCACGCGCGGGTGGGCCTCACGCGTACGGGATGACCAGGACCGAGCGGTCCGTGCCCGTCTGGAGGCGGGCCGTGCCGTTGCCGATGGCGTGCCACACCTCCAGGCGGACCGTGCCGTTCCGGAGGTCGCCGAGCGCGCCGGTGACCGCCTTCAGTCCGCGTGCCTGCGTGTACTCCTCCCAGCCCGGCACCGGGTCCGTCGCGAAGTAGTGGTACGTCTCCACGCGGTCGAACGTCCCGTCGCCCGTGAGGTCGTAGCTGATCCGCGCCTGCTGGCCGAGCGCGACGCCGGTGCCCGCGTCGACCTGGAGACGGAACGCCGTGGCCGCGCCCGGCTGGAGAGTGCCGTTGACGCCCTTCGCCTCGTAGACGAGCGGCAGGTGCGGGGTGCCGTCGTGGTTGCCTCCGCAGGCGGAGGCGATCGTGTCGGCGCCGGCCGCGGCGCCGGTCGCGGTGGTCAGCGTGCCGCCGGTGCGCAACTGGAACGTGTTGCCGGTGGACGGTCCGGGCTGGCCCGGGTCCGTGCCGCCCGTGCCGGTGCCGGTGGCGGTGGAGCGGGCCGGGACGGTGAGCTTCGCGCCGTCGGAGAAGGTGACGGTGCGGGCGGCCGGGCCGTGGTTGTGCGCCGCGTACGTCCGTACCGTGCCCTTGGTGAAGACCGCCGACGTCGGCAGGTCGCCCGTCACGGACGGGTCGGGCGCGCCGAGGGTGTCCAGGGTGGTCAGCCAGTGGTACGTGTGCGCCTTCGACTCGCCCTGCTCCGGGGTGTACGCGGCGTGGCCGGCGTCCCACTTCGCCTTGGCGGTCGCCGGGTCGGCGAGCGACTGGAACTCCCACAGGACGTCGCGCCACTCGACGGCCGGGCCGCCGTTCTCGCGCTCCATCTCGGCGAGGTTGCGGCGGATCGCGTCCTTGCGGGCGGCCAGGTGCAGGGAGCCGCCGGTCACCGGGAGGACGTTGATGCCGTGGATCTCCTCGGGGTTGGCGGTCCACCAGGTGGAGTACGCGCCGCCGCTCCCCCACACCATGCCGACCGTGTCGTGGCCGAAGGAGGCGGGGAAGACCTGCTGGTCGGCGTCGAACCAGTACTGGCTGATCGCCTCGGACTCGGTGGTGAGGAGGTAGGTGCCGAGGTCGCGCAGGGCGGTGTCGCCCGTCGCGGCGCCCCACAGGACGAGTCCGGCGCTGAGGTTGGTGGACTCCGACGACGACTCCTGGTTGTTGCCCGCGGCGAAGCCCTGGTGGCCGGAGGCCCAGCTGTGCCCGGCGTACACGTCGAAGCCGCGCAGGAAGGGGAAGGCGGAGTCGGTGCGGCTGGGGTTGGCGGCGTCCCGGACGAGGGTCTTCACCATGCCGCCCCAGGCCGAGTCCGCGGCCCAGGCCGGGTCGTACTGGGCGACGACGGCCGCCGCGTACACGTAGTACGAGTAGTGGAAGTGGTGGTCGTTGAGCTCGCTGTCGCTGCCGTACGAGGCGGGGTAGCCGATCAGGGTCCGCCAGGTGCGGTCGTAGCTGAACTCCGACGCGCCGCCCGCGGTGAACCACTCCTGGAGGCGGCCCTTCAGCAGCCCGAGGAGCCGGTCGCGGACGCCGGTGTCACCGGCCTGCTCGGCGACCGGGACGAGTTGGGCGAGCCGGCCGAGGGCCTTGCCGGTCCAGTACGTGTCGGTGGCGCCGGAGAACGGGTCGGAGGCGCTCACGACCTCGTTCAGGTAACCGCGCAGCCGGGCCGCGTCGGTGCCGGACGCCTTCGGGAGGGCGGGCAGGACGGGGGCGGCGCGTTGGCTGGTGGTGAAGGTGCGGGACTCGCGGACCTTCATGGTGCCGCGCGGGGAGACGTACGTGTACGCGGTGAGCGGGTCCGTGGTGTGCAGCCACTGGTGGCGGTAGAGCGCCTGGAGGGTGCCCGTCTCGGTGCCCTCCTGCGGCTGGGTGGTGAGCGTGTAGGTGGCCCGGACGGTGCCGCCGCTCGTGCTCCAGCTCGCCTGGGAGCCGGTGACGAAGCTGTAGGCGTACTTCCCGAACGCGTCCAGCGCCCCGGTGGAGGGCAGCACGGCGAGCGAGAAGTAGTCCTTGCCGGCCAGGCCCGCGGTGAGGGTCGAGCCGGAGACCGTCCAGTCCGCGCCGGTCGGCGCGAACAGCGCGTAGTGGTGGCCGGCGACCGTGATGCCGAGGACGTTGCCCCGGTCGGCGAAGACGGTCGGCGCGGAGGCGGTGGTGACGCGGGCGTCGCCGCCGGTGCCCTTGGCGTACACGAAGGGCAGGCCGTGGCCGATGGTGGCGCGCAGGGTGCGGGCGCCGTCGGACCAGTACGGGGTGACGGTCCAGTCGGACCAGGCGTCGGCCTTGGCGTCGGGCGCGTTGAGGCCGGTCAGGCCGAGGGTGAGGTCGCGCTTGTGGGCGAACTCGTACTGCCGTCCGTCCCCGACGACCGCCGGGGTGGTCGGGTAGCCGATGTCGAGGCCGGCGGCGGTGGCCTGGTAGGTGAGCGGGTGGCCGTACATGGGGGTGGAGTACGGGTTGTCGCCGTAGCGCTGGAAGGCGAGGGACGACCACCAGTCGTTGGTGGGGACCGGTTTGCCCTGGGCCGCGGGGGTGACCTTGGGCGTGACCGGGGTGCCGGTGTTGGTGGTCGGGCCGGTGGTGCCGGGCGGGCGGGTGTCGGAGTGGCTGCCGGCTCCGACCGGGACGGTGGCGGCGGAAGCGGGGGCGGCGGCCGGGCCCGTGAGGCCGACGGCGGCCAGGGCCGCCGCCAGGGCGACGAGGCCTGAGCGGGGGGTTCTCATGGGGGTCACCTCAGTGGTGAGGGTGGGGGGGGAGAGTATCGAGAGCGCTCTCAACTGCCTGGAACGTAAAACTCCTGAAACAGGGCTGTCAATACAGGCGGCAGGCCCGGGATTTGGCGGGCGGCACCGCAGTTGTCCGTTCGGGGCTTGACGCGGCGCGGCCCGCCGGGGCACGCTCCCCCCACATTTGTGAGAGCGCTCTCAAGGGTGTTCACCGCTCGATCGAAGCCAAGGGAGGCTTCTCATGCCCATCGCCCGAGCCGCCAGAAGGGCCGCCGTCCGACTCGGCGCGGTCACGCTCGCCGGAGCCCTGCTCGCCGCCTGCGGGTCCAGCGCGCCGGACGGTTCGTCCGACGCCGCGGGCGGCAAGGTCACGATCACCGTCGACCTGTTCGGCTCGTTCGGCTACAAGGAGGCCGGGCTGTACGCCGAGTACGAGAAGCTCCACCCCGGTGTCACGATCAAGCAGACCGACACCGAGGACGAGCAGGACTACTGGAAGTCCCTCCAGACCCGGCTGGCGGGCGGCGGCGGGCTCGCCGACGTCCAGGGCATCGAGGTCGGCCGCATCGCCTCCGTCACCCGGCAGCAGGCCGACAAGTTCGAGGACCTCGGGAAGTACGGGGCGAAGGACCTCAAGGACCAGTTCGCCCGGGCCAAGTGGTCGGCGGCCACCACCGGGGACGGCCGTGTGCTGGGTCTCGGCACCGACGTCGGCCCGGAGGCCATGTGCTACCGCACCGACCTGTTCGAGCGGGCCGGGCTGCCCACGGACCGCGAGGAGCTCGCCGGGAAGTGGGCCACCTGGGACGGCTACCTGGAGCTCGGCAGGCAGTACAAGGCGAAGGCCCCCGCCGGGAGCGCCTGGCTGGACAGCGTCGGCAGCCTCTACACGATCATGATCGGCCAGGAGGAGGAGCGGTACTACGACGCCTCCGGCAAGCTGATCTACGAGGAGAACCCGGCCGTCAAGGCCGCCTGGGACGCCGCGACCGAGGCCGCCCGGGCGGGCCTGAGCGCCAAGCTCGACCAGTGGTCGCCGCAGTGGAACCAGGCGTTCGCCGCCGGCTCCTTCGCCACCCTCCCGTGCCCCGCCTGGATGCTCGGCTACATCAAGGGCCAGGCCGGTGAGGCCGGCAGGGGCAAGTGGGACATCGCCGAGCTGCCCGGCGGCGCCGGCAACTGGGGCGGCTCCTACCTGGCGGTGCCGCGCGCGGCCCGGCACAAGAAGGAGGCGTACGAGCTGATCGAGTGGCTGACGGCACCGGCGCAGCAGGTCAAGCTCTTCGAGAAGCAGGGCAACTTCCCCTCCTCGACCGGCGCCATCGCCGAGGTCGCCGACGCCAAGGACCCGTACTTCTCCGACGCGCCCATCGGCCGGATCTTCGGCGACGCCGCGAAGGAGGCGCCGGTGCAGGTGCTCGGCGTGCACGACAAGAACGTCGCCGACCAGATCACCAACGCGCTGAGCGAGGTCGAACGCAAGGGCACCGCCCCCGACAGGGCCTGGGCCAACGCGAAGAAGGGCGTCGACAACGTCATGGGCTGACACGGGGCGCCGCTCCCGCCGGGCGCTGCCCGCCCGGCGGCCCCTCCCCCGTACCGACCCCGCCGACCCGCCGTCCCACCGCCCCACCGACCCCCGAAGGGCCGCACCGTGACCCTGACCGCTCCGGCGGGCACCGCCGCGCCGCCGTCCCCGCCCCCCGCCGAGGCCGCCCGCCCCTCGGCGGTGCGCCGGGCCTGGGCGACCGTCTCGCCGTACGCCTACATCGCCCCGTTCTTCACCCTCTTCGCCGCCTTCGGGCTCTTCCCGCTCGTGTACACCGCCTTCGTGTCGCTCTACCGGGTGGAGTTGCAGACCCCCGGCGACATGGAGTGGCGCGGGCTCGGCAACTACACGGCGCTGTTCGCCGACGAGTTCTTCTGGACCGCGCTGCGCAACACGTTCACCATCGGCGTGCTCTCCACGGTCCCGCAGCTCGTCATGGCACTGGGGCTGGCACACCTGCTCCACTACAAGCTGCGCGGGCGGACCTTCTTCCGCACGGCGATGCTCCTGCCGTACGCCACCTCCGTCGCCGCGGCGACGCTCGTCTTCGCGCAGCTCTTCGGCCGCGACTTCGGACTGGTCAACTACGCCCTCGGGCTGGTGGGGATCGGCCCGGTGGACTGGCAGACGGGGACGGTCGCCTCGCAGATCGCCGTCTCGTCGATCGTCGTCTGGCGCTGGACCGGCTACAACGCGCTGATCTACCTGGCCGGCATGCAGTCCATCCCGAGCGAGCTGTACGAGGCCGCGGAGATGGACGGGGCCTCCCGGTGGCGGCAGTTCCTGCACGTGACGCTGCCCGGGCTGCGGCCGACGATCGTCTTCACGGTCGTCGTGTCGACGATCGGCGCCACCCAGTTGTTCGGTGAGCCGCTGCTCTACGAGGGCTCCGTCTCCGGCGGCGTCTCACACCAGTACCAGACGCTCGGCCTCTACCTGTACGAGCAGGGCTGGGGCTTCTTCCACCTGGGGCGGGCCGCGGCCATCGCCTGGGTGATGTTCCTGCTCATCGTGGTGCTCGTGGGGGCCAACGCCCTGCTCGCGCGCCGCCGTTCCCGCAAGGAGGCCGGCCGATGACCACGCGCGCGGGGCGCACGTCGCACGGCGGCAGGATCACGTACGCGATCCTGGTCCTCGCCGTCCTCGTCTCGGCCTTCCCGTTCTACTGGACGGTCGTCGCCGCCAGCCGGTCCAACGCCGACCTGGCGCAGGTGCCGCCGGTGTTGCTGCCGGGCCCGAACCTGGTCCGCAACATCGAGGCGGTGGTCGAGGAGGCCGACATCGGCACGGCGCTGATCAACTCGCTGGTCGTGTCCGGATCCATCACCGTCGGCACCGTGCTGTGCTGCACGCTCGCCGGGTTCGCCTTCGCCAAGCTGCGCTTCCGCGGCCGGGGCGCGCTCCTCGCGGTCACGGTGGGCACGATGATGATCCCGCCGCAGCTCGGGGTGATCCCGCTGTTCATGGTGATCGCCGAGCTCCAGTGGGTGAACCAGCTCCAGTCGGTGATCCTGCCGGGCCTGGTCTCGGCGTTCGGGGTGTTCTTCATGCGGCAGTTCCTGGTGCAGACGCTGCCGGACGAGCTGATCGAGGCGGCGCGGGTCGACGGGGCGTCGACCGCGCGGATCTTCTGGTCGATCGTGGTGCCGATCGCGCGGCCCGGCATGGCCGTCCTCGGACTGCTGACGTTCATGGCCGCCTGGAACGACTTCTTCTGGCCGATTGTCGCCCTGTCGTCGCAGAACCCGACCGTGCAGGTCGCGCTGCGTCAACTCGGCGGCGGCTACGTCCACGACCAGTCCGTGATCATGGCGGGCACCCTGCTGGGCACCCTGCCCGTGCTGCTGGTCTTCGGCCTGCTGGGCCGGCAGATCGTCGGCGGCATCATGCAGGGCGCGGTCAAGGGCTGACGCCCCCTCACCCCTGCGCCTCTCCCCTTCATCTCCCTTCTCTCCCCTGCGCCTCTCCCCTTCATCTCCCTTCTCTCCCCTCCCCACCCTCCTCGCCCTCTCCTCCCCTTCCTCCTCCGACTCTCGGGAGTTCCCTCCTCATGACCGCTGTCGACGCACGGCTTCGCCCGGCCACGGGGCTCGCCTTCCCCGCCGGCTTCCGCTGGGGCACCGCCACCGCCGCCTACCAGATCGAGGGCGCCGCCGCCGAGGACGGCCGGACCCCGTCCATCTGGGACACCTTCAGCCGGACGCCCGGCAAGGTGCGCAACGGCGACACGGGCGACATCGCCGCCGACCACTACCACCGGATGGCCGAGGACGTCGCGCTGATGCGGGACCTCGGCGTCACCGACTACCGCTTCTCCGTCTCCTGGTCCCGCGTGCAGCCCACCGGGCGCGGCCCGGCCTCGCAGAAGGGCCTGGACTTCTACCGCCGGCTGACGGACGAGCTGCGCGCGGCGGGCATCCGGCCGGTCGCCACCCTCTACCACTGGGACCTGCCGCAGGAGCTGGAGACCCCGTCGGCCGGCGGGTCCGGCGGCTGGCCGCACCGGGACACGGCCGGGCGGTTCGCCGAGTACGCGGCGCTGGCGGCGGACGCGCTGGGCGACCGGGTCGCCACCTGGACGACGCTGAACGAGCCGTGGTGCGCCGCGTTCCTCGGGTACGCCTCCGGGGCGCACGCCCCGGGCCGTACGGACCCGGCCGCGTCCCTGCGCGCCGCGCACCACTTCAACCTGGCGCACGGCCTCGCCGTACGGGCGCTGCGGGCGGCGCTGCCCGCGTCGGCGGAGGTGTCGCTGACGCTGAACCTGCACGCGGTGCGGCCGTTGACCGGCTCGGAGGCGGACCGGGACGCGGCGCGCCGCATCGACGCGCTCGGCAACCGGGTGTTCCTGGACCCGGTGTTCCACGGGCGGCTGCCCGAGGACCTGGTCGCGGACACGGCGGCGCTGACGGACTGGTCGTTCGTCCGGGACGGCGACCTGGCGGTGGCCGCCACCCCGGTGGACTCGCTGGGGATCAACTACTACTCCCCCACCGTCGTCGCGGCCGGCTCCCACGAGGGGCCGTCGCCCTGGCCGGGCGCCGAGGAGCACGTCCGGTTCGCGCCCGCGCCGGGGCCGCGCACGGCGATGGACTGGCCGGTGGACGCGGACGGGCTGTACGAGCTGCTGACCCGGCTGCGCGACGAACTGCCGCACGTCCCGTTGATGATCACCGAGAACGGCGCGGCGTACGACGACTACGCCGACCCGTCCGGCGACGTCCACGACCCGGAGCGGGTGGCGTACCTGCGCCAGCACCTGACCGCGGTACACCGGGCCCTCGCGGACGGCGCGGACGTGCGCGGGTACTTCCTGTGGTCGCTGCTGGACAACTTCGAGTGGGCGTACGGCTACGGCAAGCGGTTCGGCGTCGTCCACGTCGACTTCGCGTCGCAGCGGCGCACGCCCAAGGACAGCGCCCGCTGGTACGCGGACGTCATCGCGCGGGGCGGACTGCCCGGCTGAGGCGGTGGGCGCGGCGCGCCTCCCGGGCCAGGGGGAGGTAGCGCAGCCGCTCGGGGAGCGCGGGCACGACGGCCCGCACGACCCGGGCGAGGCGGCGCAGCGCGCGCTCCTGGGCGTCCGACCACTCCACGCCGATCGCCTCGCGTGCCTCGGGCGGCAGGAAGCCCGCGATGGCGAAGGCGCGGAAGCGGGCGACGCGCGGCCACAGCAGGGGCCACAGGAGGCGCAGGAGGAGCCGGAGCGGCAGGGGGCCGCGGTCGGGCGGCGGGAGCGGGACGTCGGTGGCCAGCAGGTCGCGGACGACGGCGGTCGTCTCGATCTCGTCGGCGAGGACCTTGCGGTAGTACGGCCAGAACTCCTCGATCGTCTGCGGCATGTCGCGGTCGCGGATGCCGAGGATCCGGCCGACCTGGAGCCATTCGGCGTAGAACCGCCGCTCCTGCTCCTCGGTCATCGGGCGGAAGAGGTAGCGGGCCGCGTGGCGGTGGACGGGGAAGCCGGTGGCGTGGACCCAGGCGTAGAAGGCCGGATCGAGGGCGTGGTACGGGCGGCCGCGGGCGTCGGTGCCCCGGATCGCGCGGTGGAGGCGGCGCAGGCGCCGGCCCTCCTCGGCGGCGGCCTCCCCGCCGTACACCCACAGTTGGAGCGAGCGCAGGGAGCGCTCGGCGCGGCCCCACGGGTCGGTGCGGAAGACGGAGTGCTCGTCGACGCCCGCGCCGACGGCCGGGTGGGCGACCTGGAGGGCGAGCGCCGAGGGCAGCATGAACAGGCCGCGCACGTCGCCCGCGAGGCTCCACAGGACCCCTCCGGGGGGCGGTGGCGCGGGGTGGCGGGGGGCCTCGGTCATGGGCGCTGCTCCAAAGGTGCGAGGTGGCGGGCCGGTGTCCGCCCGGTGGACTTCCCGTATGCGAGCGGCGGCGGTGAAGGGTGTGGCGGGGTCGATGGGGTTCCGTCGGCGGATTTTCGCCGGGCCGCCCGTTCTCCGCAAGTTTTCCTCCACCCGGTATCTACCCGAGAGTAACCGCGGCTGCTTTGATGTGCGGCGCCCCGTCCGTCCCCCCGAGGGAGTCGCCGTGCCCCTTCCCCCGTCGTGTTCCGTGCTCCGCCGCGTCCCGCGCGCCGTCCTGTCCGCCGCGGTGTCCGCCGCGCTCGCCGCCGTGTCACTGGCCGCGGCGGCGCCCCCGGCGGTCGCCTCCCCCGCCGCGGCCGGGGCGGCGCCGAACCTCAGGGTCCTCACGTACAACGCCTTCCTCTTCAGCCGCGCCCTCTACCCGAACTGGGGGCAGGACCACCGCGCGAAGGCCATCCCGGCGGCACCGTTCTTCCAGGGCAACGACGTGGTGGTGCTCCAGGAGGCGTTCGACAACACCGCGTCGGACGCACTGCTGAAGAACGCGGCCTCCTCGTACCCGTACCGGACGCCCGTGATGGGCCGCGGCACGTCCGGCTGGGACGCGACGGGCGGGGCCTACTCCCCGACCACCCCGGAGGACGGCGGGGTGGCGCTGCTGAGCAGGTGGCCGGTCCTGCGCAAGGAGCAGTACGTCTACCAGGACGCGTGCGGCGCGGACCGGTACTCCAACAAGGGCTTCGTGTACGCGGTGCTGGACGTGGGGGGCACGCGGGTCCACGTGGTGGGCACCCACGCCCAGTCGACCGACCCGGGGTGCTCGGCGGGCGAGGCGGCGCGGGTCCGGGCGCGGCAGTTCAGGGCGGTGGACGCCTTCCTGGACGGCAAGGGCATCCCCGCGTCGGAGCAGGTGATCGTGGCGGGCGACCTCAACGTGGACTCCCGCACCCCGGAGTACGCGACGATGCTCGCCGACGCGGGCCTGGCCGACGTCGACGCCCGCACCGGCCACCCGTACTCCTTCGACACGGCGGAGAACTCCATCGCCGCCGAGCGCTACCCCGACGACCCGCGCGAGGACCTCGACCACGTGCTGCACCGCGCCGGGCACGCCCGCCCGGCCGGCTGGACCAACCTGGTCGTCAAGGAGCGGAGCGCCCCCTGGACGGTGACCAGCTGGGGCCGGACCTACACGTACACCGACCTGTCGGACCACTACCCGGTCGTGGCGTCCGGGCGGTAGTCGTACGGGGTCGTGGTGGACAGCACCGCGAAGCCGAGGCGGCCCAGGACGGGGCGGCTGTCGTCGGACGCGTCGACCTGGAGCCAGGGGAAGCCGCGGGCGGCGGCGATCCGGGCCCGGTGGGCGACGAGCGCGCGGTAGAGGCCCCTGCCCCGCCACTCCGGTACGGTGCCGCCGCCCCACAGGCCGGCGAAGCCGGTGCCGGGCACCGTCTCCATGCGCGCCGAGCTGACCGGCCGGCCGTCCGCCACGGCGACGACGGCGACCACCGTGCCGGGCCGCTCGGCCAGCTGCCGGAGCAGCCGCTGCCGCAGGTGGGAGCCGTCCGTGCCGAACGCCCGGTCGTGGACGTCCACCATGAGGTCCACCCCGGCGGCGTCCGTCACGGGAACCAGCTCCACGCCGTCGGGCGGCGGGGCGGCGATGGCGGCGATCCGGGCCGTCTCGGCGACCATGAGGGCCTCGCGCGGTCCGGCCGCGAAGCCCGCGGCACGGAGCCGGTCGCCCAGGTCGTGCGGCTCGTCGTGCTCGTACAGCTTCCACTCGAACTCCCGGCCGAGAGCGGTGAAGTGGCGGACCTGCTCCTCGATCGCGCGGTCCGCCGTGGCGGCCGTGAGGCCGGTCCACAACACGCCGTTCCACGCCTCCGCCGGGCCGGTCTGCCGGACGACGTTCCCGGCCCGCTCGACCCGGCACCCGGGCCCGTCCGGCCGGGCCTCCCGCCGCACCCGCCGGTCGAACAGGGCCAGTACCTCCGCGTTGTCCATGGGGACACCCGACCATCCGCGCACGGCGGCCGGCAACGGGATTTGCCGGCCGGCGGGCACACGGTGGGTTGAACGCGTTCAGTCCGGCCGGGAGGGGGCGCCGTGAACGCCGCAGCGAACGCGCGGCCCCGGGTGCGCGGGCTCCCGCGCGCGGTGGTCGCGCTGGCCGTGCTGGCCGCCCTGCCCCCGCTCCTCACGGGCCTGGACACGCACCTGGGCGGACTGTTCCTCCTGACGGCCCTGCCCGTACCGCTGCCGCTCCTGCTGGGCCGGTACCCGCGCGCCTTCTCCTGGACGTGCTTCCTGCTCGAGCTCGCCCTCTGCCTGTGGGCGCTGGTGGGCGCCATGGCCGGGACGGCCCTCTTCCTCCCCGCCGCCGTGCTCCTGCTGATCGCCCCGGCCGTCGGGCCGCGCTGACGGCGGGCCGGCCGGCTCAGCCGTCGTGGTCGTAGACCGTCACCGGGATGCCGCGCACTTTCACAGCGGTGGTGAGACAGCAATACTGTGGCAGCAGTGCGACACCGCAGTGGAAACGAGGGCCCCGTGGCGACCGAGACGCAGCAGCCGCCGTTCACCGTGGACGAGCTCGCCGCGCGCGCGGGCGTCACCGTCCGCACGATCCGCTTCTACAGCACGCGCGGGCTGCTGCCGCCGCCCGTCATCGGCCCCCGCCGCGTCGGCCGGTACGGGCCCGAGCACCTGGCGCGGTTGGCGCTCATCGAGGAGCTCCAGCACCAGGGCATGACCCTCGCGGCGATCGAGCGGTACCTGGAGCAGCTCCCGCCGGACGTGAACGCCCACGACCTGGCCATCCACCGGGCCCTCGTGGCCACCTGGTCGCCGGACGCCGCGGAGCGCCTGACGCGCGCCGAGCTGGAGCGGCGGGCCGGGCGCGAGCTGACCGACGCGGACATGGAACTGCTCACCGCCATGGACGTGCTCGCCGGCCCCGACGAGGAGGGCCTCCTCCGCGTCGACCCCGGACTGCTGCGGCTCGGGCTGCAACTGCTCGACGTGCCGATCCCGCGCGCCACGATCGTGGCCGCCCGCGAGGTGCTGGTCGAGCACACCCGCGAGGCGGCCCAGGAACTGACCCGGCTGTTCCGGGACGAGGTGTGGAGCCCGTACCGGGAGCGGGAGGCGGACCCGGAGGACCCGCAGCACGTCAAGGCGATGAAGTCGCTGTCCGCGCACATGCAGCCGCTGGTGGTGCAGGCGCTGGTCACGGCCTTCCAGCGGTCCCTGACGGACGAGTTGCGGGCCGCGTTCCGGGTTTCCCGGGCGGCCGTCCCCGGGAGCGGCCGCCCGGCGTCCGCTCCCGGCGCCCCGGAGGCGCGACGGGCCGGAGGGGTCAGTCCGTGAAGGTCTCGCCCCGCGCGGCCTTCTCCACCAGCAGCGCCGGCGGCTCGAACCGCTCGCCGTACCGCTCGGCCAGCTCGCGCGCCCGCGCGACGAAGCCGGGCAGCCCGCCCTCGTAACCGTTGATGTACTGGAGCACGCCGCCGGTCCAGGCGGGGAAGCCGATGCCCATCACGGAGCCGATGTTGGCGTCGGCGACGGAGGTGAGGACGCCCTCCTCCAGGCAGCGGACCGAGTCGAGCGCCTCGGAGAACAGCATCCGCTCCTGCATGTCCTCGAACGGGACGGCCGCGTCCGGCGTGGTGAAGTGCTCCCGCAGCCCCGGCCAGAGGCCGGTCCGCCGGCCGTTGTCGTCGTAGTCGTAGAAGCCGGCGCCGCCGCTGCGGCCCGGCCGGCCGAACTCGTCGACCATGCGGTCGATGACGGCCTCCGCCGGGTGCGTCCGCCAGGTGCCGCCCGCCTCCTCCACCGCCCGCCGCGTCTCGTCGCGGATCCTGCGGGGCAGGGTCAGGGTCAGCTCGTCCATCAGGGACAGCACCTTCGCCGGGTACCCGGCCTGGCCCGCCGCCTGCTCGACCGACGCGGGCTCGACGCCCTCGCCGACCATGGCCACGCCCTCGTTGAGGAACTGGCCGATGACCCGCGAGGTGAAGAAGCCGCGCGAGTCGTTGACGACGATCGGCGTCTTGCCGATCTGCCGGACGAGGTCGAACGCCCGGGCCAGCGCCTCCTCGCCGGTCCGCCCGCCCTTGATGATCTCGACCAGCGGCATCTTGTCGACGGGGGAGAAGAAGTGCAGGCCGATGAAGTCGGCCTGCCGCTCCACGCCCTCCGCGAGGGCGGTGATCGGCAGCGTCGAGGTGTTGGAGCACAGCAGGGCGTCGGGCGCGACGACGCCCTGGACCTCCTGGAACACCTTGTGCTTGAGGGCGGTGTCCTCGAAGACGGCCTCGATGACGGCGTCGCAGCCGGCGAGGTCCGCCACGTCGGCGGTCGGCCGGATCCGGGTGAGCAGCGCGTCGGCCTTCTCCCGTGTGGTGCGGCCCCGCTCCACCGCCTTGGCGCACAGCTCCTCGGAGTGTGCCTTGCCCTTGGCGGCGGCCTCCTCGGAGACGTCCTTGAGGACGACCTCGATCCCGGCCTTCGCGCAGGCGTACGCGATGCCCGCGCCCATCATGCCGGCGCCGAGGACGGCGGCCCTGCGGACCGTGCGCGGTTCCACCCCCCGCGGGCGGCTGCGGCCGGCGTTGACGGCCTGGAGGTCGAAGAAGAACGCCTGGATCATGTTCTTGGCGGTCTGCCCGGTGACGAGCTCGGTGAAGTAGCGGGACTCGATGACCAGCGCCGTCTCGAAGTCGACCTGGGAGCCCTCCACGGCCGCCGCGAGGATGTTGCGCGGCGCCGGGAAGGGGGCGCCGTTCAGTTGCTTCTTCAGGTTGGCGGGGAAGGCGGGCAGGTTCGCCGCGAACTTGGGGTGCGCGGGCGTGCCGCCGGGGATCTTGTAGCCGGGCTCGTCCCAGGGCTGGCGCGACTCGGGGTGCGCGTCGATGAAGGCGCGGGCCTTGGCGAGCATCTCCTCGGGCGTGTCGGCGACCTCGTGGACCAGGCCGTTCTCCAGGGCGCGCCGCGGCGGGTACTGGGTGCCCTGGAGGAGCACCTTCAGCAGGGCGTCCGTGACGCCCATGAGCCGTACGGTGCGGGCGATGCCGCCGCCCCCGGGGAGCAGGCCGAGCGTGACCTCGGGCAGGCCGATCTTCGAGCCGGGCGCGTCGAGGGCGATCCGGTGGTGGGAGGCGAGGGCGATCTCGTAGCCGCCGCCGAGCGCGGCGCCGCCGAGCGCGGCGACGACGGGCTTGCCGAGGGTCTCGATGCGGCGCAGGGAGCGCTTGACGTCACAGGCGGCGTCGAAGACCCGCTGGGCGTCGGCCGGTCCGGCCCTCATCATGTCCTTGAGGTCGCCGCCCGCGAAGAAGCTCTTCTTGGCGGAGGTGTAGACGATCCCGCGGATGGAGTCCCTCTCGGCCTCCGCCCGGTCGGCGATCGCCGCGATCGACCTGCGGAACGCCTCGTTCATGGTGTTGGCGGACTGGTCGGGGTCGTCGAGGACGAGGGTGACGACGCCGGTCTCGTCCTGTTCCCAGCGGATGGTGGAACGCGTCGGCATGGCGGTCATGGGTGCTTCTTCCGTGACGGGGTTCGGACGGGACGGTCAAAGACGCTCGACGATGGTGGCGATGCCCATGCCGCCGCCGACGCAGAGGGTCGCGAGGCCGTACCGCTTGTCCTGGCGCTCCAACTCGTCGACGAGGGTGCCGAGGATCATCGCGCCGGTGGCGCCGAGGGGGTGGCCCAGGGCGATGGCGCCGCCGTTGACGTTGACCTTGTCGAGGGAGAGCCCCATGTCCCGGGCGTAGCGCAGGACGACCGCGGCGAACGCCTCGTTGATCTCGACGAGGTCGATGTCGTCGATGGTGAGCCCGGCCTTGGCGAGCGCCTTGCGGCTGGCGGGGGCGGGGCCGGTGAGCATGATGGTGGGCTCGGAGCCGGAGACCGCGGCGGAGACGATCCGGGCGCGCGGCGCCAGTCCGTACCGCTCGCCGACCTCGCGGGAGCCGACGGCGACGAGGGCGGCGCCGTCGACGATGCCGGAGGAGTTGCCGGCGTGGTGGACGTGGTCGATCCTCTCGACCCAGTGGTACTTCTGCAGGGCGACGGCGTCGAAGCCGCCCATCTCCCCGATGCCGGCGAACGACGGCTTGAGCGCGGCGAGGCCGTCGGCGGTGGTGCCGGGGCGCATGTGCTCGTCGCGGTCGAGGACGACGAGCCCGTTGCGGTCCTTGACGGGGACGACGGACCGGTCGAAGCGGCCCTCCTTCCAGGCGGTCGCGGCGCGCTCCTGGGAGAGCGCCGCGTACTCGTCGACGTCGCGCCGGGAGAAGCCCTCCACGGTGGCGATGAGGTCGGCGCTGATGCCCTGCGGGACGAAGCGGGTGTCGTGGTTGGTCATCGGGTCGGACATCCAGGCGCCGCCGTCGGAGCCCATCGGCACGCGGGACATCGACTCGACGCCGCCGGCGAGGACGAGGTCCTCCCAGCCGGAGCGGACCTTCATGGCGGCCGTGTTGACCGCGTCCAGCCCGGAGGCGCAGTAGCGGTTCGCCTGGACGCCGGCGACGGTGTCGGGCAGTCCGGCGACGATGGCCGCGATCTTGGCGATGTCGGAGCCCTGGTCGCCGAGGGGGGAGACGACGCCGAGCACGATGTCGTCGACGGCGGCGGGGTCGAGTCCGGGGAGGCGGTCGCGCAGTTCGTGGATCAGGCCGACGACGAGGTCGATGGGCTTGGTGCCGTGCAGGGAGCCGTTGGCCTTGCCGCGCCCGCGCGGGGTGCGGATCGCTTCGTACACGTACGCTTCGGTGGTCACTGGTCGAGCCTTTCGCGTCGCGGGGGTCGCTTCAACGTCTGTGGGGGTCAGCCGAGCAGCGAACGGCCGATGATCTCCTTCATGATCTCGGTCGTGCCGCCGTAGATGGTCTGGATCCGCCCGTCGGTGAACGCCCGGGCGACCGGGTACTCACTCATGTAGCCGTACCCGCCGTGGAGCTGGAGGCAGCGGTCGGCGACCCGCTTCTGGAGTTCGGTCGCCCACCACTTGGCCATGGAGGCGTGGACGGCATCGAGTCCGCCGTCCGCGTGGTCCTCGATGCAGCGGTCGACGAAGGCGCGGGTGACGGCGCACTCGGTGGCCATCTCGGCGATCTCGAAGCGGACGTGCTGGAGCCTGGCGAGGGGCCGGCCGAACGCCTCGCGCTCCTTAACGTACGCCGTGGTGGCCTCCAGGAGGTGCTCGGCGCCCGCCGCGGCGGCGACGGCGATGGCCAGGCGCTCCTGGGCGAGGTGGGTCATCAGGTGGCCGAAGGCGCCGTTGACCTCGCCGAGCAGGTTCTCCCGGGGGACGCGGACGTCGTGGAAGAACAGCTCGGCGGTGTCCTGGGCCTTCTGGCCGATCTTGTCGAGGTTGCGGCCGCGTTCGAAGCCGGGCATGCCGCGTTCGACGACGAGGAGGGACAGGCCGTGGGCGCCGCCCTCGGGGGTCGTCCTGGCGACGACGACGACGAGGTCGGCGAGGATCCCGTTGGAGATGAAGGTCTTGGAACCGTTCAACAGCCAGTGGTCGCCGCGGTCCTCGGCGGTGGTGCGGATGCCCTGGAGGTCGGATCCGGCGCCGGGTTCGGTCATGGCGATGGCGGTGACGGTATCGCCGGTGCAGAAGCCGGGCAGCCAGCGGCGCTTCTGCCCGTCGGTCCCGAGGTTCGCCAGGTACGGGCCGACGATGTCGTTGTGCAGGCCGATGGCGAGGCCGGGGGCTCCGGCGCGGGTGAACTCCTCGGCGAGGACGGCGCTGTAGCGGAAGTCGGGGTTGCCGCCGCCCCCGTACTCCTCGGGGACGGCGAGGCCGAGGAGTCCCTGGCGGCCGGCGGCGAGCCAGGCGTCGCGCGCGACGATGCCGTCCTTCTCCCACTGGTCGTAGTGCGGCAGGACCTCCTTGGCGAGGAAGGCGCGGACGGTGTCGCGGAACGCGTCGTGCTCGGCGTCGAAGATCCGGCGCTTCACATCGGCCTCCTGTCGGCGGGGTGGATGCTCGGTACGTCCCAGTCGCGGGCGACCTCGTCGGCGTCGGCGCCCGGCCGGGCGGGCGGGCGGCGCACGGAGCCCTGCGTCGCGGAGAACCGGGGCGCGGGCGCGGGCTGGGTGATCCCGCCGTGCCCGGTGAACGTGCCACGGGCGGCGAGGTGCGGGTGGTCGGGGGCCTCACGCAGCGACAGGACGGGGGCGACGCAGGCGTCGGTGCCCTCGAACAGGGCGGTCCACTCGGCGCGGGTGCGGGTGCGGAACCGGGCGGCGACGACGGTGCGCAGCTCGTCCCAGCGGGCCGGGTCGCGGCGGGCGGCGGCGGTGTGCCCGTCGAGGCCGAGGAGGCGGGCGAACTCGTCGTAGAACCGCTGCTCCAGCGCGCCGACCGCCATGTGGCCGCCGTCGGAGGTCTCGTACGTGCCGTAGAAGGGGCAGCCGCCGTCGAGGAGGTTGGCGCCGCGCCGGTCCTGCCAGGCGCCGGCCGCGAGCATGCCGTGGATCATCGTGGTGAGGTGGGCGGTGCCGTCCGTGATCGCGGCGTCGACGACCTGGCCGGTGCCGCCCTCCGCGCGGGCGTGGTGCAACGCCGCGAGGACGCCGACGACGAGGTAGAGGGAGCCGCCCGCGTAGTCGCCCAGCAGGTTGGCGGGGACGGCCGGCGGCTCTCCGGGCGCGCCGATCACGGAGAGGGCGCCGGTGACGGCGATGTACGTGATGTCGTGGCCGGCGCGGTGGGCGAGCGGCCCCTCCTGGCCCCAGCCGGTCATCCGCCCGTACACGAGCCCCGGGTTGCGGGCGAGGCACTCGCGGGGGCCGACGCCGAGGCGTTCGGCGACGCCGGGGCGGTAGCCCTCGATGAGGATGTCGGCGCGTTCGACGAGGTCGAGGACGGTCGCGGGCCCGTCGTCGGCCTTGAGGTCGACGAGGACGGAGCGCTTGTTGCGGTTGGCGAGGTCGTACGCGGGGTCGATGCCGAGGTCGGCGCCGCCGGGCCGGTCGACGCGGACGACGTCGGCGCCGAGGTCGGCGAGGAGCATGGCCGCGTACGGGCCGGGCCCGATGCCCGCCAGCTCGACCACGCGCACCCCGAAGAGCGGGCCGTTCCCCGTCGCCGCCGTCATCCGGCCCCCTCGCCACGCCACTGTGACACTTCCGCTGTAACAGTGATGATGTTAAGAACGGGTTCCCTCGCGCACAACCCCTGCGGGCGGGCCCGCGCGGACGGCGCCCCGGGAAGGCGGGGGCGGCGCGGGCGCTAGCCTCTGCCTCCTCACGGCAGCCCACCCAAGCAGCGGCGAAGGAGACGGGATGGACACGCGGAACGGCACGGCACGGGCGTTTGACGTGGTTCTCTTCGGGGCGACCGGGTTCGTCGGGGAGCTCACCGCCCGGTACCTCGCCGCGCACGCGCCGGCCGGCTGCCGCTGGGCGCTCGCCGGACGGGACCGGGACAAGTTGGAGCGGTTGCGCGACCGGCTCGCCGCCGAGCACCCGGCGTGCGCCGGGCTGCCGCTGCTGGTGGCGGACGCCGGCGACGCGGGCGCGCTGCGCGGCCTCGCCGAGTCGGCGCGGGTGGTCGCCACGACGGTCGGCCCGTACGTCTGGTACGGCGAACCGCTCGTCGCCGCCTGCGCCGAGGCGGGCACCGACTACGTCGATCTGACGGGTGAGCCGGAGTTCGTCGACCTGATGTACGTACGCCATGACGCGCGGGCGCGGGAGACGGGGGCGCGGCTGGTGCACGCGTGCGGCTTCGACTCGGTCCCGCACGACCTGGGCGTGTACTTCACCGTGCGGGAGCTGCCGCGGGACGTGCCGCTGCGGGTCGACGGGTTCGTCCGGACGAACGCCTTCTTCTCCGGCGGCACGTTCGCCTCCGCGCTCACCGTCCTGGGCCGGAGCCGGCAGGCGGCGCGGGCGGCGCGGGAGCGGCGGCTGCACGAGCCGCGGCGGGTGGGGCGGCGGGCCGAGGCGCCGCTGGGCGGGCCGCGGTTCAGCCGGGAGACGGGCGCGTGGGCGCTGCCGCTGCCGACGCTGGACCCGCGGATCGTGGCCCGGTCGGCGGCGGCGCTGCCGGTGTACGGGCCGGACTTCCGGTACCGGCACTACGCGGCGGTGCGGACGCTGCCGACGGCGCTGGGCGGCGTGGCGGCCGTGGGCGCGTGCTTCGCGCTGGCGCAGTCGCCGCCCGCCCGGCGGTGGCTGATGGGTCGTTACGAGCCGGGCGGCGGGCCGGACGCGGAGCGCAGGCGGCGCAGTTGGTTCCGGGTGCGGTTCGTCGGCGAGGGCGGCGGACGGCGGGTGTGTACGGAGGTGTCGGGCGGTGACCCGGGCTACGACGAGACGGCGAAGATGCTCGCCGAGTCGGCGCTGTGCCTCGCCTTCGACGACGGCCTGCCGAGGACGGCCGGGCAGGTGACGACGGCGGTCGCGATGGGCGACGCGCTCCTGGCGCGGCTCCGCGCGGCGGGCATCCGCTTCCGGGTCGCGGACGCCCGCTGAGCCGCGGCGCGCGGGCGGGGCGCGCCGGTCACTCCCGTACGAGGCAGAACGGATGGCCGGCCGGGTCGGCGCACACGATCCAGCTCCGCTCCGGGCCGCCCGCGTCCAGGACCGATGCGCCCAGCGCCACGGCCTCGTCGCGGGCCCGCGCCAGGTCGGCCACGCCGACGTCGAGGTGGAACTGCTGGGGGTGGTCCGGGTCGGGCCAGCGGGGCGGCCGGTGGCGGGCGGCGCGCTGGAAGGCCAGGACGCGCCCGTCGTCGAGGTGGAGCGTCGCCCAGTCGTCGTCGAGGGACCAGCGGGGGTCGGGCCGGTTCACCGCGCCGCCCAGCACGCCCTCGTAGAAACGGGCGAGGCGCAGGGGGTCCGGGCAGTCGAGGACCACGCACTGGAGGCGGCCGATCACACGCCGCTCCCCTGCCGGGCCGCGGCCTCCCGCAGGGCGCGGCGGCACAGCGCGTCGGCGTGCCGGGTGGTCTCCGGCAGGCGGTAGCGCGGCGTCAGCGCCAGCACGTGGGCGCAGGCCCCCTCCAGGGTGACGCGGTGCCCGGCCGAGACGAAGACCGGCTTCACGCCGTCCCGGGTGCGCAGGGCGCGCCCCACCTCCTCCGTCCCGGCGAGCAGCGGGCTGGTGGCGCCGCGCCGGGGGCCGGGCTGCTCGTACGTGAAGGCGAACGGGTTCTTGGCGACGCCGAGCACCGGCAGGCCGGTGAGCACGCCCAGGTGGCTGGCGAGGCCGAAGCGGCGCGGGTGGGCCTGCCCGTAGCCGTCGCAGACGACGAGGCCCGGTCCGGCCGTCAGGGCGTCCAGCGCGGCGAGCACGGCGGGGAGTTCGCGGAACGCCAGGAGCCCCGGCACGTACGGGAAGGAGACCCGGCCGACCGCGGTGGCCTCGTCGACCACGTCGAGGGTGCGGGCGTCCAGCACGACGGCGGCAGCGGCGACGAGGTCGCGCTCGTCGTCGTACGCCACGTCGACCCCGGTCACCAGGCCCGTGCCGACCGGGGGCCCCGGCTCGTCCAGCACCACGCGGGCGCGCAGTTCGTCCTGGACGGCCAGGGCCCCGGCCTCGTCGGCGGGCCAGCCGGCGGGGGTGTCGATGATCGTCATAGTGCCCGTCAGCCTAGGGCGCCCGGACGCGATCGGCACCCCCGCCCACGGCGGTCCGCGCCGCACGCCCCTGCCCGCCGGGTTCCGGAGCCGCACGGACCGGTGACGGGGGCCGGGGGCGCGACGACCCGTAGTCGGGGCGCGGCGGTCCGGAGCCCGTACGGACCGGAGCCGGGGGCCGAGGTCCGGCACCGGGAGCCGGGGGTGCGGCGGCCCGGAACCGCACGGACCGGTGGCGGGGCCGCCGGGCGCCCCGTCCGCCCGGCGCCCTCGCGTGACGCGGGTCACGGCGGCGGGCGGTGCACGCCGCGGCCGGATCCACCGTCCTCCTGGGTGAAGAGGAGACCTACGAGGGAGCCGGACGTGTCCACCGTCATCGAACAGGCCCTGCGGGCCCGCCTCGTCGCGTCCGCGCCCCGTGCGGACGTCGTCCCGGCCGTCCTCCGCTACGACCTCGCCGACCCCTTCGCGGTCCGCATGGTCTTCCCCGCCCCGGCGACCCTCGACGGGGCGGAGGCCGTCTGGGAGTTCTCCCGCGAGCTGCTCGCGGCGGGGACGGACGCGCCCGCCGGCGTCGGTGACGTGCGGATCCGGCCGTTCGGCCACGACCGGACGGTGGTGGAGCTCCGCGCCGCCGAGGGCGTCGCCGTGGTCCACGTCCGCACCGGCGAGGTCCGCCGCTTCCTGCACCGCACCGAACACGTGGTGCCCTTCGGGTGCGAGCCCCTCTTCCTCGACCTGGACCGCGACCTGGCCCGGCTGCTGCGCGACGCGTCCTGACCGGCGGGACGGCAAGGAGCGCGGGGGCCGCGGGACGGCGGGGACCGCGGGACGGCGGGGACCGTAAATCGTTTGCCGTCCGCGCCCGGCCCGCCCTAACGTGGTTCCCGGCCCCGTAGCCGTCGATCGGAGTAGGACATTGCTCGTCTGAGGTCTTGAGACACCGTGCCGCCGCACCGCCGCGCCCCTGCGCGCCGTGCGTGCCGCCCGTGTGCGACCTCGGCGTACGAGCCCGTCCCCCGCCTTCCCGCACCGCTGCTTCGGCGGTCTCCGGCGCGGTGTGCCTCCGCCCCTCCCGGTCGCCTCCCCGGTGTCTCACCCGTTGCCCTGACCCCTCATCTCACGCAACCGGGAGACGCTCATGTCATTTCCCCCCACCCACCCCGCCCTCTCCTGCACCGGCCTGACCTTCGCCTGGCCCGACGGCACCCCCGTCCTCGACGGGCTGGACCTCGCGGTCGGCCCCGGCCGCACCGGCCTCATCGGCCGGAACGGGTCGGGCAAGTCGACCCTGCTGAAACTGTTGGCCGGCGAGCTGGCACCGGTCGCCGGGACCGTCCGCGCCGCCGGGGACGTCGGCTACCTCCCGCAGGACGCCGCCCTGGACACCCGGCTGCGGGTCGACGAGGCCCTGGGCATCGCCGGCACGCGGGCCGCCCTGCACGCCATCGAGTCGGGCGACGTGAGCGAGGAGCACTTCGCGGCCGTCGGCGACGACTGGGACGTGGAGGAACGGGCGCGCGCCGCGCTCGACCAGCTCGGGCTCGACCGGATCGGCCTGGACCGCACCACGGGTGAGGTCTCGGGCGGCGAGTGCGTGCTGCTGCGGCTCGCCGCCCTGCTCCTGGCGCGGCCCGCCGTCCTGCTGCTCGACGAGCCGACGAACAACCTCGACCTGCACGCCCGGCGCCGCCTGTACGCGGCGGTCGACGCCTGGCCGGGCGTCCTCGTCGTGGTCAGCCACGACCGGGAGCTGCTGGAGCGCGTCGACCGCGTCGCGGAGCTGCGCGACGGCGAGGTGACCTGGTACGGCGGTCCCTACTCCGCGTACGAGGAGGCCGTCGCCGCCGAGCAGGAGGCGGCCGAGCGGACGGTCCGCGCCGCCGAGTCCGACGTGCGCCGGCAGCGGCGCGAACTGACCGAGGCGCAGACCAAGCTGGCGAGGCGCAAGAGGTACGGGGAGAAGCGCGCCGCGCAGAAGGCCGTGCCGCCGATCGTCGCGGGCAACCTCAAGCGCGCCGCGCAGGTGTCGGCCGGCAAGCAGCGGACCGTCCACGCCAAACGGCTGGAGCAGGCGCGGGAGCGGCTGGACGAGGCCGTGGAGGCCGTACGGGACGACGAGGCGATCCGGGTCGAGCTGCCGCACACGGCCGTGCCGCCGGGCCGGGGCGTGCTGCTGCTGCGCGACCTGGCGCTGCGGCACGGCGCCCGCCTGGACGGGGAGTTCGAGGTGCGGGGACCGGAGCGGATCGCCCTGGTGGGGCGGAACGGTTCGGGCAAGTCGACGCTGCTGCGGACGATCGCCGGGGAGCTGGAGCCGCGGGCCGGCGAGGTGGCCGTACGGGTGCCGCTGCGCTTCCTGCCGCAGCGGCTGGACGTCCTGGACGACGGGCTGACCGTCGTCGAGAACGTGGCGCGGTTCGCGCCCGAGGCCACGCCGAACCGCGTCCGGGCGCGACTCGCGCGGTTCCTGTTCCGCGGCGCGAAGGCCGACCAGCGGGCCGGGACGCTGTCGGGCGGCGAGCGCTTCCGGGCGACGCTGGCGGCGCTGCTGCTGGCCGAACCCGCGCCGCAGTTGCTCATGCTGGACGAGCCGACGAACAACCTGGACACGGCGAGTGTGCGGAGCCTCACACAGGCGCTGGAGGCGTACGAGGGGGCGCTGCTCGTGGCGAGCCACGACGTGCCGTTCCTGGAGGCCATCGGCGTCACGCGCCGGCTCGACCTGGACGCCCTCACCCCACCCGGGAACGGAACGTGAGCGTCCGTCGCCGCGAGCAGGCTTGGCGGGGGCCTTACGGCCCGCTTAACCTACGGTCTCGTAACCTACGAATCCGTAGGTACTGATCGTTCTTCCAGGAGCACCCGTGACCCTTACCTCTCCCTACCTCGGCAGTTCGGCGGAGTGGACCGATGCCCGGCTGCTGCACGCGTTGGAAGAGGTGGTCGAGAAGGAACTGAACCGCCACCTCAAGGTCGTCAAGGACTGGATGCCGCACGAGTACGTGCCGTGGTCGGACGGCCGGAACTTCCCGGGCTTCTTCGAGGACGGCGAGCCCTGGGACCCGCAGCAGTCGAAGGTGACCGACGTGGGCCGGATCGCCCTGGTGGTGAACCTGCTCACGGAGGACAACCTGCCGAGCTACCACCACGAGATCGCCACCCTCTTCGGCCGGGACGGCGCCTGGGGCACGTGGGTGCACCGCTGGACCGCCGAGGAGGGCCGTCACGGCATCGTGATGCGGGACTACCTGCTCGCCTCGCGGGCGGTGGACCCGGACAAGCTGGAGCAGTTCCGCATGGCCCACATGAGCGAGGGCTTCGAGTCGGACAACCGGCACTCGATGCTGCACTCGGTGGCGTACGTGGCGTTCCAGGAGCTGGCGACGCGGATCTCGCACCGCAACACCGGGCACCAGTCGGGTGACCCGGTGTGCGACCGCATGCTGGCGCGCATCGCGACGGACGAGAACCTGCACATGGTCTTCTACCGGAACCTGCTGGGCGCGGCCTTCGAGCTCGCTCCCGACCTCACCATGCAGGCGGTCAGGGACGTGGTGGTCAACTTCCGGATGCCCGGGCACGGCATGCCGGGCTTCGAGCGGGCGGCGGCCCAGATGGCCATCGGCGAGATCTACAACCTGCGCATCCACCACGACGACGTGATCCAGCCGGTGCTGCGGTTCCTCAAGGTCCTGGAGATCGACGGGCTCGGCCCGGAGGGCCTCAAGGCGCAGGAGGAGCTGGGCATGTACATGAACGGGCTGGACGCGGAGGCGTCGAAGTTCGACGAGAAGCTCGCCGCGCGCAAGGCCCGGATGGCGGCCCGCGCCGGACGCTGACGGCCGGTGGGGCCCGGCGGTCCCCGCCGGGCGCCGGGCTCAGCGGCGGCCGGCGCGCCGCCGCTTGAGCGCGTACCGCTCCTGCTCCGACAGCCCGCCCCAGACGCCGAACCGCTCGTCGTGCGTGAGCGCGTACTCCAGGCACGCCTCGCGGCCCTCGCACATCCCGCAGAGGAACTTCGCCTCGCGGGTCGACGAACCCGGCTCGGGGAAGAACAGCTCGGGCCCCGTCTGGGCGCACAGGGCGGCCTCCTGCCAGGAGAGCTCGGCGTCGGCCGGGGCGGGGCGGAGCGCGGCACGGCGGGCGGGACGGTCCTCGGTGCGGACCGCGGAACGGTCTTCGGTGCGGACCGCGGGGCGGTCCTCGGTGCGGTACGTCGGCATGCGGACCACCGTGCCCAAGACCGATAAACGGCTCGTCAACGACGGATCAACGCCCGTCGAAGCGGTCGCTCCCCGTCAGGATGGACCCGCGCACGGTGACAGGACAAGGAGTTGCCCGGCCGGGCGTGTCACGATCCGCCGCGGTCGCGGTGGAGGACCGCGAACCGGGCGCCGTACGGGTCGGTGAGCTTGGCGCAGCGGCCGAGGCCCGCCAGGTCGGCGGGGCCCTTGCGGACCTTCCCGCCGTTCCGTTCGGCCTCCGCGACGGCCGCGTCGAGGTCGTCGACCTCGAAGTACGGCGTCCAGGACGGGCCGCCGGCCGCCTCGGACGGGTCGCCCGCGAGCGGGACGACGGCGCCGAACGCGTCACCGGGCGAGGCCAGGCCCGTGCCGGACGGCTGGAGCAGCGTGTACGCGCCGGCGGTGTGGGCCTCCATGCCGAAGACCATGTCGTAGAAGGACAGGTCGGCCACGGGGTCGGGGGTGTACAGCTCCGTCCAGCTCAGCGCGCCGGGTTCGCCGGCCAGGTCGAGGCCCTGGTGCGCGCCGGGCTGCCAGACGCCGAAGCCCGCGCCGGTGGGGTCGGTGAACAGGGCCGTGCGGCCGAGGTCGAAGACGTCCGTCGGGTCGACGGCGACGCTGCCGCCGCCCGCCCGCACGGCGGTCGCGGCGGCCTCGGCGTCGGGGGTGCGGAAGTACAGCGTCCAGACCGATCCGCCCCGCTCGGGCGGGACGGGCACGCCGCCCGCGACGGTCCTGCCCTCCCGGGTGAACATCCCGTAGCCACCGGCCTCGGGACCCGCCGGCGCGAACTCCCAGCCGAACAGGGACCGGTAGAACGACCGGGCCCCGTCGAGGTCGGGCGTGCCGAGGTCGACCCAGACGGGGGACCCGGTGACGAATCGGGTGGTGAGCATGGACGTGTCACTCCTTCTCGGCGCGGCTCGGCTGCGGGGCACACCCTGTCGGGACCGGACGGGCGCACGGTCCGCCTCCCGGCCCCCAGCTCCACCGCTTCTCCCATGGGCGCCACGGTAGGCGGAGCGCGCACGACGCGCACATCGGGCCGGCTCGGGCGCGGAGTCGTGCCGTGGACCTGCCGGTGGGCCGTCGGGCCCGTGACCACGTCGGGGCCGTGACCACGTCGGGGCCGTGACCACGGGGCGGGCGCGGGCCCCGTGGTCGCGGCCCGCGCCCGCCCCGCCGTCCGACGGGGTCACTCCCCCTGGCGTTCGCCCTTGGGGCCACGGCCGCGTTCGGTGCGGGGGCCGCGGGAGCGCCATCCGGGCGACCTCTGCAGCGTCGCGTTCGCCTCGTCGTTGGCTTCCTGGTCGGAGACGCCCCGGCCTTCGGCCTCCTTGCGGAGCCGGGCGCGGTGGATGTCGTACTTCTTGCTGCCTGGCTCGGGCATGCGATCACCTCCGGCCCGCTCGGGTACCCCTCGCGGGGGAAGGAAACGCCGAAACGGTTGCAGGACGGATACAGACCCGGATGAGAACCGGCACCCGCGAGCCGTCACCATAGGGAGGTACACCCCGCACCCGGCCCCTGCCACAAGCAGGACGGCAGTAAAGGACCTCTCGTGACCGTGTCGCGCCTCATCCCCGTCCCGATCCCCGACCACGTCGCCGCCCTGATCGGGTCCTGCATGCCGGCGGGCGTCCTTCAGGCGGAGATCGACGCCGAGTGCGCGGCCCGTGAGGTGCGCCGCTTCCGCGGCCCCATGTGCCAGGAGGACCAGGCCGACCGGGAACACGCCCTGGCGGCGCTGGCCCGCGCGAACAAGGTGCTCGCCGCCTACCACCCGGGCCTGGTGCTCCGCCCCGGCGGCGGTGTCCACTGACCGGTCAGTCGAAGGTGCCGTCCACGTACAGCCAGTGGCCGTCCGCCTTCTCGAAGCGGCTGCGTTCGCGCAGGGCGCCCGGCTCGCCGCGGTGGGTGTAGCGGGCGGTGAAGGCGACCGTGCCGGTCGTGTGGAACAGGGTGCCGTCGGTGGTGTCCAGGATCTCCAGGCCGGTCCAGCGCGTGTCCGGGTCGAAGTCGACGGTGCGCGGTCGCGTGGCGGGTGACCAGGTGCGCAGCAGGTACGGCTCGTCGCGCGCCACGAAGGCGCTGTAGCGGGAGCGCATCAGCCGCTCCGCGGTCGGGGCCGTCTCGCCGCCCGTGTGGAAGCGGCCGCAGCACTGCGCGTACGGGGCGGGCAGCCCGCAGGGGCACGGGTCCTCCGGCCGGACGGCCGGGGCAGGTGCGGCGGGGGCGGCGGGGGCGTGCTTCGGGCGGGGCTTGCGTCGCGGCATGGGGCCATTCTGCCCGGCGGCCACCTCGTGGCGGGTTCCGGCCAGGGCGCACGGCCCGCGGGCGCGGTGCTTCCGAGCCCCCGAGGGGCCGCCCTATCCTCCTGAACGGGACGCGCTCGTCACCGTCCGTGAAGGAGCGAACATGGAGCGTAAGGGTACGACACGGCGTGCGTTCGTGGCGGGCGCGGGCGCCGTCGCCGGGGCGGGGGCCGCCGGCCCCGCTCGGGCCGCAGCCCCCCGCCCCGCGCGCTCCGCGGCCGACGGCGGCACCGTCGCGGTCCTGGGCGGCGGGGTCGCGGGGCTGACGGCGGCGCACGAGCTGGCCGAGCGGGGTTTCCGCGTCACCGTGTACGAGCGGCGGGCCCTCGGCGGCAAGGCGCGCAGCATGGACGTCCCCGGCAGCGCGCGGGGCGGACGCAGGCCGCTCCCGGGCGAGCACGGCTTCCGGTTCATCCCGGGCATCTACCACAACCTGCCGGACACGATGCGGCGCATCCCGTTCCCGGGGAAGCCGAACGGCGTGTACGACAACCTCGTCGCCCCCCGCGAGATGGCGCTCGCCCGCACCGGCCGCGAGGACCTGCGCTTCCCCATCCCCTGGCCGGGGCAGAAGCCGGAGCACCTCACCCTCGACGAGCTGCGCCGCTCCCTGACCGCGCTGCTCGACACGGCGCTCCGGCTGCCCCCTCACGAGGCGGCGTACTTCGCCAACCGCGCCCTCGTCTTCATGACCAGCTGCCCGGAGCGGCGCGACGAGGTGTGGGAGCGCACGCCGTGGTGGGAGTTCATCCGCGCCGGCCGGATGTCCCTCGACTACCAGCGGCTCCTCGCCATCGGCCTCACCCGCAACATCGTCGCCACCAAGGCGGAGGAGGCCAGCACCCGCACCGTGGGCACCATCGGTGAGGCGTTCGTGTTCAACGCGCTCGGCCGGGGCGCGGACGGCCCGCCGGACCGCATCCTCGACGCGCCGACCAACGAGGCGTGGATCGACCCGTGGACGGCCCACCTGAGCTCCCTCGGCGTGGAGTTCAAGGTCGGCTGGACGCTGCGGGAGATGCGGTACGGCGACGGTCGGATCACCGCCGCGCTGGTCGACGACCCGGGCGGGGCGCGCCACGAGGTCACCGCCGACCACTACATCAGCGCGCTGCCGGTGGAGCACGCCCGCCGCACCTGGGGGCCGCGGCTGCGGGCGGCCGACCCGCAGCTCGCCCGGTGCGACCGCCTCCGCACGGACTGGATGACGGGCATCCAGTTCTACCTGACCGAGCGGCCACCGCTCGTGCGCGGCCACGTGAACTGCGTCGACTCGCCCTGGGCGCTGACGTGCATCGCGCAGGCCCACCACTGGGCGGGACGGGACTTCGCCGCCGAGTACGGCGACGGCGCGGTCGTGGACTGCCTGTCGGTCGACGTCTCGGAGTGGGACCGGCCCGGCATCCTGTACGGGAAGACCGCCAAGCAGTGCACCCGCGACCAGGTGGCGCGGGAGGTGTGGGCGCAACTGAAGGCCGCCCTGAACGACACGGGGAGCCCGGCGCTGAAGGACGGCGCGCTCCACTCGTGGTTCCTGGACCCTGGTGTCGACGGCCTGGGCACGCCGCACCCCACCAACGAGGACGAACTGCTCGTCCACCCGGTGGGCACCTTCTACGACCGTCCCCGGTCCAGGACGCAGGTGCCGAACTTCTTCCTCGCCGGGGACTACGTGTCCGTCGACATCGACCTGGCGACCATGGAGGGCGCCAACGCGTCGGCCCGGCAGGCCGTCAACGCCCTGCTGGACCAGGCGGGTTCGACGGCGCCGCGCTGCACGGTCGTCCCGCTGTTCCGTCCGCCGGAGCTGGAGGCGCTGAAGCGGCACGACCGCGTCCGGTACCGGCTGGGCCTGCCGAACGCGCTCGACCTGGGGTGAGGGCGAGGCAGTAGCGTACGGGCATGAGGCTGACGATTCTGGGCGGCGGCGGGTTCCGGGTGCCGCTGGTGTACCGGGCGCTGCTGGCCGACCGGGGCGAGGGCCGGGTCACCCGCGTCGTCCTGCACGACGTGGACGCGGACCGGCTGTCGGCGATCGGCCGCGTGCTGGCCGAGCAGGCCGCCGGTGTCGCCGGCGCGCCCGCCGTGACGGCGACGACCGACCTCGACGAGGCGCTGCGCGGCGCGGACTTCGTCTTCTCGGCGATCCGCGTCGGCGGCCTCGCCGGCCGGGCCGCCGACGAGCGGGTGGCGCTCGCCGAGGGCGTGCTGGGGCAGGAGACGGTGGGCGCGGGCGGCATCGCGTACGGGCTGCGGACCGTCCCGGTGGCGGTGGACGTCGCCCGGCGCGTGGCGCGGCTGGCCCCGGACGCCTGGGTCATCAACTTCACCAACCCGGCGGGCCTGGTGACGGAGGCGATGTCGCGGGTGCTGGGCGACCGGGTGATCGGCATCTGCGACTCGCCGGTGGGGCTGGGCCGGCGGGTGGCGCGGGTGCTGGGCGCCGACCCGGCTCAGGCGTGGGTCGACTACGCGGGCCTCAACCACCTGGGCTGGCTGCGCGGGTTGCGGGTCGGCGGGCGGGACCTGCTGCCGCGGCTCCTCGCGGACGAGGCGGCGCTCGGCTCGTTCGAGGAGGGCAGGCTGTTCGGCGCCGGGTGGCTCCGCTCGCTGGGCGCGATCCCCAACGAGTACCTGCACTACTACTACGCCAACCGCGAGACGGTGCGGGCCTACCGGGAGGCCGAGCGGACGCGCGGCGCGTACCTGCGCGACCAGCAGGCCGGGTTCTACGCGGCGGCCGTCCGGCCGGAGGTGCGGGCCCTGGACGCGTGGCGGCGCACCCTCGCCGAGCGGGAGGCCACGTACATGGCCGCCAACCGGGCGGCGGCCGGCGACACCGGGGGCCGCGCCGAGGAGGACCTGGAGCCGGGCGGGTACGAGCAGGTGGCACTCGCGCTGATGCGGGCCGTCGCCCGCGACGAGCGGGCCACGCTGATCCTGAACGTCCGCAACCGGTCGGCGCTCCCGGGGCTCGACGCGGACGCGGTGGTCGAGGTGCCGTGCCTGGTGGACGCGAACGGCGCGCACCCGGTGTCCGTGGCGCCGCTGCCGTACCACGCGGTGGGGCTGGTGGCGGCGGTGAAGGCGGTGGAGCGGGAGGTGCTCGCGGCGGCGGAGAGCGGGTCGCGGGAGACGGCGGTGAAGGCGTTCGCCCTGCACCCGCTGGTCGACTCGGTCGCGGTGGCGCGGCGGCTGCTGGACGCGTACCGGGCGGAGCACCCGGGGCTCGCGTACCTCGTCTAGGGGCCGCGGGAAAGCGCCGCCCACCGGGGCGGCGGCCGACGCGTGACCGTGCGGCGTGGGCGTGCGCCGGCCCCCGGGGGCTCACACCACATCGTCGAACATCGCCAGCAGCGCGTGCTCGTCCGCCTCCGGGGTCTGCCGGTCCGCGTGCGGCACCTGCTCGGCCCACACCGTCTTGCCCTGCGGCATGAACCGGGCGCCCCACCTCCTGGTGAACTGCGCCACGAGGAACAGGCCGCGCCCGCCCTCCTCGGTCGTGGCCGCCCGCCGGATGCGGGGCGACGAGTTGCTGTGGTCGGACACCTCGCAGATCAGCGTCTCGTCGCGGAGCAGCCGCAGCGACACGGGGCCGCCGCCCCCGTACCGCACGGCGTTGGTGACCAGTTCGCTGACCACCAGGCCGGTGGTGAACTCCATGTCCGCCAGTCCCCACTCGGTGAGCTTCCGGCGCACCAGCGCCCGGGCGTCGGCGACGACGGACGGGGCGGCGGGCAGCTCCCAGGCGGCCACCTGGTCGGCGGGCAGGGCGCGCACCCGGGCCACGAGCAGCGCCACGTCGTCGCGCGGGCCGCCGGGCAGCACGGCGTCCGTGATCCGGTCGCAGACCCGCTCCGGGTCGCGCTGCGGACCGCGCGCCGGGCCGGGGGCGGCCAGCGCGGACAGCAGCCGGCCGGTCGCCGCCTCGGTGTCGCCGTAACCGAGGCCCTCCTTGAGGAGCCCGTCGGTGTACAGCGCCAGGAGGCTGCCGGGGGCGAGGTCGACGGCGGCGGACTCGTACGGCTGGAGCCCGCCGAGCCCCAGCGGCGGCCCGGACGGCAGGTCGAGCAGTCGCGCCTCGCCGCCGGGCGGTGCCACGGCCGGCGGGGGGTGGCCGGCCCGGGCGGCGGTGCAGCGGCAGGTGACCGGGTCGTACACCGCGTACAGGCAGGTCGTGGCCGTGGCGGGGTCGTGATCCTCGGCGGGGTCGCCGGAGGGGCGCCCGACCAGTTCGTCCAGGTGGGCCAGCACCTCCTCGGGAGGCAGGTCGAGACCGGCGAGGGTGCGCACCGCCGTGCGCAGCCGCCCCATGGTGGCGGCCGCCTGCAGCCCGTGGCCGGCGACGTCCCCGACGACCAGCGCGACGCGCATCCCGGACAGCGGGATGGCGTCGAACCAGTCACCGCCCACCTCCGTGCTCACCCCGGTCCGCCCGTCCGCCGGCAGGTAGCGGGAGGCGAGGTCGGCGGCGGTGAGGCGGGGCAGGGCGTGCGGCAGCAGGCTGCGCTGGAGCATGAGCGAGGCGTCGTGCTCGCGGCTGAAGCGGCGGGCGTTGTCCACGCTGATCGCGGCGCGGGCCGCGAGTTCGCCGGCGAGGGTCAGGTCGTCCTCCTCGTACGGGCGGTCCTCGCCGCGCCGGTAGAAGCCGGCCAGCCCGAAGACGCGGCCCCTGGCGTACAGCGGGGCGGCGACGTAGGCGTGGACGCCCCCGCCCAGCAGGGCGACCGGGTGGGCGCCGCCGACGGCGGGCGCGGCGGCGGCCGCCGCCGGTACGGAGTCGGCCACCGGCCGCCCCGTGTGCAGGCACCGCGCCTGGGGGGCGCCCGCGGGGTACCGGACCGGGCCGGGGTCGGCGAAGGCGCCGGTGCCGTCGGTCGGGACGCCGGTGCGCAGGGCGGCGCGGCGCAGGGCCGTGTCGGGGCCGAGCGGGCCGGGCGGCGGTTCCTCGCCCGCGAGGACGCCCTCCACGAGCTCCACCACGGCGAGGTCGGCGAAGCGCGGTACGGCGATCTCGGCCAGTTCCTCGGCGGTGCGCCGCATGTCCAGGGTGGTGCCGACGCGGACGCCCGCCTCGTTCAGCAGGGAGAGCCGCCCGCGCGCCTCGGCGGCCAGGCGGCCGACACCCGACTCGCCGACGAGCAGCAGCCACGCGTCGGTCCCGTTCCCGCCGCCTTCCTCCGGGGCGGTGCCGGTCCCGTTCCCGGCGCCCTTGCCCGGGGCGGTGCCGGCCCTGTTTCCGCCGTCCTCCGTTGGAGCGGTGCCGGCCCTGTTTGCGGCCTCCTCCTTTGGAGCGGTGCCGGTCCCGTTCCCGCCGCCCTTGTCCGGGGCGGTGCCGGTCCCGCCCGCGGTGAGCAGCGGCACCTCCCGCCCGTCGGGCGCCGTCGCGGTGCCCCTCGCGGGGCCGCCGGGCCGGGCCGCCGGTCCCCGCACCGCCGTACCCGGTGCGGTGATGCGGGCGGGGGGCGCGCCGCGGGACCCGTGGAAGACGACCTCGACGGCGGCGCCCTCCGCGTCACCGTGGCGCAGCGGCCTGCGGCGCAGCGTGGCGACGCGGCCGCCCGCCAGGGCGACCTCGGCGGACGACTCCTCGTTCGAGCCGATCAGGTCGACGGCGGCGTCCAGCAGCACGGACCGCTCCTGCCGGTCCAGCAGGGGCGCGGTGCCGCCGTACCCGGCCAGTTCGCCCGTACCGACGTGGAGGAGCCCGGTGTGCCGGCCGCGCTCCCTGTCCTGGAGGAAGGAGGTCACCAGCTCGCGCTCCCGGGCCGTGCTCAGCTCCAGCAGCCGTTCCCCGATGAGGTCGGTGGCGTCCTGGAGCACCAGGGCCATTCCGGGCCTGGCCAGCCGCTCGGGGACGGAGAGGTTGACCACCCCCCGCACGGTGCCGCCGACGGGGTCGCGCACGGGTGCGGCCATGCAGGTCAGCGTCTTGAGGTTGTGCAGGAAGTGCTCGTGCCCGACGACCACGAAGGGCGCCCGGGTGCTGAGGACCATGCTGACGCTGCTGGTCCCCATGAACCGCTCGTCCACGTTGGCGCCCCGCACCAGCGACGCCTCGTCCATCAGGTCGAGTCCCACGGGGTTGCCGCGCCGGTCGATGATGTTGGCGCGGGCGTCCGCCAGCGTCACGGTGACCGGCAGCCCGGAGAAGCGCGCGCACAGCCGCTCCAGCACCGGCGCGGCGGCCCTGATCAGCCGCGAGTCCGGGTCCAGGTCGCTCTCGATGGGCAGTGCCACGCCCTCGACGTCGATGCCGAGCGAGCGCGACCGCTCCCACGACGCCCGTATCTCCGCGCGCACCCCGCCGGGGGGCCGACCGGGACCGGCCCCCACAGACGTCGGAGAGGAATCCACCCTGCCAGGATAATGGGGCAAATGGGACATTTGCCTGTCCGGGAGCCGCTCCGGGCGGCCGACCGCCGCCCGGCGGGACCGGCGGGTGCGGCGGACCGGCGGTTCACTCCGCCCGCGCGGGCGGGGACTCCGTCACGGCTTGCGGGCGACGCCGGCGTACCCCGGGATGGGGCCGTCGCCGGCGACCTGGACGGGCTCGCCCAGCTCCGGGTGCCACTCGGCGGTCAGCGTCACACCGGGCTCGACCAGCTCCAGGCCGTCGAAGAAGCGGGTGAGCTCCTCGCGGGTGCGCGGCCGCAGCGTGAGGCCGCGCCCCCGGTACATGGCGCGCGCCTTCGCCGCGCCCTCGGGGTCGAACTCGCCGGTGACGTGCGACAGGACGAGGTAGCTGCCCGGCGCGAGCCGCTCGACGAGCCGGGACACCAGCTCGTACGCGCCGTCCTCGTCGTCGACGAAGTGGAGCAGCGCGAGCAGGGACAGCGCGACGGGCCGGGTGAAGTCGAGGACCTCGCCGGCGCGCTCCAGGATGGTCTGCGGGTCGCGGGCGTCGGCCTGGATGTACGCGGTGGCGCCCTCCGGGGTGGAACGCAGCAGCGCCTCGGCGTGGGCGAGGACGATCGGGTCGTTGTCGCAGTAGACGATCCGCGACTCGGGCGCGACCTGCTGGGCTATCTGGTGGAGGTTCGGCTCGGTGGGGATGCCGGTGCCGACGTCCAGGTACTGGCGGACGCCGGCCCCGCCGAGCCAGCGGGTCGCGCGGTGCATGAACGCCCGGTTGACGCGCGCCATGTCGCGGCCGCGCGCGTCGATGGTCAGGAGCTGGCGGGCCATCTCCTCGTCGACCGGATAGTTGTCCTTGCCGCCGAGGAACCAGTCGTACATCCGGGCGGGATGCGGCTTGCTGGTGTCGATCCGCACGCCTGCGGCGGACGCGCCGTCGGTGGCGGTGTCGTTCCCGGTCATCGGCTGCTCCAGGGGTCGGGGGTCTGGGGTCGGGACGTGCTCGGTGGCTGGGGGTGTTCCGGTGCGCGGGGCCGGCCGCTCGGCCGACTCCCGGGTGGGCGACACTGTATGACCCCGGGTCAGGTGAGCAGGAAGTCGGCCTGCCCGGACTTGGCGCCCTGGATGAACGCGGCGATCTCCCCGGGGGTGTAGATGAGGGCGGGGCCGTCTGGATCGGCGGACTGGCGCACCGCGACCCTGCCGTCGGCCAGCTTCATGGCCTCGATGCAGTTGCCGCCGTTGCCGCCGCTCCACGGCTTGTGCCACCCCTCGGCACCGAGGTCGGCGGCGGGCATGCCGTTGTATATGCGAACCATTCACAGCTCCTTGCGGAAAGCCCGGAGGATTTCCTTCGTACGTGGTGCGGTGGCGGCCTGCGCCGCCATGCGGTCCAGGACCTCCAGGTGGGAGGCCACCTCGGGACGCGCGTCGAGGTAGACCGCGCCGGTCAGGTACTCGCTGTAGACCATGTCCGGGAGTTCGGACACGGCGAACCGGAAGAGCACGAAGGGGCCGTACGTGCCGGGGTGGTGGCCCGTCGCGAACTCCGCCACCTGGAGGGTGACGTGGGGCAGTTCCGCCGCCTCGGCCAGCCGGTCGAGCTGGGCGCGCATGAGCGCGGGGTCGGCACCGGGCGGGCGGCGCCGCAACACCGTCTCGTCCATGATCACCCAGAACTTCGGGGGGTCGGGGCGGGTCAGCAGGGCCTGCCGCTCCATCCGCAGCGCGACGTGGCGCTCGATGTCCTCGGGGCTGACCCGTCCGACGGCGCCGGCGCGGAGGACGGCCCTGGCGTAGTCCTCGGTCTGGAGCAGCCCGGGCACGAAGTGCGGTTCGTAGGCCCGGATGAGGCTGGCGGCGCCCTCCAGGCTGACGTACATGCTGAACCAGCCCGGCATCACGTCGTGGTACCGCTGCCACCAGCCGGGCCTGTTGGCGTCCTCGACGAGCCGCACGAAGCCGTCCGCCTCGTCGCGGCCGACGCCGTACGCCTGGAGGAGCAACTGGACGTAGGGGATCTTCAGGGCCACCTCCGCCGTCTCCATGCGGCGGATCGTGGCCGGGGCCACGTGGAGGACCTTGGCGGCCTCCTCCCGCTTCAGGCCCGCCCTCTCCCGCAGATCCTGGAGTCGCTTGCCGAGTACGACCTGTCCCACCGTGGGGGCGGACCGCGGCTCGCTCACTTCTGACCTCCCCACGCGCTTTTTCGTTGAGTGTGCCATGCGAACGCCAGAGAGGACACAGCACTCTGCAAATTTCAGAGTGCCGCTTGCCAAGTGTCCGCGACGGGAGGAAAGTATTCCGATGAACCAGTCGGTGAACCAGTTCACGCGGCTGCCGCGCGCTCTGCCCCGGGGAGATGCGGCGCACGGCGCCGCTCCCATGTGAGGAATCGGTCGTGGCACCTGGTAATGCGCTCACCCCCCAGCTCATAGCCGCTCGACCGGTGACCCCCGCTCCACACCCCCACGGCCTGCCCCGCGCCCCGCGTCCCTGCGCGCACGCGTCCCGGCCGGGCACCCCCGACGTCCGCCGCTTCGCCTTCGAGCTGCCCGCGCGCGCCGAGTCGGTGGGCCGGGCCCGCCGGCTCGTCGTGGAGCGCCTGGCCCTGTGGGGCGCCGGCGGGGACGTGCGCGACACGGCCGAGCTGGTCGTCTCCGAGCTGTTCACCAACGCCGTGGTGCACACCGCGAGCGGGCGCGTCGTCTGCGAGCTGCGGGACCGGGGCGAGCACGTGCGGATCGCCGTCCACGACGAGGGCTGCCGGGTGACCGGGCCGCGGCTGCGCGCGGCCGAGCGGGAGGAGTGCGGCCGGGGGCTGATCCTCGTCGACGCGCTGTGCAGCGCGTGGGGCACCCACGACGCCCGGCACGGGGCGGGGCGCGTCGTCTGGGCGGAGCTGGTCCACGACACGGCGGAACCATGCTGAGGTCGATGGTGACCCTGTTGTCCCTGCGCGGACCGCACGACCGCCAGAAGGCCGGCGCGCCGTGGGAGGAGTCGCTGGGCGAGGTCCAGCTCTCCCCGCCGCCGCACCTGCCGGCCACCCTGGGCTGCGACGCGGTGGGGGTGCCCGCGCGGCACGGGCTGCGGCTGATGAGCAGGCTGCCCGGGAACGGCTGCGTGTTCGCCGACTCCGACTGGTGGTGGTGGCTCGTCCCGGCCGGTTCCGACGCGGACCTGCGCTGGCCGATGCCCTCTTGCTACGCGCCCGGCGGCTACGTCCCGGACCGGCGTCCGCGCCTGATGCGGCGGCCGGACGCCACCTCCCCGTACACCCCGCCGATCCCGCTGTACCTCATGGTCTGCCAGCTCACCGGCACGGCGCCGGCCTGGACGGTGCCGGGGGTCGAATCCCGGCTCTGACCGGCGCTCCCCCGCGCGCCGGGCCGCGGGCTCCGGGGCCGGGGCCCAGGCGGCCTGATGGGGGCACTCCCCCGCGTGCGGGGCCGCAGGGGGACGACGAGCCCGGCCGGGACGGCGCTCGGTGGCCGCGGCGTCGCGGCGCGGGCGGCGACGGGGCCCGGCGGGTCCCGGGCGAACGCCGTGTGCGGCCAGGCCGTGACCGAGCGGGAGGAGCGGCCGCTCCGGGCGCTCCGACCGGCGGAAACCGGTGCGGACAGGGGCTGTGGCAGGACGCGTCGGCCGGGGAGGGGGGCGCGAGGGGTTTCCCGGCCGCGGGTGGCGCCCCGGAGGGCGGGGCGACGCGCTTCCGGTAATTACCGGAATCTTTCCGGTACGAGGAGCTCCTCAGAACCGTCTCCTCCGCCCCGCCGCCGGTTCCGGCGGCGGACCGACCGGGCCCCTCACTTCGCGGGCGGGGCCGTGCTGGACCGTACGACCAGCTCCGTGGCGAGCTCCACGCGCGCGGAGTCCAGCTCCTCCTCGCGGGCGAGCCGCAGGACCGTGCGGACGGCCGTCTTTCCCATCTCGGCGAGCGGCTGGCGCACGGTCGTCAGCGGCGGCGCCGACCAGCGGACCTCCGGAAGGTCGTCGAAACCGACGACGCTCATGTCCTCCGGTACCCGCAGGCCGCGCCGGCGCAGGGCCTCGATGGCGCCGAGGGCCATCTGGTCGCTCGCCGCGAACAGCGCCGTCGGCGGGGCCTCCAGGGCGAGGAGGGCGGTGCAGCCGGTGAAGCCGGACGCGTGGTAGAAGTCGCCCTGCACGACGAGGGAGTCGTCGACGGCGATCCCCGCGCCCTCCAGGGCCGCCCGGTAGCCGTCGAGGCGCGCCCGCGAGCACAGCAGCCGGGGCGGCCCGGCGACGAAGCCGATCCGGCGGTGGCCGAGCCCCAGCAGGTGCTCGGTGGCGGCGAGGCCGCCCGCCCAGTTGGTGGCGCCCACGGTCGGGGCGTCCAGGGCCGGGGAGCCGGCCGGGTCGACGACGACCAGGGGGACGCCGAGGCGCCGTAGCTCCTCGTGGAGGACGGGCTCCAGGACGGACGTGACGAGGATGACGCCGCCCGAGGCGCGGGCCCGCAGGTTGCGCATCCACTGGCGGGCGTCACCGCTGCGGCCGTGGATCGCCGAGACGACGGTGCCCATGCCGGCCGCGTGGGCGACCTCCTCGACGCCCCGGATGATCTCGACGGCCCAGGGGCTGTCCAGGTCGTTGAAGACGAGGTCGAGGAGGGCCGCGCGGTCACCGGGCGCGGCGGGGCGGCGCCGGTAGCCGTGCTCCCTCAGCAGGTCCTCCACGCGCGCGCGGGTGGCGGGCGACACGTCCGACCTGCCGTTGACGACCCGCGACACGGTCGGCACGGAGACCCCCGCCTCCCGCGCGATGGCCGTGATGGTGACCTTTCCCCGGGCGGCCCCGGACGTCTTGCCCTCTGCCAATTCCCCCACCTCCGTTGACGGTTGCCCCGTACGCCTCTACCGTTCCGGACGCACTCTCGAAACCTTGCAGCAGTCTTCCGGAAATTCTGGGGAGACTGGAAGCCGTCATGAGAGGGACGTCCATGAAGCTCCAGAGCTTACGCAGAGCCGTGCTCGGCCTGTCGGCCGCCGCCCTGCTGGTGACCGGCGCCGCAGTGCCGGGGCACGCCGCCGAGACCGCGGACCCCGTACTGCGGGACCTCGCCGCGGCGAAGGGCATCTACTACGGGACCGCCGTGACCGCGTCCAAGCTGACCGGCACCTACGCGTCCGTGACCGCCGGGCAGTTCGACTCCATCACGCCCGGCAACGAGATGAAGTGGGGCTCGGTCGAACCGGTCCGCGGCGACTTCCGCTGGTCCGGCGCCGACGCCGTGGTGGACTTCGCCGAGGCGAACGGGCAGAAGGTGCGCGGCCACACGCTGGTGTGGCACAGCCAGCTCCCGTCGTGGGTGGAGAACGGCTCGTGGACCGCCGACGCGCTGCGCACGGTGATGACGGACCACATCGCCACCGAGGCGGGCCGCTACAAGGGCCGCATCCACCACTGGGACGTGGTCAACGAGCCGTTCAACGAGGACGGCACGCGCCGCCAGTCGGTGTTCCAGCGGGTCCTCGGGGACGGTTACATCGCCGACGCGTTCCGCGCCGCCCGCGCCGCCGACCCCACGGCGAAGTTGTACCTCAACGACTACAACGTCGAGGGGATCAACGCCAAGAGCGACGCCATGTACGCCCTGGTCCGCTCCTTGAAGGCGCAGGGCGTGCCCATCGACGGCGTCGGCCTCCAGGCGCACCTGATCGTCGGCCAGGTGCCGTCCACGCTCCAGGCGAACATCAAGCGGTTCTCCGACCTCGGCGTGGACGTGGCCATCACGGAGCTCGACATCCGGATGCAGCTCCCGGCGACCGAGGCGAAGCTGGCCCAGCAGAAGGCCGACTTCAAGGCCGTCACGCAGGCGTGCGTCGCGGTGGCCCGCTGCACGGGCGTGACCGTGTGGGGCTTCACGGACTCCGACTCGTGGATCCCCGACTTCTTCCCGGGCGAGGGTGCGGCCACCCCGTACGACGAGGGCTTCCGGCCCAAGCCCGCCTACTACGGCATCGCCGAGGCCCTCGGCTGGAGCGGCACGCCCGGGCCGGGCCCGGGCCCCGACCCGGTGAGCGGCTGCGCCGTGACGTACGCGGTGCAGAACCAGTGGAGCGGCGGCTTCACCGCCCAGGTGACCGTGCGGAACACGGGCACCGCCCCGGTGAACGGCTGGCGGGTCGGCTGGACGTGGCCGGCCGGACAGAGCGTCACCCAGGCGTGGAACGCCTCCGTCAGCCAGTCGGGGACGTCGGTGACGGCCGCGAACCTGCCGTACAACGCGGTCGTCGCGGCCGGCGGATCGGTGACGTTCGGCTTCAACGGCGCCTGGTCCGGTGCCAACACGCCGCCGGCCGCCTTCACCCTGAACGGGGCGGCGTGCACCGTCTCGGCACCCGCCGCCGGGTGACCGACCGCGCGCCCCGGCGTACGGCCGGTTCGGCCGGAGGAGACCGCTCCCCCCGCCGGACCGGCCGTTCCGGGCCCGGACCCCAAGGGCCGGGCCGGTTCGCGAACCGGTTCGCGGGCCGTGGCCCGCGGTTCACGGACCGCGCGTCGGGGCGCGGGTCAGGACGCGGTCCGGTGGCCGAGCAGCCCCCGCGCCTCCAGTTCCTCCGCGACCAGCCGGGCGTACTCGGTGGCGCCCCGCACGGAGGTGTGGGTGTTGTCGCGCTTCTCGTCCGTCAGGTAGAGGGCCTTCGACGCCTCGGGGCCGAGCTCCTCGACCCGCGCCTTGGTGAGCGCGGTCAGGTCGACGAGCGGGGTGCCGAGCCGGGCGGCGAGGGCGCGGATCTCGGCGGGGTGGTCGACGCCGAGCCCGTTGACGAGGAGGGCGGTGCCGTTGTCGAGGGTGCCGTCCCGGTTGAACCAGCGGCGGACGACGGGGGTGACGAGGACGGGGCGTCCGCCCTCGGCCCGGACGCCCTCGACGAGGGCGGTGAGGTTCGCGCGGTAGGTGGCGGCGTCGGTCTGCTTGTCGTTGTGGGCGAGCTGGACGAGCACGGGGTCGCCGGGGCGGATCCGGGCGCGGACGCGGTCGAAGAGGGCCGGGTCCGCCAGGTAGCTGACGGTGGACTCGCCGGAGTCGGCGTGGTTGGCGACGGCCGTGCCCCGGCCCAGGAACCGGGGCAGTTGCTGGCCCCAGCCGCTGTACGGGTCGCCCGGCTGGTCGCACACGGTGGAGTCGCCGATCAGCAACAGTTGCCGGGCGCGGGGGGCCGGTGTGACGCGGACCGCGGCGAGCGCCGGGGCGGCCCCGTCGGCGCCGGTGACGACCAGGTCGAGGCCGGGCGTCCCGTCGGGCCCGGTGGGTTCGCCCTCCGGGGTGCGGACGTCGACGGTGAACGTGCGGGTGGTCCGCTCCCCCGCCGCCGTCGCCGTGGCGGCGAGCACCGTGCGGCGGGTCTCGGCGGTGGCGGTGGTGGTCGCGGCGGTGTCCCCGCCGAGGGTGAGGGTCACGTCGTAGGTGCCGGGGGCCACGTCGTAGTGGCAGGTGACGGTGGTGGTGCCGGCGCAGTGGCGCAGGCCCTGCCCGTACGGGCCGTCGGCGGCGGCGGGAGCCGCGGGGAGGCCGGTCAGGGTGGTGGCGGCCGTGGCGGCGGTCGCGAGCAGGGCGAGGCGTCTCGTCCTGGCCATGGGGAGGCTCCTTCGGAGGGGTCAGGTGCGGTCGGCGACGGGGACCCCGAAGTCGGGGGTGCCGTCGGGCCTCCAGCCGAGCCTCTGGATCCGGGTGTGGCGGTTGGGGTCGTGCAGCGGGTCGCCGGTGATCTCCTTGTACTGGCGGGCGTGGTAGACGAGCACGTCGGTGCGGCCGTCCTCGGCGACGGTGAAGCAGTTGTGGCCCGGCCCGTACTGGCGGGTGGAGTCGTTGCTGGTGAAGACGGGGGTCGGGGACTTCGTCCAGGAGGCCGGGTCCATGAGGTCGCTCGTGTCGTCGGCGGTGAGCAGGCCCAGGCAGTAGTTGCTGTCGGTGGCGCTGGCCGAGTACGTCATGAAGACGCGGCCGTTGCGGCGGAGGAACGCGGCGCCCTCGTTGACCTTGAAGCCGACGCACTCCCAGTCGTACTCGGGCGTGGTGAGCCGGACCTGGGGACCGGTCAGGGTCAACGGGTCGGCCATCCGGGACAGGAAGACGGCCGTGTTGTTGTCCATGCCGGGCTCGTGCTGCGCCCAGGCGAGGTAGCGGCTGCCGCGGTGGGTGAAGGTGGTGGCGTCGAGGGAGAAGGTGTCCCAGGCGGTGGTGATGCTGCCCCGCTCGGTCCAGGTGCCCTGGAAGGGGTCGGGGTGCCGGTTCTCCAGCACCCACATGCGGATGCGCCAGATGTCGTGGGCGGGTGCGGCGGCGAAGTAGATGTACCAGCGGCCGTCGATGTGGTGGATCTCCGGGGCCCAGATGTGGGCGGCCATGTCGCCGCTCGCGTGCCGGCGCCAGACGACCGCCTCGTCGGCGGTGGCGATGCCGCGGAGGGTGCGGGAGCGGCGCAGGATGATGCGGTCGTACTCGGGGGCGGTCGCGGTGAAGTAGTAGCGGCCGTCGGTGTGGCGGTGGATGTGCGGGTCGGCGCGGTTGCGCACGAGCGGGTTGGTGTACGGCCGGCCGTGCAGCGCGCCGGGGGCCTGCGCCGCGACGGCCCGGTCGGCGGCGTCCGCGGCGCCGGGGGAGGCCGGGCCGGCGGCCTCCTCGGCGCGGGCGACGGCCGTGGGCGCGGCGGTGAGGGCTCCGGCGGCGAGGGCGCCTTGGAGGAGGAGTCGGCGGCTGAGGGCGTGACTGCGGCTCATGTGAGGTTCGCTCGCCTTCCGTTCGTCATATCGAACAGCATCTGCAATTCCGAACGGCGAAACGGTAAAGGCGCGTTACGGAGAGGTCAACGGGGCGGGAGTGACGGACTTCGCTACCTTGCGCCCATGACCACCCCCGCTCCCCCGCTCTCCGCCGTTCTCGCCTCCCCCTCCGCCGCCCTCGTCCTCGACGGCGGGCTCTCCAACCAACTGGAGTCCGCCGGGCACGACCTGGGCGACGACCTGTGGTCGGCGCGGCTGCTCGCCGAGGAGCCCGGCGCGCTCGTCGCGGCACACCGCGCGTACTACGAGGCCGGCGCCGACGTGGTGACGACCGCCGGCTACCAGGCCACGTTCGAAGGGTTCGCCCGCCGGGGCATCGGCCGCGACCGCGCCGCCGAACTGCTGGCGCTCGGCGTGGACCTGGTCCGCGAGGCCGCCCGGCAGGCCCGCGCGGGCGGCGTCACCCGACCGCTGTGGGTGGCCGCGTCCGCCGGCCCGTACGGGGCGATGCTCGCCGACGGGTCGGAGTACCGCGGCCGGTACGGGCTGGACGCCGCCGCGCTGGAGGCGTTCCACCGCCCCCGCCTGGAGGTCCTGGCCGCGGCCCGGCCCGACGTCCTGGCGCTGGAGACCGTGCCGGACGCCGAGGAGGCCCGTGCCCTGCTGCGCGCGGTGCGCGGGCTGGGCGTCCCGGCCTGGCTGTCGTACACCGTCAGCGGGGGGCGGACGCGGGCCGGCCAGCCGCTGGAGGAGGCGTTCGGCCTGGCGGCCGACGCGGACGAGATCGTCGCGGTCGGGGTGAACTGCTGCGCGCCCGAGGACGCGCGGCGGGCGGTGGAGGTCGCGGCGCGGGTGACGGGCAAGCCGGTGGTCGCGTACCCGAACAGCGGCGAGACGTGGGACGCGGCGGCGCGGCGCTGGTCCGGCCGGCCCACGTTCTCGGCCGACCGCGCGGAGGAGTGGCGGCGGGCCGGGGCACGGCTGGTCGGGGGCTGCTGCCGGGTGGGTCCGGACGCCGTCGCCGCCGTGGCGGAGCGGCTGCGGGGATGAGCCGGGCCCCGCCGTTCGAGATCATCGGTGGGGGCGCGGGTCTTCCCGCCGAGATGGGGCACACCTAGGGTAGGAAGCGCTTACTACGCTGTTCGGAGGGAGCGTCATGACGCGCACGGTGAGCACCGCCGGACCGACGTTGGCGGTGGTCGCCCGCGAGGCCGGGGTGTCGGTGCCGACCGCGTCGAAGGTCGTCAACGGCCGTGACGACGTGGCGCCCGAGACCCGCCGCCGGGTCACCGAGGTGCTGGACCGGCTGGGTTACGTGCGCCGCCGCCGGACCGGGCCCCCGAAGCCGCACGGCATGGTCGACCTGGTGCTGTCCGCGCTGGACGGCTCCGGGGCGGCGGTGCTGCACGGCGTGGAGCGGGCCGCGCACGCGGAGGGCCTGGAGGTCGTCGTGTCGGCCGGCCGGCACCTGGGGCAGGAGCGGCTGGACCGGCTGGCCGCCCGGGGCACGGCGGGGATCCTGTTCCACGGCGACGGGCTGACCCCGGCCCAGCACGCGTGGCTGAACCGGCACCGGGTGCCGTACGTGCTGATCGATCCGGAGCAGGGACCGTCGCCGGGCTCCGTGTCGGTCGGCGCGGCGGACCGGCAGGGCGGGCGCGCGGCGGCCGGGCACCTGCTGGCGCTGGGGCACGACCGGATCGCGCTGGTCGACGGGCACGCGCCCGGGCACGTTCAATGCGCGTGGCGCGCCGGCTGGCACGAGGCGCTCGCCGCGGCCGGGCTGCCGCACCGGCCGGAATACGTGCGCCGCACCGGGCCCGACGAGCCGGAGGAGTACGGGGCGCGGCGCCGGACGCTGGAGCTGCTGGACCTGCCGGAGCCGCCGACGGCCGTGTGCGTCTGCTCGGACGCGATGGCGCCGGGCGTGTACGGGGCGCTCGCCGAGCGGGGGCTGCGCGTGCCGGACGACGTGGCCGTCGTGGGCTTCGGCGACCTGCCGGAGGCGCGGTGGGCGGTGCCGGGGCTGACGACGGTGCGTCGGCCGCTGGCGGAGATGGCCGGGGCGGCGCTGGCGCTGCTGGTGCGGCTGGCGGCGGGCGAGCCGACGGACGGTTTACCGGTGGAGCTGGCGACGGAACTGGTGGTCCGGTCGAGCACGGCGCCCCCGCCCTCGACCGGGGCGGGGGTCGTGGGCCGGGCCTCCCGCCGCGGCCGAGGGCCGGGCGGGCGGCGGGCGCGGGCGGCCGGTGCGGCGGGGGGTCAGCGGTACGCGGCGGAGGCGTGGTAGGCGTAGACGCCGACGAGCGCCATCACGCCGAGGAGGACGACCCAGGACGTCAGGCCCGTGTGCCGCGAACGGCCCTTGCCGGAGCGGGACGCGCCCGTACGCCCCGCGGGGGCGCCGCCCTCGCCGCGGCCGGCGCGCCGCCCGGCCCGCCCGCCCGCGCGGGCGGGTTCGGCCCGTGCCGCCGCGGACGGCTCCGCGTCGGCGGCGGCCTCGGCCAGCAGGCGGCGGCAGACGGCGGCCAGCTCGTCCCGGCCCGCGGAGAGGCTCACGACCACCTCGGAGCGGGCGGGCGCGGTGGTGCCGCCGTCGAGGATGCGGCCCGCCCGGATGAGCACGTCGTCGCGGGTGCCGCGGGGCGAGAGGCTGATCCACCGCCGGACGTGCTCGCCCCGGATGACGACGCCGCCCGACCGTTCGCGGTACAGCGTGTGCTCCCGCCACAGGACCGCCGCCAACTCCTCGGCCAGATCCCTGAGTCGCGTGTGCATGGCCTCCCCTTCGCTCCGCCACACGCGTCCCGAACACGCATGCGCACGGGCACTGTAGCGGGCGCCGCCGACAGGGGGACGGCGGGCACCGGCCCGGGCTCCGGCCCCGGCTCCCGCGCCGACGCGGAAGGACCGCCGGGGCGAGGAGGCGCGGACGCTCTCCTCCCCGCTGCGGGGTGACGCCCCGTCGGCGTCGGCGTCGGTGGCGTCCTACGGGACGCACGGGGCGCGGGCGCCGTCCCGCGGGGCGGCACCGCGCCCCGCCGGGCCTCGTCGCCGGGCCGCATCGCCGTGGCCCCCGCGCACGGGTGCGGGCGCGCGTCGGCCCCGGCGGGCCCGCCGGGGCGGGGGACGTCGGGGCGGGGGACGTCGGCGTCGTCGTCGAGCAGGGCGTCCGAACGGCCACGGCGCGCGGACGGCTACGGCGTGCGGGGGGGGCAGGGCGCGGGAAGCACGGGCCGCCGCGCCCTGACCGAGCCGGCCGCCGGCCCGAACCCGCCGCCGGTCCGCGTCCGCACCGCCGGGCCGGACCCCACCGGCCGGAAGCACCGCGCCCCGCCCCGGCCGGCCCCGGCCGGCCCCGGGAGGCCCGCCGTTCGTCCCCGGCCGGCACGGGCCCGGCGCCGGTGGCGCCCCGGGCGGGACGGGTCGCGCGACGGGCCGGCCGCCCCCGACGGCGGCGTGGGCGCCGCCGCTCCCGGCGGCACGGGCGGTGGGGGGCCCGGCCGGGCGGCCGGCCGCCCCCCCCGCCCCGGGGGGTCCCCGCGCAGAGGTTGGGCCCCCCGGGGCCGGGGGGGGTGGGGGGCCGCGGCCCGCG